>JAKSOU010000012.1 GCA_024405435.1 Akkermansia sp. | reverse complement strand
CTCCGTGGCTGTATTTTATTGCAGCCACGGAGAACCTACCACAAAAAATCAACTGAGTACAAAGTACAATGTACAAATCGGGAAGTTTGCGCGCCGTAGGGTGCGGGAAGGGCTTTAGGCATTGGTTTGCCAAAAGCGCAAAATCCTGCCTAAAAGGGTCTCAAACGGCTCCGGCTCATGGCGGAGCATAGGCTGCATCTTTGCATAATCCCCCTTCCACTCCGACATGCGGTTGTCAGGCGGGGCGATATTCATGGCAGCGGGAGTGAGGCGGTCGTAATCGGTCCAGCCGTAATGGTAATTGACATCGCGCTGGCGGCAGACCTCGGGGAAGAGCGAGGCATCGTAGCAGCCGTGGCGGATGAGAGAATCCAAATCGTAGTAATGGCGTGCAAGGCGTCCGGGAATGGCGAACTCGGGATCGCGCGCGGCACGGGTGTTGTTTTCATGGATGATGAACGCCTTTTCCCAGAGTGTGCGGCTGGGCAGGACGGCATTCAGTTGCAGGGGAGTGTTGAAGACGGGGAAAACGCTGCCGATATAGGGAGAAACCGAGCCTGGGGCGGCGGGGCGGGCATCCGCGCGCCCGCTCAATTCCAGCTTGACGGCGGAAGTCACATAGCCCACGATACCCTCGCTGACGATGGAGGGGTAGTGGATCATCAACACATACGGGTCTCTGGCCTTATCCAGTCCGGGCAGTTCAAAGCGCACGCCGGAGATGCCCAAGCGTGCGAATTCTGCTTGCAGATAGGGAAGCAGGGTTTGCTGCATGAGGGCGCGGTAGCGCGGCCGCAGCTTCCTGTGCTTGGTTTCCACCTGGGAATGGGAATCGCCGGGCAGGGGGAGTTGTTCCGGCGACAAATCGGCAAAGAAAGATGGCGAGAGTTCGATATCGATGTCTTCGGAAAAACGCCCGATCACGCCATAGACCTTCGAGAGGGAGGTGCCGCCGCGGAAGCAGAGATGCGGGGCGAGTTCCCCGTGAGAGAAGAGCAAACCCAGGACCAGGCACACCCAGTAGTCCTTCTCCAGGAAAAAGGCGCGGATGCCGAGTTGCTCGGCTGCCTCCTTGAGCGCATCGGCGCGCTGTTGGACATCCAGGCTGTGAAAGGGTGTCATACCGGCAGGTTCATAATGAGGGGGCGCATCCATGCGGGTGCCGAGGGGGCCCAGCTCTCCAGTTCGCGGCGCCCCTTGACGGTGAGGGCACGAGCCAAGGCTGAACGCACGGCGTCGTCATCCATGCCTGTGGACTTCATGTATTGCAGCGCCGCGGAGAGCTCGCCCCGCAGGGTTCCGGCGAAACGGAGCTCCGCCTTGGAGGCGCGCAGGAAAACGACCTGAGACTTGCCGAGACGAATGCGCCTGGGCGGAGCCGCCACCAAGAATTCATCCTTGGCCGGCACTTGGGTGGAAAGCTGGTACTTGTTGGCCAGGATAGCCCCGGAGGGCATGACCTTGGAACGGTACCGCCGCCCAACCGCAGCGGCAAGTGCTTCCGGGCCCGGATACATTGAGCGCCCGGAGAACCTGCTGATGCGCGGCACGGCATAGTATCCGCCGGAAAGACGCAGCAGAGCGCCGCTGCGCGACATGCGGGAAAAGGTACTGCGGACGGAGGAAAGCGCATACCCGCTGTCACGGAAATCGAACGAGGAGAAAACGGCACCGGGCCCATACTGCTCCAGCAGTTGGGTGGCGAGGGGCTTTCTCTGTAAGCGTTGCACCATGACGTGACTATTACGCCCACCTAGTAGCAAAACGGCATTTGTTTGTCAAGTCAAATGCGCACAAGTGCGTGCGCCATTGGGAAGTACAATGTACCCGTCTTCGCGCAGCGCGCTACGCCGAGGCAGGCAAATCGTGAAGTCGGCGCGCCTATCTCCACTGGGCGAGGCGCTGGAGCTTCTTCTTGAGGGTGATCTTGGCGGCGGAGGACACGCGGTCCGTGAAGAGGAAGCCGTCCAGGTGGTCGCACTCGTGCTGCAGGCAGCGTGCCAGCAGGCCGCCGCAGTCAATTTCCAGCACGGTGCCGTCCAGGGTGGTGAGCGTGGCCTTCACGTGGTCTAGGCGGCTGACGTTGGAGCGGATGTCGTGCACGCTGAGGCAGCCTTCCGTGAAGAGCTGCTGCTTGCCGTAGGGCTGCAGGGTGGGGTTGATGAAGACCAGGGGCATGATGTCTGCCACGGGGCGGACCACGCCGTTGACGGTGGCGGTTTCCGGCTCCCCGCCCTCTTCTGGTTCGTCCTCCTGGGTGTCGATGACGACGAGGCGGAGGTTGACGCCGATCTGGGGCGCGGCGAGGCCGATGCCGTTGGCCTCGTACATGGTTTCGAGCATGTTGGCGGCGAGCTCGCGGAGGGAGTCGTCCACCGTTTCCACGGGCTTGCTGACCGCGCGGAGCACGGGGTCGCCGTATTGTTTGATGTCAAGCAGCATGGCAGGTGAAGGGGGTTAAGGCTGTGCGGGTGCGAAAACGGGAGCGGGCAGCTTCTCCGCGGCGTCCTCCTTGCCGCCCACCATGTCGCCCACGTCCTTGAAGGTGACGAAGAGGAAGAACGCGAAGAGGAGGAAGAGGAAACCACCCTGGATCCAATCCAGGATCTTGCCGCTGACGGGGCGGCCCGCGATGAGCTCCGCGAACCCCAGCACCACGTGCCCGCCGTCCACAATGGGCAGCGGCAGGATGTTGAGCACGGCCAGGTTCACGTTGATGACCACGGCGAACCACAGGAAGAGCAGCCAGCCGTACTCCGCGTTGAGCATCTTGTACAGGTAGTTGCCGATACCCACGGGGCCGGAGAGGTGCTCCATGCCCACGCTGCTGCCGGGCGCGGCCACCTTGGCCAGGGTGTCGCCCATCCACTTGAGGCTCTGGTTGACCTGTGCCTGCGGGGTGGGGTGCTCCAGGCGGACGGCGCCCTCGGGGTCTCCCCAGGTGAACCCCAGGATGGGCTTGGCACCCTCCTTGCCCTGCCAGTTCTGCGGGATGGCGGCGGTGATGTGCACGCTCTGCGCGGAGCCGTCCCTGTTGGCGAGGGTGAGCTGCATTTCGTTCCCGGTGGAGGCCTCCTGGATGACGGCGAGCGGTGTGTGGATGCGGCTGCCGTTGAGGTGGGTGACCACCTGGCCCTCCTGCAGCCCGGCGGCCGCGGCGGGGGAGTTGGGCATCACGCGGCCCACCACGCAGGGCACGGCGGGCAGGATGCCCACCTGGCGCATGCCGCCGCGCTGCCACCACTTGGTGTCCGGCAGGCGGTAGCCGCACTGCAGCTGCAGGTGGCTCACGGAGCCGTCCTCCGCGGTGCGGTCGATATCGAAGGTGATGGACTCGTGCTCGCTGAGGGCCACGAGCTCGCGCACGCCCTCCATGTTGCCGGCCCACTTGTGCACGGGCGTGCCGTCAACGGCGGTGATGACGTCTCCGGGCAGGATGCCTGCCTGCGCGGCGGGGGAATCCGGCGGCACCATGCCCACCATCGTGGTGTCGATATCCCCCACGGGCTTGCCCGTGCACCACACGATGACCGCGAACACATATGCCAGCAGCAGCGAGAAGATGGGCCCGGCGGCGGCGATGATGATCTTGTCCAGCGCCTTGAGGGGCTTCAGGTCCCTGGGGGCGTTGGCCTGGCCCTCGATGGCCTGCATGTCCTCCAGCTGGGGAAGGGAGACGAAGCCGCCGGCGGGAATCCAGCCGAGGCCGTACTGCACGCCGTTGATGGTCTTTTTCCAGATGGGCTTGCCGAACCAGATCTGGAAGCGGTCGATGTGCGCGCCGCGCCACTTGCCGGCAAGGAAGTGCCCGAGCTCATGCACGAATATCATCACGTTGAAAAACATGACGACCAGGAAGATGAGCCAGGCGGTGTTCAGGTAGGAAAGGAAGGTGTCCAACATGGATGTGCGAACCATGATACCCGCAGCCGCGCATGCGCGCAAGGGCGGGTCATGACATAATGCGCGGCAGCAGGCGGCGCAGGTCCGGCAGCCTGGGCTGCTGCTTGGCCTGGTCCTCCTGCACGGGCACGGTGATATCGGCCTCCTGCTTGGCGGAGTATGGCTGCATGTTGTAGCAGCGGCGCAGCAGCAGGCGGCGCGGGTGGTCGGTGTCGTCCGGCGCGAACCAGAGCTCCACCGCCACGCCGGCGAACTCGTTCCCCTTGTCCTCCCACAGCACGAAGAGCGGCGTGTTCCTGGGGAAGAGGTTGTTGAGCTTGTTGCCGGCGCGCTCCCACTCGCGCAGGGAGCCCGGCAGGTCGTGCCGGAATAGCTCGTCCGCCTTGTCGGAGTAGCGGGCGGGCAGGGTGAAGGTGCGCAGTGTTGCGTTGTCCGCCATGCGGCGGAAGAAGATTTGCAGGGTTCCGGGCTCGTGCGGGTTCACGTAGAATTCCGCCTGGTAGCAGCCCTCCTGCGCGGGCGGGGAGCACACGCGCATCTCCGGCGCGCTGCCGGGGATGGCCGCGTTCTCGCCGAGCATGCGCAGCAGCGTCTCGTGCGTGGGTGCCGCCGCCAGCGGCGCCATGCGCTCGTCCACCGCCGTGATGGCGGCGTTCAGCGCCTTGGCCGCCGTGCCCGCGTGCGGTGCGCCGCGCCACGCCAGCAGCAGGTAGTGGTCGCGCCCCAAATCGAGCGCCAGGTCCGGCATCTGCGCCTTGCCTTCCAGCACATCCTGCGGAAGCGGGTCGCCCGGCTTGCACACGGTGTAGCCCTCCGGCAGCTTGGTTCCGCCCACCAGGCGGCGGAATGCGGCGTGCACCAGGCCGGGCGCGCCCGCGGCGGTGGGCGGCACCAGCACCAGGTGGCCCGCCTTGGAGTGGAAGGTGTCGTTGTTCTCGTTCGGGCGCCAGCGCGGCGAGCGGTCGATGTACTCGTTGAGGATGGCGGTGTGTCTCTCCTCCAGAGCGGTGAGGTTGGGTGCGGTCACCAGGCGGTCCTCCGGCATGCCGTCCGTGGTGATGGGATAGGCCAGCCCGGCGGGGCCCAGGAGTGATTCGTTGGGCTTGTGCAGGGTGTCTGTGGCCTGGATGGGTTCCAGCTTCTGCGGCACGGCCGGCGGCGGCACATCCGCCGCCAGCGCCAGCAGCACGAAAATGCCCGCCGCGCAGCACCACACGCCCGCCCAGGAGGCGGCCTGCCACAGCGCGCGCAGGTTCTGCAGGCGGGCCAGCTGCGCCGCCACGGCCACCGCCATCACCAGCAGGGAGAGCGCCGCCGCCGCCATGATGCCCGCGCCTAGGTACGGATTGAGGAAATCCCAGCCCTTGGGCAGCCAGTGGGGGAAGAGCAGGGGCACGCAGCAGAGCAGCGCCGCCGCGCCGCACGCCTGGTGGATGTGGCCGGGGTTGATCGGGCGTCTGGTGCTCGGGGTGCTCACGGCTGTTGCGGTTGCGGCGCGGGGTGTGTCGGGAAGTAGGTGTCGTACTTCGCGAGGATGTGTGAGAGGATGCAGCGGCGCGGCGCGGGCTCGTCGATTTCCTCGTAGCGGTAGCGCAGGTTCAGCGCGTCGTCCTCCGCCACCGCCAGCTGTCCGTCCTTCACCATGCCCTCCAGCATGGCGGCGTGGAGGGGGCAGGGGGTTCCTTCAAGGGAGCGCATGCACTCCGCGGCGCGCAGGATGGCGGCGGGGTCCAGCTCCCGCCAGTTGCCGTGGTACACGGCATCGTCCACGCGGTAGGCTTCCGCCAGGCGCTCGAACGGGGTGGAGGGTTCCAGCGGCAGCTCCGGCAGATAGCGGCCGCCGCGCAGCTGCAGCATCAGCTCCATGGCCGCGCACGCGGCATCGGGATCGTACGCCTTGGCCAGGCGTTCCAGCTCCGGCATGGCGCGGGGGCCCTCCTGGTACACCAGCAGGTGCAGCAGCACGCGCACGGGGCGCGCCGCCGCGCAGTCTATCATGTCCTCCCTGCTGGCGGGCAGCATGGATGCCAGCTTGTCCAGCGCGGTGCGGATGTTCGCCACGTTGGGCTTCCAGCGGGTGTCCTGCAGGGCTTGGAGCAGCGCGAGCGGCACGGGCTGCATCATCTGCTCCCCGTGCTGCCAGAGCGGCAGGGAATCGATGTAGTCCCCCGCCTTTCCCTCATCCGCCGCGCGCATGACCTCCAGGGCGTCCGCCAGCGCGGCGGTGTCCTCGTCGGTAAGCCCGTGGCCGTTCAGCAGCTCCTCCACCAGGTCGCGGCACCGCCCGTAGGCGGGTTGGCAGTAGCGCCTGGACAAGTATTCGCGGTCGCCGAGGGAGAGGGTATAGGGCATCCTCGCCTGTGCGGCGCGCTGGGAGATGTAGTGCAGGAATTCCGTGCGCCCGGCGGGAATGCGCACCGCGAGCTCCGGCGGCAGCAGGTTCTCCCGGCGCAGCCTTTCCACCCAATCGGGGTTCGCGAGCAGGAAGAAGAGAGCGTTGCACCCGCGGTTGTTCTCCCGCAGGGGGTCTGCACCGCCTGCCAGCAGCCGGAACACCTCGTCCTCCGCCTCCTTCCACACCTCCGGCGGCACGGGGCTGCCAATGCGCATCAGGCCATTCAGGCGCATGGCGGCGCGGATGAGCGGCGTGTTGCCGTCCTCATCCACCGCCTCGTCCGCGGCGGTTTCCGCCGTGGTTTCCGCGGGGGCTTCCGGGGCGGCCGCCGGCGCCTCCTGCGCGGGCGCACCCGCGGGAATAAGCAGCGCCGCCGCCGCGCACACTGTCAATGGCATCTTCACGCTCCACCATACTGTAGGTAAACCCGCGGAAATGTCAATAAGATTTAGCGCATGCGCGGCTCTGCGCCGCGCTATTTGATGATACGCTTCAGGCGGGCCTTCTTTTCATCTCGCCCGCCGTACGGGTTGTTGAGCTCTTCGAGCACGGTTTTTCCCCTGTAATCCTTGATTGTCAGATCCGGGCGGGCGCTCATGAGCAGCTTGGCCATCTTGGCCAAGTCTTCTTCCTCGTAGAGATGGCTCTCTTCTATGAGAGTGTGCAGGGGTGTGCTTTTCATCGAGTCCCGGGCGTTGACATCCGCTCCGCCCCGGATGAGGGTTTCCATCAACTCCAAGCGGGTGTCTGCGTTGAGCAGCGTAGCTTTAATCATCACATGGAGCAGGGGAGGCATAATCTCATTCCGGGCGTTGGGGTTGGCGCCTGCCGACAACAGGATGTTGATGCTCTCCAACGAGCTTTTCCTCTGCTTCGGGTCGGTTTCCGTGACCAGATGGGATACGAGGGAATAAAGCGGTGTTTCACCAATCTTGTTATACTTGTTGACATCCGCTCCGGCTTTGATGAGGGCCTGCGTAATCTGCGGGCGCTCTTCCGCAGGACACCATCCACGGGAAAGAACGAGATGCAGTGGGGTGTCCCCGCCCTTCAGCTTGGTGTTGGGATCCGCGCCAGATTTCAGCAGGAAATCGACCACGGACATCACGTTTTCCAGCGGAATTTCCTCATCGCTGCCGGTCTTGTGGAATTTGATAAAGTCGGTGAGGATGGTTTCTCCGTCTTTATCGGCATAGTTGATGTCCACCCCGGCCTTCAGGATTTTTTCAGCCAGCTTGAGGCGCGTGTCGGTGTCGAACTTCAAATACGAGTTCAACACGAGGTGGAGAAGGGTGTCTCCTATTTTCTCCGGCGAATCATTCACCCGGATCCCGGCGGCAATCAGCGTGTCCAGCATCTGCATCTTCTCCTTCATCGTGGGGAGTTTCGCGTCGTCGGCGGGCTTATGGGTAAACCTTGGCGGGTTCATGTAGGAGACGACCCTTTTCAGCAGTGTTCCCGGCTGGGAAAGAGTTTTGATATCAGCTCCTGCATCGAGCAGTGCTTGGATGGTGGCTGTGTCAAAGTTGGTGATGGCTGCCTCCAGGGCTTTTTCATCCTTGGGCTCGGCACCGTGGTCCAACAGGCATTCCACGCAATCCGTGTGGCTGAACCTTGCGGCGCAGGACAACGGCGTTTCCCTGCCATTGCACAGGTTGGGGTCCGCCCCGGCCTTGCAGAGCGCGGCGATGATTTCCGCGTGGCCCTGCCTGGCCGCGCAGCAGAGGGGAGTGTCGTGGTGGACGCCCCCGTTCACGTCGGCGCCGGATTTGATGAGGTGGGCCACGGTTTTGGCTTCGCCGGCCCAGGCGGCCGCCATGAGCGGCGGAATGGGCCGCACGTTTGCATCATCGTATTCCGTGGGAAGGCTTTCCAGCAGCTTGACCATTTGGGGCCTTCCCTCGCAAGCGGCTATGGCAACGGGGGTCCATCCGTGCTTGTCGCAGGTGGACTTGGCGCCGGCGTTCAGGAGCGCCTGCACAATGGCGCGCTGCGCCTTCGGGTCGCTTTGGGGGGAGGGCAAAATCGCGAAACGGCTGTCAGGGGACCCCGGCCAGTCGCTGATTCGCCCGGATTTGGCGCAGGCGGCCATCAAGGCCGTCCATTGACTATCGTTTTTGATGTTGGCATCCGCCTTGTTGTCCAGCAACAGCTCCACCATGTCGAGCTGCCCCGCAAAGGCGGCGCACATGAGGGCCGTATCGCCTTTCGTATCCTGGGTATTCACGTTTGCGCCGTACCTGAGCAGCATGCGGGCCAAATCTTCGTTCCTCTTCATCACGGCCATGACGAGCACCGGGGTGAGACCGTCTTCTCCCGGTGCCTTGGCATCTGGGCTCACACCGGCTTCCAGCAGCCTTTCCGTTATTTCCATGTTGTCTTGGATGATGGCTTGACAGAGGGCGTTCCTGCCGACGGGCGAGCCGACATCCAGCACGGAGGAGATGACGCCTTTTTCCATGAGTTCCCTTTGAGCGGCATCCTGGGAATCGCAGGATACCAGGGCACACAGGGACATGGCGACGAACAGACCTTGGGATAGTGTCATGGTACGCATAGTTGGTAGGTGGTATAGGGTTGGGTGCAATATATACAATGGGACCGCCGTTGGCAAGACTAAAAAAATCCCCGCGCCCATAACGGGTGCGGGGATGGATGCAAATGTTGCGGGTTGGCCTAGATCTGGCCGTACAGGGTCTTGCCCTCGGACATGAGGTCGGAGGCGGCCACCTGCAGGCGCTCGCAGATGCCCTGCTCGCCCTTCTTCAGGTAGGAGCGGGGGTCGTATACCTTCTTGTTGCCCACCTCGCCGTCGATCTTCAGCATGCCGTCGATGTTCTGGCACATGTGCATGACGATGGGCTTGGAGAAGGCGTACTGGGTGTCGGTGTCGATGTTCATCTTCACCACGCCGTAGGAGATGGCCTCGCGGATATCGCACAGGTCGGAGCCGGAACCGCCGTGGAACACCAGGCGCATATCCTTGCCGTGCTTGTCCATCACAGCCTTCTGGCCGTCGCGCAGGATCTTGGGCTCCAGCTTCACCGCGCCCGGCTTGTACACGCCGTGCACGTTGCCGAAGGTGGCCGCCAGCATGAACTCGCCCAGGCCGTTGAGGGTCTCGTAGGTGAGCAGCATGTCCTCCGGGGAGGTGTAGAGCTTGGCGGCGTGCTGGCCGCTGTTGTCCACGCCGTCCTCCTCGCCGCCCACGACGCCGATTTCGATTTCCAGGACGATGCCGACCTCGGCGCACTCCTGGAGCATCTGCTTGGAGACCTTCAGGTTCTCAGCCATGGGCAGGGCGGAGGCGTCAAGCATGTGGGAGTTGAACAGCGGGCCCTTGCCCTCCGCAATGCGGCGCTTGGACTCCGCAATCAGCGGGCGCAGGAAGGAGTCGATCTTGTCGGCCTGGCAGTGGTCCGTGTGCAGGGCCACCAGCACGTCGTACTTCTCCGCCAGGCGGTGCACGGCCTCAGCCAGCACGATGGCGCCGATGGCGGAATCCTTCACCGCCGTGCCGGACGCGAACTGGCCGCCGCCCAGCGAAATCTGGATGATGCCATCGGACTTGGCCTCCGCGAACGCCTTGAGGGCGCCGTTGATGACCTCGATGGTGGTGACGTTGACGGCGGGGTAGGCGTAGCCCTTCTCCTTGGCCGTGTTGAGCATCTTGATGTACTGTTCTTGAGTAGGTACAGGCATGGTATGGTATATGGTTGAATGTTGACGTGCAGGGCGCGTGCCGCACCCCGGACGCGCGTATTCTACCCCCGCTGCGGACAACATGCAAGCGGAAATTGCTTTGCCGGGTGCAATTAGTCCTCCGCCGCGGGCTTGGGTCCCTTGTCCTTGGGCTTGACCACGGCAATCTTGCCGGAGCGCGTCAGCATGTCGATGGGGTAGTCCGCCATGAGGTTGAGGAAGCGGCTGATGCGGGAGACGCCGCCCGTGCACTCGATGGAGAGCGTGTCGTGCGTGGCATCCAGCACCTTGGCGCCGAAGATGTTGCAGATGTCGATGATGTCGTGCATCTTGTCGCCGAAACGGACGCGCAGGAGCACCACCTCCCGGTAGACGGTGGGCACGTTGCGGAAATCCACCACCTCCACCACGTTCACGAGCTTGTCGAGCTGCTTGATGATGTGGTTGAGCTTCTCGTTCTCCTCCTGGACCTCGATGGTCATGCGGGAGTAGTTGGGGTCCTCGCACGGGGCGACGTTGAGTGCCTGGATGTTGTAGCCGCGCCCGGAGAAGAGGCCGGCGATGCGGGAGAGCACGCCGAACTTGTTTTCCACGAGCACGGAGATGGTGTAGATTGGTTTTTCCGGAGCTGCCATAACGTGTACCAGCCGTGAAGGGCTGCGCGGTGAGTATACACAACCCCGCGCCTTTGGCAAGCGGAAAAATCTTCCGTCCGCGTCTTACACCACTGAAATGCGCTTGCTTTCCCGGAGAGATTTTGGTATCATGCCCGCCGTATGAAAAAGACCCTTTTGACACTTGCCGCGGGAGCCGGGATACTGGCTGTTATCCCGTCCTGCACATCCAGCAACACGGCCTACCCCGGCGGGGAGGAAGAGGCCGTGATGATGAGCGATGCCACGGATCCCGGCGTGATACCGCCGTGGGCCTCCGAGGAGGATTTCCAGGTGCCCGCCGGCGGCACCACGCACGACCGCAACAACTACGCCATCCCGGAGGGCCCGGTGGCCGGCGGCGGCTCCAGCCAGCACCAGCCCGCGGCAGCCACGGGCGGCGGCTCCTCCCAGCACCAGCCGGATGCCGCCAACACCGCCGCCCTTGCCGGCAACGATGTGTTGGTGGAGAACGAGCCGCTCACCAACCTGGATTCGCCCGTGCCGCCCGTGGAGCACACCTCCGCCGGCAGCAGCAGCGGCAGGAAGGGTGGCAAGAAGGGCGGCAAGGCACAGCGCCGCATCTCGCCCGCCAAGCCCTCCATTGTCACCTACAAGGTGCGCCCGGGCGACAACCTGACGGTCATCGCCCAGCGCAGCAACACCACTGTTGAGCAGATCCGCAAGGATTCCAACATCAAGGGAGACGTCATCCGTCCCGGCCAGATTATCAAGGTGCGCTACACGCCCAAGGGCTACAAGGCTTCCACCGGCGGCAAGAAGGGAGGCGCCTCCACCTCCTCCGGCGGCTCCTCCAAGACGGTGACGGTGAAGAAGGGCGAGTCCCTCTCCTCCATCGCCGCCAAGAACGGCGTGACCGTGCAGCAGCTCAAGGACCACAACGGTATCAAGGGCAGCACCATCATGGCCGGCCAGAAGATCAGCATCCCCGGCAAGGCCTCCACCACCACCAAGAAGTCGTCTTCCAAGAAGAAGAGCAACCGCCGCAAGCGCTAACCACCAACCCCACCGTGAACATGAAGACATCCCTCAAACTGGGTATCCTGGCCGCCGCCTCCGCGGCACTGGCATCCTGCCACATCAACAACGGCAAGCTGGATATGAGCTGGGTGAGCGACCGCGTCCAAAACCCGCAGAACGATGAGGTGCAGCTGGAGGGTTCCCGCAGCGCCGGCCCCACCGTGGCCGTGCCCGCACCCACCACCGCCCCGGAACCGGGCGTGACCGCGCCCATCGCCGCCGCCGCACCTGCGGCCGCGCCCGCCGCCAAGGCCGGCACGTACACGGTGAAGGCGGGCGACACGCTGGGCGGCATTGCCGCGCGGCACCACAGCACCGCCGCGGCCATCGCCTCCGCCAACCACCTCGCCAACCCGAACGCGCTCAAGCTGGGCCAGGTGCTGCGCATCCCCGCAGCCCCCGCGGCCAAAAAGCCGGCGGCCAAGAAGGCCACGGTGCCCGCATCCCGCTACACCGTGAAGAGCGGCGACACGCTCTCCGCCATCTCCCACCGCACGGGCGTGCCCGTGAAGCAGCTCATGCGCGCCAACAACATGAGCTCCTCCAACCTGAAGGTGGGGGCCAAGCTCACCATCCCCAAGCACTGATGCCATGAAGAAGGCGCTCCTGCTGCTGGTACCCGCGCTGCTGCTGGCCGCCTGCCAGCATCCGCAGCCGCAGGCCAAGCCGCAGCCCGCGCCCAAGCCGCAGCAGGAGAAGCCCGCCGAGGAGGCGGAACCCGCCGCCGTGGTGGAGGTGCCCAAGGGTGATTTCAACCCGCTGGACATCCCCGGCAAGAAGGCTGAGGGCTATAAAAACCCCTTCCCCAAGGGAAGCTACGAGTACTTTGTGGCCAAGCCCGCGTACCCGCGCACCATGGCCGTGTTCGAGGACAACGCGCTGCTCAACCAGATTTCCGCAGCCACCTCCAAGCTCATCATCTGCATCCCCCAGCAGCGCGCACGCCTCTACATCAACGGCAGGGTGGCATACGACTGGCCCGTCTCCACAGGGCGCGACGGCCATGAAACCCCCACCGGCGTCTTCCGTATCATGGAGAAGGAGAAGAACCACCACTCCAACAGGTACGGCAAATTCGTCTCCGCCGGCGGCAAGGTGACCGACAGCAACGCGGACCTCGCCAAAGGCACGCCCAAGGGCATGACCTTCCGCCCGTCCTCCATGCCCAACTTCAACCGCCTGACCCTGGACGGCGTGGGCATCCACGGCGGCCGCGTGGTGGCGGGAACGCGCCTCTCCCACGGCTGCATCCGCACCCCGTACGATGTGGCCGCCAAATTCTACGAGTTCAGCGTGGTGGGCCTGCCCGTCTACATCTCCCGCTCCGTGGAGGACTACAACCGCGGCGGCTACGTGAAGCCCATCGATGTGAAGTACCGCCCCAAGCCCGGCAACGACTACACCGACACGGTGCCCACCACGCCCGCCACGCCCGCCTCATGACACCGCGTACCCTGCGCTGCGCCAACCACCAATTCTATCTGGGCATCGTCATCCTGGTGATCGGTGCGTGCGTGTACGCCCTGCTGCGGGAGGGGCACCCCGCCTGGCAGTACGCGGCTGCGGCCGCGGGCATCGTGGTCACCCTGCTGTGGGGCGGCTCCTACCTTCTCCTGCGCTACACGGTGGACGACGCGGGCATCTCGCGCCGCACGCTTTTCGGCACCCGCCGCATCGCCTGGGCGGATATCACCTCTGCCCGCATGGAGCGCCGCGAGACCGCCCCCGGCATTGAATCCAAGGCCGTCACCCTGGTCTCCCCGGCACTTACCCTCCGCCTCTCCAGCGAACTTCTGGACCCCGACGACATCGACTTCCTCGCCGGGGAAATCACCCGCCGCCAAATCCCGGTGGAGACGGAATTTTGTCAACGCGAGAAATAGGTGTTGACGTGAAGGGCAAAGTTCCGTATACTTGCGGCACGCATTTGGAGCGGTGGCTGAGAGGCTGAAAGCAACCGTTTGCTAAATGGTCGTACGGGCATTAACCCGTACCGGGGGTTCGAATCCCCCCCGCTCCGCTTAAAGGAAAGGCACCGGAAACTTCCGGTGCCTTTCGTGTTGAGTGGTTGTCTATCGGCGGGTTTTCTACTCTCCCTCCACGGCGTCCAGCTTGGCGTTGGCCGACACCTCGTCCGGGTCCACCAGGACCTTCTTGTTCACGGTGGAGCGGAAGAGCTTCATGACGAACACGAAGGAGCAGGGAATGAAGAAGACACCGATGCCGGAGGCGATGGTCATGCCGATGACGACCACCACGCCGATGGAGTTTCTGGAGAGGGCACCGGCACCCTCCGCGGTCAGCAGGGGCACGCAGCCCAGGATGAAGGCGAAGGAGGTCATGAGGATGGGGCGCAAGCGCTGGCGCGCGGCGATGACGGCCGCCTCCACCAGCTCCTTGCCCTTCTCCATCTGCAGGATGGCGAATTCCACGATGAGGATGGCGTTCTTGGCCGCCAGGCCCACCAGCATCACCAGGCCGATTTGCGCGTACAGGTTCATGTCTATGCCGGCCAGCCACAATCCCAGGAAGGCGCCCAGCACGGCCACGGGCACGGAGAGGAAGATGGAGATGGGCAGCGTCCACTTCTCATACAGCGCCGCCATGATGAGGAAGGCGAACACGCCGGAGAGGGTGAAGATGCCGCCCAGACCCATGCCGTCCGCCACCTTCTTCTGCTGGAAGCTCATCTCCACGAAGGCCATGCTGAACTTGGTGACGTCCATGGTCTCGCGGAACACGCGCTCCGCGGCGTCCATGGCCTGCTGGCTGGAGTAGCCGGGCGCGGGGCGCAGGTTGATTTTGCCGGCGTTGTAGGTGTTGTTGTGGAGCACGAACTCGGTGTCGTTGATGTCCTTGACGGTGACGAGAGTGCTCATGGGCACAGGATTGCCGTTCTTGTTGTTGATGTAGAAGTTGGCAATCTGGTCTGTGTTGAGGCGGTCTGCGCCGGAGGCCTGCACGTACACCTGCCACTGCTGGCCGAACTGGGTGTAGTAGTTGATGAAGGCGGAGCCGTTGAAGCTCTGCAGCATGGCGTTGAGCTGCGCGTAGTCCACTCCCTGGGCCAGGCACTTGTCCCGGTCCACCGTCACGGATTTCTGCGGCACGGCAGGCATCATCGTGTCGGACGCACCCTCAATGGCGGGATCCGCGTTGAGCGCGGCCTCCAGGCGCGCCACCTGCTCGTAGAGGGGCTGCACGCCCAGGCCGGCGCGGTCCTCCACCACAAAGGTGATGTCGTCTCCCGTGCCCACGCCGGGGATGGCGGGCGGGCAGGTGGCAAAGCACATGCCGTCCACCCCGGACATGGCGAACCGGACGTTCAGGTCTGCGCACACCTCTGCGGCTGTGGTGCGGTGGCCGTCAACCATGGGGCGGTCCTTCATTTCCTTGAGGACAATGAAGAAGGAGGCGGCGTTGGCGGATTGCACGCCGCTGGCGATGTTGGTCCCCAGAATGGTGACGAATTTATCCACGGCGGGGGTCTCGTTGAGCACGCGTTCCACGGCGGTGGCCTGGTCCGCGAGTCGCTGCATGGAGACGCGCGGCGTCATGATGAGGCCTGAGAGGAGGAAACCCTGGTCCTCCGTGGGGAGGAAGCCGCCGGGTACCTGCTTGGCAACCGGGATGATGGCGCTGGAGACGATGGCCAGCAGCGGGATGGAGATGTAGAGCTTGCGGCACAGGAAGCCGCAGCTCTTGGCAAAGAGGTCCGCCACGACGTCATAGCAGCGGTTGAAGAGGTTGTAGAAAGGCTGCAGCAGGGATTTCTTATCCCCCTTCGGTTTGAGCAGCAATGCGGAGAGCGCCGGGGAGAGGGATAGCGCGTTGAATGCGGAGATGGCCATGGACACGGCAATGGTGACCGCGAATTGCTGGAAGAGCGTGCCCGTGATGCCCGGCAGCAGCACGGAGGGCAGGAACACCGCCGCCAGCACCAGTGCAATGGCAACCACGGGGCCGCTAACCTCGCGCATGGCCGCGTAGGTGGCCTCGCGCGCGTTCATGCCGGATTCGATGTGCGCCTCCACGGCCTCCACCACCACAATGGCGTCATCCACCACCAGGCCGATTGCCAGCACCATGCCCAGCAGGCACACCGTGTTGAGAGAGAAGCCCAGCAGCGGGAAGAAGCAGAACGTGGTCACCAGCGATACGGGCACGGCCACCAGCGGAATCAGCGTGGCGCGGAAGCCCTGCAGGAACAGGAACACCACAATCGCCACCAGGATGAGCGCCTCCACCAGCGTATGGCCGATTTCAGTGATGGACTCGCGCACGGAGATGGTGGTGTCCAGCGTGACTTCGCCGGTGAGACCCTCCGGCATGTTCCGCTCCATCTCCGCGAAGAGGGCGCGCAGGTTGTCCACGGTTTCGATGGCGTTGGAGCCGGCGGCCTGGTAGATGGCGATGGCGGTGCATTCACTGCCGCCGAGGCGGGAGGCCAGCGCGTAGTTTTCCGCGCCCAGCTCAATCTTGGCGATGTCCTTGAGGCGCACAATCTCCGTGCCCCGCGTCTGCACGGTGATTTCACCGAATTCCTCCAGGGTGGCCATGCGGCCCTTGTTGCGGATGGTGTAGGTGAATTCCTGCCCGTCCGGCATGGGTTCCGCGCCCACGGAGCCGCCGGGGTTGATGGCGTTCTGCGCTGCAATGGCGGAGTTCACCTCCAGCACGGAGATGTTCTTCTTGGCCATCTTCTGCGTGTCCAGCCAGATGCGCACGGCGTACTTGGCATTGAAGATGGTGACGTCTCCCACGCCCTTGACACCCTTGAGCGCGTTCACCATGTTCACATAGGCGTAGCCCGTCATGTTGGTGAGGTCAAAGAGCTTGTTGGGGGAGTACAGGGTGTAGATGAGGATGGGCAGGCCGGCCTGCTGCTTGATGATCACGCCCATCTGGGAAACCTCCTTGGGCAGGGAGGATGTGGCCTGGCTGTAGCGCATGTAGGTGAGCTGCTGGCAGGTGTTGGCGTTGCTCCCGGGTTCGTAGATGACGGCCACGTCGCACCCGCCGTTGTTGGCGGAGGTGGAGGTGAGGTAGTCCATCCCCTCCACGCCGGAGATTTCCTTCTCGATGGGCGTGGCCACGGATTCCGCCACCTGCGTGGCATTGGCGCCCGGGTAGTTGGCGGAGAGGGAGATGGTGACGGGGGCGATGTCCGGGTACTGCGCAATGGGCAGGCCCATGACGCAGATGATGCCCAGCAGGGTGGTCACAATGGAAATGACCGCTGCAATGATGGGGTGCTTGATGAAATAAGGTGACATGATGTAAGGAAGGGTTGGCGGTTATTCTGCGGTGGCGGGTTCGGGTTCCGTGGTGGCGGTGTCCGGGATGTCCGGGGCGGGCTCTGCGGTTACGGAACCGGTGACGGTGCGCGGCGGGGTGTATTGGAAGGGAACGGGAGTGAGCACGTTGGTGTCCGCCCCGGCGGTGATGTTGGCCTGGACGCACATGTGGGCCTGCTGGGTGCCCTCCACCACCACGTTCACCTGGTCGCCCTTCTGGAAGCCCATCTCATGCAGCAGCAGCTCCATGGTATTGGCAAAGCCGCGGGCGTGGGCCACCAGATCGATTTCATCCTTGGCGCCGGCAAGCCGGAGCACGAAATCACGGTGGCTCAGGCAGCCGCTTTCCGCGTACGCCGTGTCAAACGTATCCGGGGTGAGCTCCTTGTTGTACTTGAGGCCGAGCTCCTTCCAGTCCTTCACCTTTTCCGCCTGCAGCAGCAGGGTGGCCAGGTTGTCGGCATCGCCGGCCACCATGAGCAGGGCTCCGAGCACCTCATGGTCCGGTTCCACCACCTGCATGGGTTGCAGCACCTCTTTGCCGGTGCCGTCTTTCACGCGGATGTTGACAATGTTTTGCAGCACCACGGGCATCATGCAGGGGGCGTTGTTCTTCTGGAGCAACAGCAGGTACGCGCTGTCCTTCACGCAGAGCGGCGCGCGCGCGGGCACCAGCCAGGCGTTCTTGATGGTCTCCCGCACGGCGCGCACGGTCACGGGCATGCCGGAGCGCAGCATGGCATCCGGATTCTCCACCTCGCCGATGACCTGCAGGGTGCCGGTGGCCTGGTTGAGCTGGTTGTCGATTCCGGTGGCAACACCCTTGAAGGGGTGGACCACGCCGTCCTCCAGGATGATGTCGAAGGTGATTTCCCTCGCATCATCGTTCGGGTTTTGCATGAACTTGCGCAGCCCGCGCAGGGCGTGGGTGCCGCTCACGTTGAAGCGCACCTCCATGGGGTTGGTGGAGGTGAGCACGGCCAGCGGCTTGGCGGTGGCGGGGAATACCATGCTGCCGGTGTCACCCATGCCAAAGCTGATGCGGCCGTCGAACGGTGCGGTGATGGTGGTGTACCCCAAATTGATTTCAGCGATATGGAGCGCGGCTTCAGCCTGGGCGATATCCGCCGCTGCGCTGGTGACGGCGGCTTCCGCGGATGCCACGGCCAGCTCGGCGTCTGTCACGGTTTTCTCGGAGATGGCGCCGGGGGAGGTCTTCTGCATGGCGTGGTAGCGCTCTGCGTCATCCCTGGCCATGGCGAGCGCCGCCTCCGCCTGGTCCTTGCCGGCGCGCGCTGCTTCCAGGGTGGCCTTGGCTTCCTCCACCGCTATCTCGAAGTCCCGCGCCTCGATCCGGATGAGCTTGTCGCCCTTCTTCACCAGGCTTCCGGCCTTGATGGAGTCTCCCTCCAGGATACCGGTGATGTTGGGGCGCAGCTCCGCCTCGTCACGCCCCTTGATGGTGCCGTACCATTCCTCGTTGATGTCCACGTCGCACCGCACGAGCGGAGCCACTTTCACGGGGAAGGGGGGAAGGGTGGGCTCCACCGCGCTGTTTGCGGGGGCGTCATCTTCCCAGAGCAGGGATTCCGCAGCCTGGCGCAATTCCGGGGTGATGACGGGCTTGAAGCTGCGCGGTGCGGTCTTCAGTGCGGTGGGGGCGGTGTCCTCTGCGCGGCGGCTGTTGGCGGCGGACACGGCAATGGCGCGCACGCCGTTGATTGGATCTGCCACCACGGGTGCATCCGCCGGGTTGTCATAGCCGATTTCCTTGAGGGAATCCGCGAGTGGTTTCTGGATTCCTGCCACAGCCACAAGCTTTTGGGTGGAGGTATAGCCGTCCTCCTCTTGGATGGCCACCTCGTACTCTCCGTCGCGGCGCACGGGGATGAGGTGGGGCACGCCCTGTTTGTCCACGGCCAGCACAAAGGTGTTGAGCATTTGGGAGATGACGGCCTCCTGCGGCACGAGCAGCACCTCCCGCTCATCTATGGGCATGCGTACGCGCACAGTCATGCCGGGGCGCAGCTCCAGCTCGGTGTTGGGCACATCGCCCTCCACCTTGACCAAGCCGTTCTCCCCGATAGCATTGTTGATGGCGTGGATTTTGCCGGGGTGGCGGTATATGGAGCCGTCCTCCAGGACAAGTTGGAATTTGGCGAGCTCGGAGTAGTCCGCCTCCGCCAGCTCGTACTTGTGGAACAGGCGCACCAGGCGCTCGCTGCTGAAGTGGAACACCACGTTGAGCGGGGTGGCGTTGTACATGGAGGCCAGCTTGGTTTCCGGCCCCACGGTGTCGCCGGCGGAGGCGGTGGGGGTGCCGATGAGACCGTCCTTGGGAGCCCGGATGACGGTGCGCTCCAAATCAAGCTCCGCCTGTTTCACGGCGGCGCGGTTGAATTCCACCTGTGCCTCCGCCTTGCGCACGGTGGCTTCCGCCGCCTGCAGCGCGTGGCGTGCTGTTTCCAGTTCCCTCTTGGAGATGGCTCCGGAGGGGCTCAGTTTCTCGTTGCGCTCGAAATCCTTCCGGCAGCGCAGCTCATCCGCCTTGCCCGTGGCCACGGCGGCCTCCGCCACTTTCAGGTTGGCCTGCGCCCGTTCAAGGTTGGCTTGGAACGTGACGGGGTCTATGCGGAAAAGCACGTCTCCCTTCTTCACCAGCGCTCCCTTCTCATATTCATAGCCCAGCAGCGTGCCCTTGACACGCGGGTGGATGTGTACGGTGCCGTCCCCCCCCAGCGTGCTGAACCAGTCTTCCGTGTCCATTACCTTGTGCGGCATGATGTGGAACACGGATACGGCGGGGGGCTCTTGCGCGGCTGCCGCCGGCGCTGCGGTGTCCTTGCTGTCGCAGCAGCAGAGCAGCGTTCCGGCGATTCCCAGGGAAACGAGTGCGAGTGAGGCTGTGTTCATGGCGTATGAGGCGTGGAATGCGGGCGCTCGCCCGCGTAGGTGGCTGAATCGTATCACTTTTTTCCCTGCATGGCAATGCGTTATTGCGCTCGCGGCGGGAAACGGGTGAAAAAAAGCGGGCGCGCCCGCTTGGGTGCGCCCGCTTGAAATTCGGAGAGAGAAATTTCGGGAAGGGGTGGCTTTACAGCTCGTCCATGCTGTCGGAGTCCAGATCCGTGCTGTCGCTGGAGGAGGATTCGGTGGAGGTGGATTCCTCCTCCTCCTCCATGGCGGAGTTCTCCTCCTGCAGGGCGGCCTCGGCCGCGGCCTGCTTCCTTTCCTGGGCGGCCTTCACGGAGGCCTCCTCCTGCTCGCGCAGCTTCTTCTCGTGTTCCAGGCTGGTGTCCTCCGCCGGCTTGGAAACCAGGTAGCGGTCCTCCAGCAGGCCCTTGCTGCGGCGGGCGTCTATGCGCACGCGGTCGTAGCCGGAATCCGCCAGGGCCTCCATGATGGCGCCGCCGATGGCCGCGCGGTTCTTGTTCTCGCACACCAGCAGGCGGTAGGAGCCGCGGAACGGAAGATCCCATGCCGGCACGCCGTCACGCGGAACCAGGATGCCCACCAGGTTGCCCTGGCCGTCCGAGCAGATGCCCCACACGCGCTTGGTGCTGGTGCCGGGCTGCTGCATGGCGATGAAGTACTGGGGATAGACGTAGGAGAAGTTCTTGACGGTGGACTGGCGCACCCACATCTCGATGGCGCGGGCGGTTTCCGCCGGCAGCGGGCCCATCTCCACGCAGTGCCTCGACCGCGGGGAGTACGCATCGTTGTAGCTGAACACGGACACGTTGTACGCCTTCTGGAACTCCGTGGCCAGCGACTGCGGGGCGCGGCTGCCGGAGCAGGATGTCATGAGAGAGATGGCCGCGGCGCCGCAGGCCATTGCCAAAAACCGGATGGAGGAAAGATGCTTCATGTCGTTAGGTTTCCCTATTCTAGCCACGTTTTTCATGGAAAGACAAGCAAAAAAGTGAGGCGGAGCAAAAAAACTCGCTCCCGCGCGCCGCGCGCCGCGCGGAAAAGTATGCCATGAGGGGAGAATTGGCTTGACGCGCCCGCGCGTGCCGCGCATAATGAAACGATATGAAGACTCTTCTCAATCGCAGTTCCCTCGGTCTGGCCGCTGCCGGCCTGTGCTCCCTCGCCCTCCTCTCCTCCTGCGGCGACGACGGCCCGAACACCAAGACGGACCAGCCGTCCACCGCGGCAGCGGGCACGCAGGACGCCGCCACCTCCGGCGATACGCTCCAGCAGTCGCGCGATGCCCTGTTCAACGCCGCCGTGTACGATTTGGTGACCACCATCAGCGACAACGCCACCTATCCCGTGTTCAACACGAAGGCGCGCGATTTCCTGGAGCTGCTGGACAAGTACTGCGCGGACCTGCGGGCGCACTCCACGGACATGCGTGAGCGCGTGCGCGCGGCCTGCGCGCTGGCCAAGGTCATCCGCAACGTGGGCGGCGCGTACGAGCGCGCGGAAATCGCCTACCGCGACGCCCTGAAGGAATTCCAGGCGCTCACCCCGCAGGAAATCGATTCCCCGGAGGGCCAGCACACCCTGAGCTCCATCTACAACGGCATCGCCTCCTGCCTGCTCTACCAGAACAAGAGCGCGGAGGCCCTCAAGTACTACCAGGAGGCCCTCAAGATTGACGAGGCCCAGTTCAAGGCCGTGGACATGAAGGAGGGCGACACCATCAGCGGCAAGGATGCCATCACCGCCCTCTCCCGCGCCGTGGTGGAGGTGGTGGATTCCTACCGCTGCCTGGCGGACTGCCAGCTGATATCCGATGACCCGGAGGAGGCGCTGGACACCTACAAGAAGGGAATCGAGATTGCCGCCAAGTACCAGGGCCAGCCCACCGTGGAAATGGCCGTGAGCTTCTCCAAGATCTACACCTCGTACGCCAACCTGGAGCAGAAGAACGGCAACACCGACAAGGCCCGCCAGGCCTGGGCCGTTGCCGCCAACCTCTGCACCGCCGCCAACAACGGCACCAACGACCTGCTGCAGAAGCTGGAGACCAAGCGCGACTACGATGCGCTCATCGAGGTGCTCAAGGCCACGGCTCCCGCGGAGGTTCCCGCGGAAGGGGCTCCCGCCGCCAACTAACGGATACCCTATACCTGCACCGGTGGCCTCGTACCTGATATCCCTGCCTGCGCTGGAGCGCAACGCGCGCATCCTGCGCCAAGTGGGGGAGGATGCGGGGGCGCGCATGCTGGTGGCGCTCAAGGCCTTTGCCTGCACGGCCGCCCTGAAGGCGGTGCGGCCGCACTGCGCCGGCTGCTGCGCCAGCGGGCTGCACGAGGCGCGCCTGGCGCAAGGCCTGGGCGGCGAGGTGGCGGTGTTCTCCCCCGGATACACGGAGGAGGAACTGCGCGAGCTGCTGGAATTCGCCACCCACATTGATTTCAACAGCGTGCCCCAGTGGCTGCGCTACAGGGAAATGTGCCTGGCGCACCCGCGCGCCGCGGGCGGGCAGGTGCTCTTCGGCCTGCGCATCAACCCCTGCCACTCCACCGGGCACACCCCGCTGTACGATCCCTGCGCCCCCGGCTCCCGTCTCGGCATCCCGCCGCAGGAGCTGGAAGCCGCCGGCGCGGACGCCCTGCGCGGCATCTCCGGCCTGCACATCCACACCCTTTGCGAACAGGGCGCGCAGGAGCTTGCCGACACCTTCCGCGCGTTCGAGAAATCGTGCGGGCACCTGCTGCGCGGCAGCAACCTGCGCTACCTGAACCTGGGCGGCGGCCACTGGATCACCAAACCCTTCTACGACCGCGCGGCGCTGGTGGCGCTGCTGCGGGAAATCCGCTCCGCGTACGGCCTGCAGGTGTACCTGGAGCCGGGGGAGGCCTGGGCCATCCACACCGGCGTCCTGCGCGCGCGCGTGTTGGATGTATTCCACAGCCTGGGCTACCGCCACGCCATCCTGGATGTGAGCGCCAGCGCCCACACGCCGGATGTGCTGGAAATGCCCTACCGCCCGGATGTCTTTGCCGTGGCTGCGGGGCAGGTCGCCGCGGATTCCGCGCAACCCGCCGTGTGCCTGCCGGGCGAGCGATACTCCGCCGCGGGTGCGTCCGGGCAGAAGTCCCACACCTACCGCCTGGGCGGCCCCACCTGCCTGGCCGGGGATGTCTTCGGCGATTTCTCCTTTGATGCCCCCCTGCACGCCGGGGATACCCTGGTGCTGGACGACATGAGCCACTACACCATGGTGAAGACCACCCACTTCAACGGTGTGCCCCACCCGGATATCATCCTCCTGCACGACGACGGCACGCAGGAGTGCGTGCGCCGTTTCGGGTACGCCGACTACGCCGGCCGCCTGGGGTGAATCCCCTGATTGTTAGCGTCATGCCCCCTTGACCGTTTGTGGCGGGCGTGGTACCATGCCGCGCGTACGGCGGGGCGTGCATGCCCGCCGCCGCAAGGAAAGATAGCGCTATGTTGGAGAATCCCACGTTCGTGTTGTTTGCAGTGCTGGCCTTGGGCATCGCCTTGGGCCACATTGAGGTCAAGGGCGTTTCGCTCGGCAGCTCCGGCGTGCTTTTCGTGGCCCTGCTGGCCGGGCATCTGGGGTTGAAGGTGCCGGAGGGCATCATGGGCATCGGCACGGCCCTCTTCGTGTACTGCGTAGGGCTGGGAGTGGGCAACCGCTTCTTCTCCTCCCTGCGCAGCAAGGGCAACAAGCTGGTGCTGCTCTCCGTGCTGGTGGTGGGAATCGCCTGGCTGGTGGCCTGGCTGCTTTCCGCCGCCCTGGGGATTGACGCCGGGGTGGCCGCCGGGCTCTTCGCGGGCGCATGCACCAGCACGCCCGCCCTGGCCGCCGCCACAGAGGCCGTGCAGGAGGGCGGCGCGGATTCCGCGCTCGTCAACATCGGCTACGGCGTGGCGTATCCCTTCGGTGTGATTGGCGTGGTGCTTTTCGTGCAGCTGCTGCCGCGCCTGCTCAAGCAGCGGCTGGATGCCCCCGCCGCGGAGGAGGCGGGGCACGACCCCTGCAAGATCATCCGCCGCGTGGTGGTGGTGACCCACCCCGACATCCTGGGCCGCAACATCTCCGAGTACCTGGGCGAGGGCCTGCTGCACTGCAGCATCACCCGCAAGGTGCAGGACGACCTGCTGCTGCCGCTGGACGAGCAGGACACCTTCACCAAGGGCATGGAGCTGCTGATGCTCGGCGAGCGCCGCCACCTGCAGCGCGATGCCGCGCTCATCGGCCATGTGGCTCCCCACCGCCACCCGCGCGCCTTCGGCGACGAGAAGGCGGAGGTCATCATGCTCAACCGCAAGCTCTGCAACAAGACCCTGCAGGAGCTCAACCTCCTGCACGCCTTCGGCATCATCGTCTCCCGCGTCTCCCGCCTCGGCAACACCTTCGTCCCCTCGCGCGACACCGAAATCATCCCGAACGACGTGCTCACCATCGTGGGCGCGCCAGAGGCCATCCGCCGCTTCTCTGCGGCGTGCGGGCACCGCAGCTCCGCGCTCAACGCCACGGATATCTTCTCCCTGGTGCTGGGCGTGGCGCTGGGCATCCTGCTGGGCAGCGTCACGTTCAGCCTGTGCGGCGGCAGGGGCTTTTCGCTCGGCATGGCGGGCGGCCCGCTGGTGGTGGCGCTCATCCTCGGGCATTTCGGCAGGGTGGGCCCCGTGGTGGGCTACATGCCGCGCCCCGCGCGCGTGCTGCTCATGGAGTTCGCGCTCATGCTCTTCCTGGCGGGCGCGGGCGTGGCCGGCGGTGCCAGATTGGTGGAGACGCTGGCGGCGCACGGCCTCTCCATGTTCCTGGCGGGCGTGGCCGTCACCCTCATCCCCATGCTGGTGGCGTACATCCTCGCGCGCAAGGTCTTCCACCTCTCCCTGCCGGAGGCCCTCGGCGGCGTATGCGGCGCCATGACCTCCACCCCCGCCCTCGGCGCCATCACCGCCAAGACCGACCGACAGGAGCCCGTCATCGCCTACGCCACCGCCTATCCCGCCGCCCTCATCATGATGACCGTCCTCGCCAAGCTCCTGCTGGAGGTGCTGGCCTGAACCGCCTGCTTGCCCCGCTTTCGTTCTAAAAATGTGGGATTTTGCCACTTTTTCCATGGAAAAATGTGTGATTTTGCCATTTTTTAGAGGGAAAGGCTCCTTCCCGTCAATCCGTTTTGTCTTTACACGGCGGTGGAAAGGGGGTAGTGTGGCAGGCAAGATGAAATGGCATGCAATCGTGACGATGTGCCTGGCGGCGGGGCTCTCGCTGCCGGGGTTCGGCAAGGCGGGGCAGAAGGCGGGCAAGGCCCCGCGGCAGCCCAAGCTGGAGCACGTGATGTACGTGGGGGATTCCATCACCCACGGTGTGAACTCCGCCTCCTACCGCTGGGCCTTCCACAAGATCTTGGTGGACAACGGCATCGATTCCACCGCCGTGGGATACAAGACGGGCAACCACTCCGGCGGCGTGCTGGCCGGCACGGGCTACAACGGAAAACCTTTCACCAACGTCCACAGCGCACAGGCCAGCGCACGCGCCTGGGAGCTGGCAGGTAGAAAGGCAGGCGGGCGGTACGACAACACCAACCTCGCCAACTGGCTCGGCCTCTCCTCCACCAAGACCGACGGCTCCACCTACTCCGGCGAGACGTACCAGGCCGACACCTTCGTGCTGCTCATCGGCACCAACGATCTGCTGTCGGACGACACGGCGGCGGGCATCACCCCCGCCAAGGTGGAGGGCCTGCTGGGGCGCAAGGGCACCATGCAGGACATCGTGGAAACCATCTACAAGGCCAACCCGCACGCCACGCTCTGCATCATGACCGTCCCGTGCTGGACACGCCACGCCAACAGCAACGGCGCGGATGTGCACGCCGCCGCGCAGAAGTACAACGAGAGCCTGGCCGCCTGGGTGGCCAAGGCCGCCGGAAAGCGCGATATCCGCCTGGTGGAGCTAAATGAGGGTATGGTGGACGTGGCGGAGAAGACGCCGTTCTTCGGCTGCGATTCCATGTTCAACAAGCCCGGCTCGGACGGCCTGCACCCCAACGCGCAGGGGGATTTGCTGATGGCGGGGCACCTGGCGCAGGCCATGGGCATTCCCGGCCGCACCGCGGGGCTTCCCCGCAAGGCCATGCCTGCCGCGGAGAAGAAACCGCGGCAGCTTGCCAAGGGGGATTCCGTTCCCCTGACGTGGAAGGGGAAACCCGCAGAGGGCGGCTTCTCCGTGGAGTTCACCCCCAGGGTGGGCGACGGCGCCAAGGGCGGCTGGAAAACCGGGGCGGAGAACGCACTTTCCGTCACCGTCGGCAATGATTCCCTCTCCGGCACCCTCACCATCGACGAGGCCCACATCTCTTGGGACGGCACGGTGCTGTACTCCGCAGACATGTCAGCCAACACCAAGCCCGTGCGCCTGGTCTACACCGCGGGCGTGCCGGACAAGGGCCTCCCCGGCGGCTTCTACGTGTGGCTGGGCGACATGCTGATTGGCGAGGCCCTGCCGCCCGCCGCCGCCCAGGCGGACAGCGGCATCACCGCAGGCATCAAGGCCGCCGTGGGCGGCGTTGCCACCCTCCCGGAGCCCGCCGCGCCAGCCAAGTGATTTTTTCTTCTGCCCCCGCGCTTTTTCCTTGCGTGCGCGCGGCGTGGGGTGTAACATAGCTAATGTATTGGAACGATGCCGTTGCATCGCTCCGCAGCATCTATCTTCCACATCAACGATTACAGCAATATGAAACTTCGTGTATCCCGTTACCTCGTCGCCGCCCTGCTGGCTTCCTATGCACAGGCCGACGAACCCGTCACCACCACCAATGTGGGCAGCATGCTCTTCATGGGCGACTCCATCACCCACGGCGTGGTGGACCAGACCTACCGCTGGCAGATGTTCAAGACCTTTGTGGACAACGGCATCACCTTCGACCTCAACGGCCCCAAGAACGGGTACGGCACCAATCCCCCGAAAAACATGAACGATGCCGGGGACTCCTACGGCGGCATCCATTTCGACAACGACCACTATGCCCAGTCCAGCGGACGCTCCGGCGACATGCTCACCGGAAACCGCTACGGATACAAGGTGGCGGATGTGGGCAAGACAGACTACAACACCTACACGCTCATGATCGGCACCAACGATATCCTGAGCGACACGGGTAGCGGGAGCGGCATTTCTTACGGCACCTATATCCCGCATATGGAGGGGCTGCTGGGCGGCACCGTGACCTACACCGGCGATGACAAGAGCCTCTCTGCCACGTGGAACTGGACCATGGACCCCAGCAACATGGGCAACATGGGCGCCATTCTCGACGCCATGAACTTGAACGCGGGCGACAACTTCTACGTCCTCTCCATCCCGGTTTGGGCATACGGCCACAACAACCACAACGTGGCATCCGACCACGCGGCGGTGGTCGGCTACAACAGCATGCTCCAGCAATGGGTGCAGGCCTACGATGCCAAGTCTCCCGCCAACGTGAAGTATGTGGACATCAACACGGGGCTGTCGGACGTGACGATAGTCTCCACCCAATCGGAGGAGGGCCCGTACGACTTCTTCCGCAACAACGACCGCCTGCACCCCAGCCAGCAGGGGTCCATCATCATTGCCGCCAACCTGGCGCGCGGCATGGGCCTGGCCGGGCGCACCGCCGGGCTGCACCGCTCCGCCACCACGGCCGCGGCAGACGGATGGACCGCGCCGCAAACCGCCTCCATCACCCTGAACTCCGGCGATTCGCAGGATATTGTCAGGAACGTGTTCATCGAGGACCAAGGGTACACCATCGATTTCCATGCCAACTTCGGCGATGGTGAGCAAGGCGGCTGGAAGGATGCGGGCATACACCGCGGCTCGCTCGCGGGCCCTGCGCAGAACGTGCTCGCCATCACCGTCGGCGACGGCCTCAACGGCGGCGTCCTCAACCTGGCGGAGGGCTACATCATGTGGGGCGACAGCATCCTGTACTGCCAGGACAACTCCCAGACGGGCAACGAGAACATCCGCATAGCGTTCCACAACGGCAACGAGGCGCAGAACGTGGTGGGCGGCTACTACGTGTGGCTGGGCGACATGCTCATCGGCCAGGGGCTTACGTCCACCCCCGGGCTCAGCTTCAACGGCGTGACCGTGAGCGCCACCGGCGGCACCGCCACCCTCACGGACATCATGTACGCCAACACGGCCTATGCGCCCACCACGCAATACGCGGCGGGCGAGGCCCCCTACCTGGTGGTGCAGGATGCCGGGCGCACGGACCTGGTGCCCACCCGCACCCCCATGCCCACGCACAACAACACGCCCGTGCCCAGCACGGTGGATTGGAGCATTGCCACCCCGGCAAGCTATGACGGCAGCGTGAAGGCGGACCACTATGCCGTGAACACCGCCGGCACCGGCACGGCCACCGTGTCCATCACCGTCACCAAAGCCGCCAACCAGTCCTGGCTCGGTGCCAAGGGCGGCAACAACGTGTACACCGGCGACATCAACATGGAGGTGAAGGAGGGGTCCTACGGCTCCGCCACCGTCTTCGGCGTGGTGAACGGCAACACGGCGGACGGCAACGTCACCGTGGAGCTCAATTCCTCCAACGCGGTATACTCGTCCTTCACGGGATCCAACGCGGCCTCGCTGATCGGCGGCTACAAGGGTAGCATCACCGGCACGTTCACCGGCGTGGTGAACAAGGGCACGCTCCAGAACGGCATCATCGGCGGCTTCCACACCAAGGACAACGGCAACCACATCGGTGCCGTGAACCTGGTTGTCAACGGCGGCACCGTGGGCGGCAACGTATACGGCGGCTCCATTGTGGACGCCGCCATCGACAAGGACATCAGCATCACCATGACGGGCGGCCAGGTGAACGGCAGCATCATCGGCTCCGGCACGGCCGGCACGGTGGGCGGTGATATCAACATCCGCATCACGGGCGGCATCATCAACGGCGATGTCGTCGGCAGCCAGGCCGGCGCCACGGTGAAGGGTACCACCTCCGTGACCGTGGAAAGCTACATGCCCCTCATCACCGGCAGCATCACCGCAGACCATGTCACACTCAAGGGCGTGCAGGACACGGAGTACTCCGGCGGCATGGATTCCTACCAGGGCGTGGTTACCGGCAAGTCCACCATCACGCTGGAAGACTACACGGCAGGCAACGTGCTGGCCGAGCTCCGCACCCAGAGCCTCAAGGCGAGCGGCACCACGGACACCACCGTGCGCAACCTCAAGCTCACCGCCTGCGACATCTCGGTGGATGCGGGCGCCAAGCTCACGCTGGCAGACAAGTTCACGCTGGCCAACGCCGGCACCTTCAGCGGCGAGTTCACGCTGGCGGACGGCCTGGTGCTCACGCTGGAGGACCTGGGGGGCAACAACCGCTATTCCGACGGCGCCAACGGCTACCTGGACGATGTGGTGGTAATGAGCAGGGCGGCGGATGCCGCGGCCGGCTCCACCATCCACGTGGGCAAGGTGCAGGGCGGCGGCGCCCTGCAGGGTGCTGTGTTCTCCTATGACGAAACCACGGGGAACCTGGTGGCCGGAGACATGACCTCCGGCAGCTATTTCATCAACAGGGGCACCGTGTACTACGGCGGCTCCCGCGCCCCGGAAGACATCAAGACCGCGCATGATTTGCTGATGCAGCCGACATCCGGCGCCACGCTGGTGATGGCATCCAACTTCGAGCCGGACTGCGCGGGCGGCATCATAGTGAAGGAAGGCGCGCAGGGCGCCAGGCTGCACATCAACGCCAAGGAGGAGGTGGGCGACCGTGATATTGTGGTGAACGCCTCCATGGTGCATGCCGCTGCCGCCTTGGCGGTGGAGGGCGAGGGCACATACGCCATTTCCGGAGAAACCGCCTACAATGCAGGCAACGGCTACGGACTCGGCGCGAATGTTTCCTTGGATCCTTTCTGGATGGGAACCCTGCTGGTGACCGCCAGCACGTCCACGGACAACAACAACCTCATGGACTTCTCCAAGCTGGGCAACAGGCTTTCCACCGTGGAACTCAACGGACTCACGGGCTGGGCCACCAACTGGGCCGGCGGCACCATTGACCAGAACATCAAGCTCACCGACAACGAGGGCAAGGCCGCGTGGAAAAACGCCGCCTCCAACTCCAAGGGAACCGAGCCCCTCACCGAATTCACCGGCGAATGGAGCGGCGACGGCACCTTTGAGGTCTCTCCCGGCAATAGCAACCAGCGCTCCAACTACACCTTCTCCGGCGACATCTCCGCCTGGAACGGCAAGCTGCTGCGCTCCGGCCAGGGAACCACCACCTTCACCATCGCCGGTAAGGCGCATGAGGTGAATGCCGACATCGAGCGCACGGGCGGAACCGTCACCCTGGTGGTGGATACCGACACCGTGTTCAAGGGTGATGTGACGAACATGAACGCGCTCACCGTCAACGCCGGCAAACACGTCACCTTTGCGGGCAACACCACGCTGGCCTCCGGAGCCACCGCCACATTGAACGCCACCGTGTACAACCAGGGCACCATGACCCTGGCCGGCACGGTGGCGGCAGACCTCACGCACGCCGGCGCTTATGATGTCTATGCTGCTTCAGCGGCCGACTTCGACGGCACGGGCGCCTACGCCGGCAGCGGCCACGCGACGGGAGATACCGTGGCCTACTATATCATCAAGGGCGCGGACGGCAGCGCGCTCAACGGGGCGGACAGCGTTCAGGTCACGGGCGGCACGCGCGTGGCCGGTGCCCCCGCCAACTCTCTGGTGCTTTCCACCACGGCGGACAAATCCCTGTACTACGTCAACAAGGATTTGGCGTATGATTCCTCCATGGATGCGGGCACCACGGGGCTGGTGATAGCGCGCGGCACCACGCTGCAGGTGGAGTCCAACCAAACCGTGAGCAACAAGGTGCTCCACGGTTCCGGCACCTACTGCCTCAACGGCAAGGGCACGCTCGGCAGCTCCGTGTCGCTGGATGGCGCGGACTGGACCGGCACGGTGAAGGTCAAGGGCTCGGTCGACAACCTCAATCTGTCGTCCGGCGGCGGGCTGTACACGGCGAATTCCTCCGTGAGCCTGGATGGCTGGCTGGGGTACTTCAACGGAGCGCCCCAGATTACGGCGGCGGTGGAAATCGCTTCCGGCGGCGCCAACATATACGACGGCAGCTCCGGCAACACCATCACGTTTGCCGGTGCCCTCACCGGCAGCGGCAACATCACCCGCGTGAACACCAACAACAGGAACGCCACCATCAACCTGGCCTTCACCGGGGATGTGGCGGACTTCACCGGCTCCTTCATCCATGACCGCTGCAACAGCGTGGCCTTCAACCTTACTTTCAGCGGCTCCGCCGACACGGTTAATGCCAAGGCCTTCACCGCCGGCTCCGTCAGTGCCGGCTCCCTCAACATCACGTTCGCGGCTGCGGACACCGTGGTGAACAGTGAAATCACCCGCAACACCACCTCCCAGTACCAGCAGCACAAGGTCAACGTGACCGCTGAGGAGAACGTGATGTTCAACAACACTCTCAACGTGGACACCTTGACCGTCAACGGCGGGAAGACCGCCTACTTCACCACGGATGTGAGCGTGGACACGCTGGCAGGTTCCGGCACCATTGTGCTGGCGGGAGAGGGCAGCGACCTGACGGTGAAGGGTTCCGTGGCCGCAGGCGTCATGATTGAGGCCGGTGACGGCGCGACGATTGGCGGTGCCGGTATTTCCGCGGATAAGGTGGGCATTGCCGCGGATGCCACAGCCACACTCGTGGACGGCGTGACCACGCTGGATGTGGTGTTCGCCGCAGATGAAGGCGGCGTAAAGGTCACCAACAACGGCAGCCAGACCGCCGTCTATTCCACAGCGGACGCCGACATGCTGGTGCATGCGGACACGCTTTCCAAGACGGGCACGGGTGATGTCACGGTCAACAACCAGCTGGACATCCTGGATGTGGTCAACACCACGGGCGGCAAGCTCACCCTCTCCGCGGACGAGGTGCTGGAGCTGCACGACATGACCCTCACCGGGCAAAACGCCGCGGTGGAGGTGCTGGACAGGGAGAAGGTGGGCCAGGAAGCCAAGGTGAGCATCGGCGGCACGCTGACGGCCGGCGGCGGCACGCTCCTGGCCAACCTGGAGCTGCAGGACGGCGCCACGCTGGATGTGGCCGGCCAGGCCATGACCCTGGGCAGCGAGCTTACGCTGGGCAAGAACCTCTACCTGGACGCCGCCACCATGCGGGCAATGGATGCCATGGAAGTGGGGGAGACCCACATCATCATCTCCGACTATGACGGCAACGGCATCACCTTTGCGGAGGAATACGACGGCGCCTGGTACGGCTCCCTCTTCAACCGCGTGTCCGATGAGACGGAAACCGCGTACCACCTGGTGGGCGACTACACAATCGTGGCCACGCCCAACGAGGTGGGCTTCTACAAGGTGAGCATGACCCCGGAACCCACCACAGGTACGTTGAGCGTGCTTGCGCTTGCCGCCCTGGCGGCAAGGCGCCGCAAGCGCAATTAATTTACAATCTACAATTTACGATTTGCAATTTTGTAAGTTAGGCGGCTTCGCCGCTAGGATTGTCAAGGGCCGACTGGCAGAATGCCAGGCGGCCCTTCTGGTGGGCCTGTTGTCGTAATTCGCGCTTGCAGGGGGTGGGGAAGATGGTAGAATGAGGTCATGAGCTATGACTTGATTGTGATAGGCGGCGGGCCTGCGGGCTACGTGGGTGCAATCCGTGCGGCGCAGCTGGGCAAGCGCGTGGCGTGCGTGGAGAGGGAACGCACGGGCGGCACCTGCCTGAATTGGGGCTGCATCCCCACCAAGGCGCTCCTGCACAATGCGGAGGTGTACAAGGCCGCCGCCAAGAACGCGGAGGAATACGGCATCTCCTACGACAACCTGAGCTTCGACTGGGCGAAGGTCATCAAGCGCTCGCGCGACGTCAGCGACCGCCTCGCCAACGGCATCGCCTTCCTCTTCAAGAAAAACAAGATCGACCTCGTCACGGGCGAGGCCAGCATTCCCGCGCCGGGCAAGGTGGCGGTGAAGGCGGCGGACGGCACGGAGACCGTGCTGGAGGGCGCCAACATCCTGATTGCCACAGGTGCCCGCTCGCGCGAGGTGCCCGTGTTCCCGTTCAACGGCAAGACCATCATCGGCAGCAGGGATGCCCTGGTCATGCCCAAGCGCCCGGAGAGCATGATCGTCATCGGCTCCGGCGCCATCGGCTCCGAGCTTTCCTACGTGTACCACAGCTTCGGCACCAAGATCACCCTGGTGGAGGCCCTGCCGCGCATCCTCCCCAACGAGGACGACGACGTGAGCCAGGCCGTGGAGCGCTCCTTCAAGAAGCAGGGCATCACCTGCATGGCCGGAGCCAGGGTGGAGAAGCTGGATGACCACGGCGACAGCGTGACCGCCACCATCACCACCAAGAACGGCAAGGTGGAGGAGGTGACCGCGGAGGTCTGCCTGGTGGCCGTGGGCGTGGTGCCCGTGGTGCCGCAGGCGGAGGGCCTGCAGATCACCGAGCGCGGATTCGTCCAGGTGGACGACCGCTACCGCACCAACCTGCCGGGCGTGTACGCCGTGGGCGACTGCATCGGCGGCATCATGCTGGCGCACACCGCCAGTTTCGAGGCGGAGGAGGCCGTGGAGGGCATGTTCGTGGAGGGCCACACCCCGCGCCACCCGGAGAACGTGCCCGGCTGCACCTACTGCCACCCCCAGGTGGGCAGCGTGGGCAAGCGCGAGCGCCAGCTCAAGGAGGAGGGCGTGGAGTACGTCGTGGGCAAGTTCCCCTTCCAGGCCGTCGGCCGCGCCGTGGCAGGCGGCTCCACGGAAGGTTTCGTGAAGCTCATCTTCAGCAAGGACGAGCGCCGTCTCCTCGGCGTGCACCTGGTGGGCAACCACGCCACAGAGCTGCTGACCGCGCCGGAGCTGGCCCTGGCCCACCACATGACCGCCGACGAGATGAACGCCATGATCTACGCGCACCCCACGCTGGCGGAGGCCATCCACGAGGCCATCCTCGCCGCGGACGGCCGCGCCATCCACGCCTAAGCGTTTCCGTCAACCCAACTACCCTATCCCGCCGTGGCACGCAAATTCTTTTACGATACCGGGGAGGAAAAGGTCGGCCCCGTCACCGGGAACGACCTGGTGCGTCTGCGCGAGCAGGGCGTCATCAGCGATGCCACCTGGGTGCGCCGCGCGGATTCCGAGACCTGGCGCCCCCTGGCGGGCGTGAACCTGCAGGAGGAAGAGGAGGAGGAGCGCAACCCTGGCCTGTGGCGCCTGCTCACCCGCAACCTCGGCCTGGGGCGCCTGCTGATGATCATCGCGGTGGGCGTGGTGTTCGTGGCGCTGCTGGCGGGCGTGGTGAGCGTGCTGTGGCCGGTGCTGCTGGTCATTCCGCTGCTCTGGCTGCTTTCCCGCGCCCTGCGCTGAACTCCCGCCAACCGCGCCCGCAGTCAATTTTTGAGCTTGCGCGCGGCGGCCGGGCGTGGTAGGATACCCGCCTATGAAACAGTATGCACGGCAGCTCCTGCGGTATCCGCAGATGGGGATTTCTCTCGACCTTTCCAAACTTCCGCTCACGGATGATTTCCTGGCGGGGATGAATCCGCTGGTGGAGCGTGCATACAAGGAAATCGCCGCGCTGGAGGGCGGCGCCATCGCCAACCCGGACGAGAACCGCATGGTGGGCCACTACTGGCTGCGCAACAGCGCCATCGCGCCCACGCCGGAGCTCCGCGCCGCCATCGACGGCCCGCTCGCGGCCCTGAAGGCCTTTGCCGCGGATGTGCATTCCGGCAAGGTGTGCGCCCCCAACGGCAAGCCCTTCACCACCTGCCTGGTCATCGGCATCGGCGGTTCCGCGCTCGGCCCGGAGCTGGTGGCGGATGCCCTGCCCGGCAAGGGCCTCGCCATGCGCTTCCTGGACAACACGGACCCCGACGGCATGCTGCGCGTGCTGGATTCCCTGCCGCTCGCGGAAACGCTGGCGGTGGTCATCTCCAAGTCCGGCGGCACGCCGGAAACCCGCAACGGCATGGTGTGCGCCCAGCACTACTTCCAAGAGCACGGCGTGTGCTTCGCCAAGCAGGCCGTTGCCGTCACCGGCGTGGGCTCCAAGCTGGACAACACCGCAGCAGCCGAGGGCTGGCTCACCCGCTTCCCCATGGAAGACTGGGTGGGCGGCCGCACCTCCGAAACCTCCGTGGTGGGCCTGGTGCCCGCCGCCCTGCAGGGTGTGGATATCGACAGCCTGCTGAAGGGCGCGGCGGACATGGACGCCTGCACCCGCAAGCCGGACACCGCGCAGAACATGGCCATGCGCCTGGCGCTGGCGTGGTACGCCGCGGGGCAGGGGCACGGCGCCAAGGATATGGTGGTGCTGCCGTACAAGGACAGCCTGGTGCTCTTCTCCAAGTACCTCCAGCAGCTCATCATGGAATCCCTCGGCAAGGAGCTGGACCTGGACGGCAACACCGTGCACCAGGGCATCTCCGTGTACGGCAACAAGGGCTCCACGGACCAGCACGCCTACGTGCAGCAGCTGCGCGACGGCATCAACAACTTCTTCGTCACCTTCATCGAGGTGCGCCAGTCCGCCGCCGACACCGTGAAGGTGGAGGGCGACTACACCGCCGGGGACTACCTGCAGGGCTTCCTGCGCGGCACCCGCAAGGCCTTGGCGGAAAGCGGCCGCCAGAGCATCACCATCTCCATCCCCACGGTGAACGCCTACACCCTCGGCATGCTCATCGCCCTCTTTGAGCGCACCGTGAGCTTCTACGCCAGCCTCATCCACATCAACGCCTACCACCAACCCGGCGTGCAGGCCGGAAAGCTGGCCGCCAACGTCTTCCTCAAGCTCCTCTCCGCCGCGGAGGCCGCCCTCTCCTCCTCCCCCGCCACCGCTGCGGATATCGCCGCCAAGGTGGGCGCCGGGGAAGAGGACACCTACCACGCACTCGTCCATATCGCGGAATCCGGCAAGGCCAAGTGGACCCTGGCGGACTGCCCCTGCCGCGATTCCTTCTCACAATAACCCAAAACCACCCCACCACTACGATGAAAGCGCTCGCCATCACACTCCTGGGCCTCGCCATGCTCGCAGGCCCCGCCATGACCCCCGCTTTTGCGAAGGTCCACTACCCCCAGGGCAACCTGGCCGCGGAAGACTCCGACAAGGAGGATTCCGATGCAGAGTCCGCCAAGCCCACCAAGGTGGGAGAGGCCCTCAAGAAATGCGGGTATCTCACCGATGTGCGCCCCCGCGCCGCTGAGGTCTATTTCATCTTCCACGCCCGCAAGGATTCCGAGGAGGGAGACATCCTGGCCATCAACAAGACCTACAAGAAGATGCTGCGCGACAAGACCGTGGAGGTGGTGATGGTCAGCGAGGACCAGGACACCACCGACATGAAGGAGTGGACCGTGAAGGAGAAGGTGCTCTTCGCCATCATGTCCTACCAGAAGGTCTCCCAGGAGCTGCCCTACCCCTACAAGCGCCCCGCAAACTCCTCCCTGCCCGTGCTCGTGGTCATGGATGCCAACGGCAAGAAGATCGACCAGGCCACCGGCCCCGGAGAGGTCCTGACCATGTTCAACAAGTGGAAGAAGATGGTCCACAAGTACAAGGCCAAGAAGGCCAAGGCAGGCAAATTCTGACGGGGGCTGCTGCAAGCGCTTCGAACGGCCATGATTTCATTTCTGCGAGGGATAGTGGCGGAGGCCATGCCGCAGTGCCTGGTGGTGGATGTGAACGGCGTGGGCTATGAGGTCCAGGTGCCGCTCTCCACGTTCGATGCCCTCAACCCCATGGAGGGCCAGCCCGTCAAGCTCAAAATCCACATGCACGTGCGCGAGAACGCACAGGTGCTCTACGGTTTCGCCTCCGATGCCGAGCGCGATATCTTCCGCCTGCTCATCGACCGCGTGAGCGGTATCGGCCCCGCCACCGCCATCTCCATCCTCAGCGGTCTGAACGTCAACACCTTCAAGGCTGCCGTCGTCAACGGCGACGTCCAGGCCATCGCACGCGCCAAGGGCGTGGGCAAGCGCACCGCCGAGCGCATCATCCTGGAGCTCAAGGACAAGGTCGGCCTGGCCTCCACCTGGGAGGCCCAGCAGCAGGGCACCACCTCCCCCGCCGCCGCCGATGCCGAGCTCGCTCTCGTCGCGCTCGGATTCAAGCAGGTGGACGCCCGAAAGGCCATCGCAAACCTTCTCAAGGACAACCCGCAGGCCGGAACGGACGAGCTCATCCGCGGCGCCCTGCGCCATTTCAGTTGAGCATGGACCGCGAGCTGCTCAAGCGCGTTTCCCGCTCGTTCTACCTGAGCATGGCGTGGCTGCCGCCCGCCATGCGGGACGCCGTGGCCCTGGCCTACATGCTAGCCCGCGCCACCGACAGCGTGGCCGACACCTCCACCGCCGCCGTGCAGGACCGCGCGGACGCCCTGCGCCGCATGGCCGGAGTCATCGCCGGGGCAGGGGAGGAGAATCCCGCCGCCCTCTGCCAAACCCTGGCGGACCGCCTGGCCCCCGCGCAGGACAAGCCATCTGAGGCTGAGCTGCTGCGCCGCTTCCCGCAGCTGCTGCAGGAGCTGGACGCCGCACCCGAGGCGCAGCGCGGGCTCATCCGCGGCGTGCTCGCCACCATTATCGAGGGCCAGCTCTGGGACCTCACCTACTTCACTGCGGACTGCACCGCCGTGGCGGACGACGCCATGACCGACCTCTACGCCTACCGCGTGGCCGGCTGCGTGGGCGAGTTCTGGACACGCCTGGGCCGCGCCGCGCTGGGCGAGGCCTTCTGCCCCGCCGCGCGTGAGGAAATTCTATGCCAAGCCGCCGTGCGCTACGGCAAGGGCCTGCAGCTCGTCAACATCCTGCGCGATATGCAGGAGGACGCCGCCCGCGGCCGCCAATACCTCTGCTCCGACCCCGCCGTGTGGGCCGACCGCGCCGAACGCTACTTGGCGGACGGCATCGACTACGCACGCCGCCTCGGCGGGTTCCGCCTGCGTTTCGCCAGCATGCTGCCCGCCCTGCTGGGCATCAAGACCCTGCGCCTCATCCGCGCCCGCAACGGCACCGCGCGCGTGAAAATACCCCGCCGCGCCGTCTACGCCTCCATGCTCCGCGCCGCCTGGTGCGCTTGCACCGGCGCCAGCATATCCTAAATCCCAAATCCTCGAAATCGGCGTGCCATGATGGGTGGCAGCGGGCCACGGAGCGTGAATGGGCACGGTTGATTCGGGCGTGCCCCACACGCCCCTTATGCTTTCTCCAGGGTGATTTTCTCCGCTTGGCGGATGAGGTTGGCGCGGCTCTCGGCGTCTTTGGCGTAAATGGTGATATGCAGGTAGATGATTTCGTCCTCGCCCTCCTCGGAGAAGGTGACGTCATCCCCGCGGCAGCCAAGAGGCAGCACGCATTCCGCACGCTTGACGCCCTCCTCCGGCTGGTACAGGTGCCATTCCACCTTCTTGCCCAGCAGGGTGCCGTTCTGCGTGGTTTGCTGCCCGTCGGGAATTTCGCGGAAGCCCTCAATCTGCTCGTCGCTCACGTACACACAATATATTTCGTCTGTTTCACCGCGCTTTTGGAGCTTGCCATAGTAGCCAAGACGCAATCCATCCACCTTGTACACGACGGAGTAATATCCTTGCGGCACGGGCACGGCCACGCTGCAGTCCTTCATGAAGCTCAGGTGCTCCACGCGCTCTTGTAGCTTGAGTGGAGTTCCCCCGGGCTTGATGCTGTTGAGCCATTGTCTGACCTGCTCACGGTATTTTTTCACCTCCACGGTTGGCCTGGGGCTGAATAATAGAACGGTGAACTTCTGCACCGTGCCGTCCGGGTGTCGGTATTGTGCGTAGGCAAGCGGCGCGTCGCTCTTTCCTGCTTTCGCATCTTCGGCTCCCGCGGCATCCTCTCGCAGCAGGGCGTATACCAAGTTGTCCCCCACCTGGACTATGTCGTAGTCGTTGTGCTCGCTGTTGAGGCTGGCCATGGCGGTCTTCACGCCCTCCACGAAGTCGTCGTCCGCAAGGCAGTGCTCCTCCTCCGCTATGATGTCGATGCACTCGTCCGCTCCCTCGGGAATGATGACGCCGGTCTGCTCATCGGACCTGTCCAGCACCGTCCAGGTGGGGATAATGAAGTATTCCGCCTCATCCGGCACGGTGATGCGCAGGTGGTCGTTGAGCAGTTTCATTTCCCCCGCGCAGGCAACGCCTGCCAGGGCCAGCAGCATAGTGATGATGTTCGCTTTCATGGTGAGAACTCTCTATACCCTATAAGCACGCAAACGGCGTTTTTGTGCGAAAAAATGCAAAAAAGGCAAAAAAGTTTGGCGGCTAGGCATCGGCCAAGCGTGAGGCCACGGCTTCCGCGTTGCGGCGGATGCTCTTGTTCATGATTTGGTGGCAATGTGAAGTTCCAGTCCCAGGGCGCGGGCTATCTCTATCACCCGCCCCACGGATGCGGTTTCCTTGCCGCGCTCCACCTCGCTCAGGAAGCGCGGGCTGCACCCCAGCATCGCCGCCAGTGTGGCGATGCTCAGTTTCACCTCCTTCCTCCGCGCGCGGATGGCCCTGCCCAAATCCCCGCTCGTTTGTACGCTTGCATCTATCATTCCCGAACGGGAATGATATTGCCGTTTTGGAGGAATGGCAAGCTAAATATTCCCGAACGGGAATATTTATGCCGCAAATGTGTCCAAATCGCTAAAATTATCCCGTTCGGGAATGAAATCCCCCTTTCCTAAAAATCTGGCGCTGCGGCAGATGTTATGGGTGGACGTATCCCACCCCATTGCAACGGCGTATGAACCACGTCAATTCCCTTGCAATGGTTGCGGGTGTTTGCTAGGATGGTGGCATGATGATGAAATCCCTCATGGCATGCGCGTGCGCCGTGATGCCGCTGTGCCGGGCGGCCGAGGCTGCGCCGGATGTGGCGCCGCAGAGCGCGGTCGGCATGACCTTCACGTTCTCGCCCGCCACGGAGGAGCAGACCACCGCCCGCGCCACCGCGAAGGGCGATATCCCGCACCCCGTGCACAACTCCAACTACAGGCACGCCCCCGTCACCGTGCCGGAGAAGCCCGCGCCGCCGAACCGCTGCACCTATACCAAGACCGGGCCCAACACCGCGCGCATCACCTGCTCCGGGCCGGAGTCCGTGATGATTTGCCTCACCTTCGAGGCCCCCGAATCCGGCACCTGCACCATCACGAAATCCATGCCCGGCGCCTCCCGCTCCTACGGGGGCGTCCGCTTCACCGTGAAACAACGGTGACGATGGGGAATGCGCACTGGAATTTTCTTGGAAACTAGCGGGGATATTGCTTGACTCGGCGGAGTAGGGGGCTTATAGTGGGTGGTAACATGAGCGAAGAACAGATTAAATGCACGCCTTTGTGCGAAAAGCATGTGGCTCTGGGCGCCAAGATGGTGCCGTTTGCCGGTTGGAACATGCCCGTGCAGTACACGGGAATCATCGATGAGCACAACGCCGTCCGCAACGATTGCGGCGTGTTCGACATCTCCCACATGGGGCAGTTCCTGGCCAGCGGCCCGGGCACCACGGATTGGCTGAACAGCATGTTCACCAACAACCTGCACAAGCTCACGGACGGCGTGGGCCAGTACTCCATGATGCTCAACGAGCGCGGCGGCGTCATCGACGACCTCATCATCTACCGCATGGGCGAGGACAACTACTTCATCGTGGTGAACGCCTCCATGATCGACGAGGACTACGCCTGGCTCACCGCGCACAAGCCGGAGGGCGTCTCGCTCGTCAACAAGAGTGCGGACTTTGTGGGCCTGGCTGTCCAGGGTCCCAACTGCGAGAAGGTTTTCGCGGGCATGTGCCCGGGAATCGTGCTGCCGGAGCGCAACGGCATCCTCAAGTTCAGCTGCGATGGCGACGAGCTCTACGTCTGCCGCACCGGGTACACCGGCGAGAACGGCTTCGAGTTCTTCTGCCCGGCGGCAGAGGGCGTGAAGTGGCTGGAGAAGGTCATTGCCAGCGGTGCCAAGCCCTGCGGCCTGGGCGCGCGCGACAGCCTGCGCCTGGAGATGTGCTACTCCCTCAACGGCAGCGACCTCTCCCCGGAGAAGACCCCGCTGGAGGCCGGCCTCTCCTGGTGCTGCGACCTCACCAAGGACTTCATCGGCGTGGAGGTGCTGCGCAAGCAGAAGGCGGAGGGCCGCCCCACCGCGCTGGTGGCCATCGAGTACACGGGCAAGGGAGCCCCGCCCCGCCACGGCTACGAGGTGCAGCTGCCGGACGGCACGCACCTGGGCGAGCTCTGCAGCGGCGTGCTTTCCCCCACCCTCGGCAAGGGCATTGCCATGGCATACGTTCCCACCGCCCTCGGCAAGATCGGCACGGAGGTGAACGTCATCGTCCGCAACAAGCCCGTCCCCGCCGTCATCATCAAGAAACCCTTCCTCAAGAAGTAAAACCCAAACCTAATTCCATACCATGAGTGCAATCCCCGCTGATTACAAGTATTCCTCCGAGCATGAATGGGTCAGCCCCGTCGTCGACGGCGTCGTGACCCTCGGCATCACCGACCACGCGCAGTCCGAGCTGGGCGACGTGGTGTACGTGGACCTCCCCGCCGTGGGCGACTCCTTCTCCAAGGGCGACAGCATCGCCGCCGTGGAGTCCGTGAAGGCCGCCTCCGACGTGTACACCCCCGTCTCCGGCGAGGTGGTGGAGGTGAACGAGGTGCTGGACTCCGAGCCCGCCACCGTGAACGCGGATGCCAACGGCGCCGGCTGGATCTGCAAGATCCGCCTCAGCGATCCCTCCGAGCTCGACGAGCTCATGGACGCCGCCGCCTACGAGGAATTCTGCAAGTAATCCCCACTTCCATGCGGTCGCATGCCTACCCGGCGTGTGACCGCATGCTTGTCTTTTTCTAAAATATAACTAACTGATATTCAACAAATTATGAAAACCATTACAGCTCAGACGGCGTTTGTGCCGCGGCACAACGGGTCCGTGGAGGCGGACGTGCAGGCCATGCTGAAGGAAATCGGGTTCAGCTCTCTGGACGAGATGACGGACACTATCGTGCCGAAGAACATCCGCCTTGCGGCACCGCTGAACCTGCCGGAGCCGCTTGCGGAGCAGGATGCGCTTGCGAAGCTGCGCGAGGTGCTCTCCGCCAACCGCCCGGTGCACAGCCTCATCGGCCAGGGCTACTACGGCGCGTACATGCCGGCGGTCATCCAGCGCAACGTGTATGAGAACCCGGGCTGGTACACCGCGTACACCCCCTACCAGCCGGAGATCGCCCAGGGCCGCCTGGAGATGCTGGTGAACTTCCAGACCATGATTTCCGACCTCACGGGCCTGCCGATCGCCAATGCATCCATGCTGGACGAAGGCACCGCCGCCGCGGAGGCCGTGCACCTGTGCATCTCCAACAAGTCCAAGAGCGACACCTTCTTTGTGGCAGACACCTGTTTCCCGCAGACCATCGATGTGATGAAGACGCGCTGCGAGACCACGGGCGTGAAGCTCATCGTGGGCGATTGGAAGACCTTCGACCCCGCGAGCGTGCCCACGCTGGCGGGCGTGCTGGTGCAGTACCCGGACAACCTGGGCAGCGTGGAGGACTACGCCGCGTTCTTCGAGAAGTGCCATGCCTGCAAGGTGCAGTGCGTGGTGGCGGCGGACCTGCTGGCGCTCACCGTGCTCAAGGAGCCCGGCGCCTTCGGCGCGGACGTGGCCATCGGCACCACGCAGCGCTTCGGCATCCCCATGGGCTACGGCGGCCCCGCCGCCGCCTACATGGCCTGCACGGACGCCCTCAAGCGCAAGCTCCCCGGCCGCTTCATCGGCCTCTCCGTGGACAAGGACGGCAAGCCCGCCTACCGCCTGGCGCTCCAGACCCGCGAGCAGCACATCCGCCGCGAGAAGGCCACCTCCAACATCTGCACCGCCCAGGTGCTCACAGCCCTGCTCAGCACCTTCTACGCTATGTACCAGGGGCATGACGGCCTGGTGAACGTGGCCATGACCGCCCACCGCCTCGCCGCCGCCTTCGCCGCCTCCCTCAAGGGCGCGTACGAGCTGCCCGTGGCCAACTACTTCGACACCGTCACCGTTCGCGCCGCCGGCAAGGCGGACGCCCTGGTGGCCGCCGCCCTCAAGGCCGGGTACAACATCCGCCGCCTGGATGCCGACACCGTGTCCGTCTCGTTCGACGAGACCACGACCTCCGATGACCTGGCCGCGCTGTGCGGCGCGTTCGGCGTGAAGCCGGCGGAGGTTCCCGCCTCCCCGGTGTGGGACGCGGCCTACACGCGTTCCACGGGCTTCTGCGGCCAGAAGTGCTTCACCTCGTTCCACACGGAAACGGAGATGATGCGCTACATCCACCGCCTGGAGAGCAAGGACCTGGCGCTCAACGAGGCCATGATTCCCCTGGGCTCCTGCACCATGAAGGCCAACTGCGCCGCCATCATGATGCCCATCACCTGGCCGGAGGTCACGGAGCTGCATCCCTTCGCTCCCGCGGACCAGTGCCAGGGCATGCGCGCCATGCTGGAGCAGCTCAAGACCTGGCTCGCCGCCGTCACCGGGTTTGACGGCGTCTCCCTGCAGCCCAACTCCGGCGCCGCGGGCGAGTTCGCCGGCCTGCTCACCATCCACCGCTACCAGGTGGCGCAGGGGCAGGGGCACCGCAACGTCTGCCTCATCCCCACCTCCGCGCACGGCACCAACCCCGCCTCCTCCGCCATGGCAGGCTTCACCGTGGTGCCCGTCAAGTGCGACGACCACGGCAACATCGACCCCGCCGACCTCAAGGCCCAGGCGGAAGCCCACAAGGACAACCTGGCGGCCCTCATGGTCACCTATCCCTCCACGCACGGCGTGTATGAGAGCACCATCGCGGAGCTCTGCAAGATCGTGCATGAGAACGGCGGCCAGGTCTACATGGACGGTGCCAACATGAACGCCCAGTGCGGTCTCACCAACCCCGGCACCATCGGCGCGGACGTCTGCCACCTCAACCTCCACAAGACCTTCGCCATGCCCCACGGCGGCGGCGGTCCCGGCGTGGGCCCCATCTGCTGCGCCAAGCACCTCACGCCGTACCTGCCCGGTCACGTGGTGGACGGCGCCGCGCAGAAGCAGGGTGCCGTCTCCTCCGCGGAGTACGGCTCCGCCGGCCTCAACCCCATCTCCTGGATGTACCTGGCCATGATGGGGCATGAGGGCCTGAAGCTCGCCTCCCAGATGGCCATCCTGAACGCCAACTACGTGGCCAAGCGCCTCGCCCCGTACTTCCCCACCCTGTACAGCGGCGCCAACGGCCTCGTGGCTCACGAGTGCATCCTGGACACCCGCCCCATGCTGGAGAAGAGCCACCTCACCGTGGACGACATGGCCAAGCGCCTCATGGACTACGGCTTCCACGCCCCCACCATGAGCTTCCCCGTGCACGACACCCTCATGGTGGAACCCACCGAGTCCGAGAGCAAGTACGAGCTCGACCGCTTTGTGGAGGCCATGGCCGGCATCCACGCGGAAATGACCGCCGTGGCGGAGGGCAAGGTGCCCGCCGACGACAACGTGATGGTGAACGCCCCCCACACCGCCCTCACCGTGAGCGCGGACGAGTGGACGCACCCCTACACGCGCCGCCAGGCCGCCTATCCCGCCCCCGGCCAGCTGCTCCACAAGTTCTGGCCCGGCTGCTCCCGCGTGGACAACACCTACGGCGACCGCAATTTCTGCTGCTGCTGCGATACCCTCGCGGAAGCAGAAAAGTAAAGTAATTTACAATCTACAATTTACGATTGACGATTTTGTAAGTTAGGCGCGGCGTTCGCCGCGCGGGAATTGCCCGCCCCGCTTGGCTTATGGCCAAGCGGGGCGCTCAATTTTTCGCCCACTTGAAAAAAATCAAAAAAATTCAGCATTTGGGCCGTCTTGTGTATTATAGGAGGTAGAAAGACATCGTTCTCTATGAAAACAACCCTTATCACCATGACAACCGCCCTCCTGCTCGCATGCGGGCAGGCCTTTGCAGCTTATTCCCCGGAGTTGCAAGCCAAGGCGGAACAGGGAGACGCAGCGGCGCAGTACGAGCTCGTCGAGTGTTACATGTACGCCCGCGGCGTGAAGTTGGACAGGCAGGAAGCCGTCAAGTGGTGCCGCAAGGCCGCCGAGCAGGGGTATGCCCCCGCGCAGTACAGGCTAAGCCTCTGGGATGCTCTCGTAGAGGGCGTGGAGATGAACGAGGTGGAGAGTCACAAATGGTGCCGCAAAGCCGCCGAGCAGGGGTATGCCCCCGCGCAGTACATGCTCGGCTGTGACTACCACAGCGGTGGCCCCGTGGAAAAGAATATGCAGGAGGCCATCAGATGGTGGCGCATGGCTGCGGAACAAGGAAACGCCGATGCCCAGAGGGAAATGCGGAAGGTTGAGAAATGCGAGGAAATCCGCAAAGCCGCCGAGCAGGGGGATGCCGAGGCGCAGTGCGAGCTCGGCAAGTGCTACTTGCGCGGCGAGGGCGTGCTGCAGGACAGTCGGGAAGCCGTCAAGTGGTACCGCAAGGCCGCTGAGCAGGGGTATGCCCCCGCGCAGTGCAACCTCGGCGAGTGTTACATGTACGCCCGCGGCGTGAAGTTGGACAGCCAGGAGGCCATCAGATGGTGGCGCGCGGCCGCCGGACAGGGAAACTCTTGGGCAGAGTACAACCTCGGCGAGTGCTACGAAGAGGGCATAGGCGTGGCTGTGGATATGCAGGAGGCCGTCAGAAGGTACCGCAAAGCCGCCGAGCAGGGGGTAGACTTGGCGCAGTACGAGCTCGGCAAGTGCTACTGGTGCGGCGCGGGCGTGGAGAAAGATTTGATCCAAGCCGCCAGATGGTTGTGCAAGGCCTTGGAGCAGGATGATGATATTGAGTCTTGGTACATACCCGATGAGATTAAAGAAGAATTACGCCAAGCCGCAGAAAAGGGGGATGCAGAAGCGCAAGCGGAACTCCGCAGGCTTGAATCCAGGGAATAGGAACCTGATTTTTTTGCGCGCTTGCGCGCCTAATTTGAGCCGCGCAGCGGCGACCACTTTTTCCAGTCTACAGTGCAGAGCCTTAGGGACAACCACACCCGGCACTTCCACCAAGCGAAGGCGCATCTGGAAAAACTCCAGATGCGCCTTGATAACCTTTCGGCGTAGCCGACTAACTTATGATTTGTACATTGTACATTGTACTTTGTACATCTCACTTGCGGCGTCTTCTGCGCGCGGCCAGCGCGGCGAGCGCCAGCAGGCTCAGCGTGCTTGTGGTGGGTTCGGGGGTCACGTGCTGGAACCAGAACACCGTGTCTACACCATCATACTTGGCATACACGGCCGCCACCAGCTCTTCCCACTCGCCTCCCGTGTACTGCGGAATGATCAGACTCACATCCATGATGTCGCGAACATCCACGAATTCGTTTGTCAGTAGCGCACTGCTGTCCAAATCCGTGAAAGTCAAAAAGAACTCGGAATTGGACAGATCCTCAGGCAAATCCGTGTCGGACAGCGTCACAGCAAAGGACAGGGGATACTCTTCACCCGCATCGTAAAGAATCATGCCCTTGTACTGATCGGTGGTATAATCGATGGTCGTGATAAGGTCTTCACCTGTTTCAATTTTGCGCTCGGCAACGCCGCCGTTTTCAGTGGAGGCCACCTCAATCTTGTTGTTACCTGAAAGATAACCCACTATGTATTCTTCTACATTCTTACCAAAGAAGTTAATCTTGGATGTCTTGTCTACATCAGAGTTCCATACGCGTGCCATAGTCCAGGTTTCTTCACCGCTGAACTCGATGATTGAACCATTGCGCAGCACGGCCGTGGGATTTTTTCCTTGATATACTACCGCTTGTTCATTGATATCACAATCACCTGTAGCCTTGATGTGAGTGTTGTCAATTGTAAAATTGCCTTCCAAACCCATCTCGCCTATAACCGTGATATCTGCAGCCGAAATAGTCATAGCGTCCTGCAAGGTTCGCGAGTCCGCAATCGTGAACGTCCACGCATCCGTGACATTAGCACGTGCGCCATCGCGTGCATCGACCGGGCGGAGACCAGACTTATCCAGCAAGAGGTTCGTAAGTGTTGTCACCGTATCCCCATACTCGGCGGCCTGAAGGGTAAATGAGTTATTTACTTCTCCAGGATTCTCGTTGCCATACGGCATCAGAATGCCAGTCGAGGGATCCAGAATCAGCGTGGCGTCCTTGTTCACGGTAACGGTGGCATCTTCTCGGCCCGCGAGCATGGAGGTCTTCAAGTCGGCCTCTGTCATCTTAGAATGCGCCAAGATATGCAACGTGCCTTCCTTGACAATAACGTCACCCTCATAATGGTTGTAATCCACAGTTTTACCTTGCACTGTTTGGGAGAAAACGCCAGAGTTCAACGCCATCTCCAGGGTACCGCCGCCATCCTTGGTGAAGGAACCGGAGTGGCCTTTATCCTGATCGTTGTTGCCCCATACCTGGGCGCCGAGGATAACCGTGTTGCCTTCTTCCACCACGAAAGTGGTATCAGCATGCAGCGGCATTGCCCGTGCGGTGTTGTCCGTGTAGGTGTGATTATTGCCATTGGTGAACAGGTTCGGGTTGAATTCCACCACACCGCCGTCGGCCTCGCTGAAGTCGTAGTTGTGGGTGCTTTCGTAGGTAACATGCTCGCCCTGAGTGTCGGTGTACGTGTAACGCACCTTGGTACCATCGGGCCAATCCGTCATTGTCTGGTCCACCACCAGCACCAAATTGTTTCCGTCCTTTTTCAGCGAGAAGTCTGCACCAGCTGACTTGGGATTGGTGAATGAATAGTTACCGCCCAGGGTGATGGCACCAGTGTTGGAGGTAGCCAGCGTGATTTCCTGCTGAGCCACATCAGTACGATAGGTGATGTTGCTCAGGTCAAACGTAGCACCGTTGCTAAGGTCAATAGCGCCCGAAGTGGTCAGCATATCCGCGCCGGCGAAGGTGAGCGTGGCACCGGAGGAGGTGGTCAGGCTCTCGGCCGACACCGTGGTGTTGAGCACGAGCTTGCCGCCCGTCAGGTTAACGTCACCCAGATTCACAGCCCCGCTGTTACCCACGTGGGCAGTGCCACCCTGCACATCCAACCCGCCCAGGGTGATACCTTGGGCACCGGTGGTAACGAAGTCGCCACTGGTAACGGTGATCTTACCCATTTCACCGCCGCCGTTGAGCTGCATCGTCTTGCCCGCAGGGCCGTTGTAAACAATTTTACCATCTCCGCTCACAGCGCTATGCACCGTAAGACCGCCACTGACGTTGAGCGTACCACCATTGTTTTCAATGTTGGTAAGGGTGCTGCTGCTATTGGCGTTGGTAATATTGAAAATAGCGCCCTTACCCAGCTTGAGCGTGCCGTTGTTGTCGACGGCCGAAGAATTAAGCACGCTGCCGACGGAGGCTTTGGCGCCAGCCTGTAGCTCGAGCGTGCCATTTCTTGCGATGCCCACAATCTTGTTGGAGCCCAAGTTGGACTCACCGCCCAGAACAACGGTGTTCTCAAAACCAACCACCATGGAGTAGTTCTTAGAGTCGGTGCCCGTATAGTCAAGACCCTTGTTGAACACGGCCTTCACGCCCGTCTTGGCATCTCTTACGGCGTATGCCACATTGATGCGACTGGCGTCCACGGTCACGTGCTGGTTGAACTCCACCGTACCCTCGTCCACCTGAAGAGTGTGCAGGGTCACGTTATTCACTGCGCCGTCCTCACCAAAGGTGGCCGTGCCGGTGCCGGTCTTGGTCAGGGAACCGCCATCGGTCACCAGCTCCTTCGCCGTGAGGTCAAAACCGTTCGTGTCCAGGGTCACCGCAGCGCCACTGTCAATCGTCATGGTGCCGGCGGATACATCTGCACCCAGCACCGTGGTGGCATTCTGCGTGGCTGTGGTGAACTGCACGTTGTCGCCATTGCCGAACACGGACGTGCCGGCTTCCTGCCCGGCAACATGCCAGTTGGAGGCAGCGGTCCAAGAAGTGCCGTTCTTGCCGTCCCAAATCAAATCACGTCCGCCATCCATCGTGTAGGTAAGAACCACGGTGCCGATGCCTGATTCTTCACTGTAGCGCAGGGAATCGATTGTGATATTGTCAGGCGCGAGGATTGTATTGCCTTCAAGCCATGCCGCAACATCCGAGTATTCATCATTAAGGCCCATAATGAGGGTATCGCTGCCGCTACCCGAGAAGGAGTGCTGTTTAAGATCCCATGTCATTTCGCCCTTAGTCCACTCCAAGTTCAGCACTGACGCTGTCAACTTGGTGTCACCCACAAAAGAAAGGGTGGCACCTGCGTCCAGCTCGAGCGTATCGACAAGCACTCCCTGTTCGCAATCCAAGGAGAGTGTAGTGTCTGAGGCTAAGAAAACAACGGCACCTTCACCACCCAGGGCATTGGTGCTTTTTGCAACAAGGGAACCTTCATTAACATTGATGGCGCCGCCATAACCACTGTTGTCACCCGTAAGGGTGAGGGTGGATGATCCAGCCTTGTCGATAGCGACAAAAGACATTTCCTCTTCCGCGACCTCACTAGAGATATTCGCAGAAATCGTGAAATCCTCCTCGGAGGTGATTGCCAAACCCGCCATTTCTGCAACTACTGCGGAGATGCTGACAGTTCCAGTCACACTCACGGGGCCTGCAGCCGAAAGCATGGAGCCGTCCTTCAGCTCCAAGTTCGTCACAGAAAGGCTGTTCGAACCTTTCAGATTCACCTTGGCTCCTTCTTGAAGCGTCATGGAGCCAATGGTAGTGTCCTGCGCGAGCGTCACTTGGGTGGTATCTTCTTGCGCAGTGAACACCACGTTCGTGTTGGCGTTGCCGCCGTTGTTGCCGATAGCCACGGCAACATCACTGCCGTAGTGCGTCCAGTTCTCAGACGTGGCATCCCAAGTGCCGCTCTCTCCGCCAGCCCAGTAATAGGAGCCGGCTTCCTTCATCATGCTCTGCATGTCGGCATTGGTAATGGCAGTGCCATTTTCCATGCCGAACAGATAGAGATTGGTGTATTGCACACCAGCCGCGTCGGCCAAGAACATACGAGGATTGCCGCCTGGGGCGTCAGCACCCTTCAAACCCGTGTCGTCCTTCGTCAGATTCGCGACGAAAATCGTGACGCCCTGCGCCTGCTGGCTATCATTGCCCTTGTAGATGATGGCTACCGTCACCAAACCGTTCGCATCCGCGAATGAGGACAAGTCCTGATTGATGAGACCGTCGCCGCGTTTATTACCCACCCAAGCCGACTCAACCTTGTACACGCCACCCGTATAGTCATACCCGATACCCTCTCTCATATCGTTTTTCACGGTGCCTGTAGAGGTCGCTGTAGGGGTCAGCAGCACACCACCGTTCTGAGAAAGACTGGAAACCTTGACGGTCATCAAAGCCGCATAATACGTACGATTTGTCTTGCCGCCCTCAACCGTCGTCGTCGTCCACGCATCACTGTTGGTGATGGCAACCCAGGGAGCGGTTGTGGTGTACACGCCGCTCTCCGTAGCAATAGAAGCATCACTGAACTCCCAGCCCTGAGCCTTGGCTGCATCCACGGAAGCGGACGTAAAGTCCACCAACTTCAGACTGGCATTATTGAGCGATGAGGTGCCGGATGAGGCTCCGGCGGCGCCCAGAAGCGTGAGGGGGAGGTCGGAGGAGGAGAGGCCCTGTGAAACGGGGGCAGAGCTATTGGGGGCGTAAGAGCCGAACCATGAGCTGGTGCCCATCGGGGCGAAGGAGCCGGAGGCAAGGGG
>JAKSOU010000119.1 GCA_024405435.1 Akkermansia sp. | reverse complement strand
CTCCGCGATGGGTATCACCACGCCCGCGCCGATTTCCAGGCCGAAGGCGCCAAGCTCAGAGCTCTTGACCTTGCGCCGGGCGCTCACCCCGCTGAACGAGTTGTCCATGGAGGTGGCGCGGTCGCCGGAATCCAGCTTGAACATCACGCGACCCTCGAAGAGGGAGGCGCGGTTGTACGCGCTGGTGCCAATGGCGCTTTGCAGGCGCGCGCCAAGCGCGGCCGTGAACACGTTCGCCTTCGCGTCGCCCAGGCGAAGGGCCGCATCAGAGCCGCCCTTCTCCGTGCAGCCGTCTATGTCGCTGTGCCGGAAGCTCAGGTTGAGCACGGGCTGCAGGCAGGTGGAGGCGTCCTCCGTGAGCGCCGCCGTGTAGCCAAGCTCGTACATCAGGCCGTACGCCGCGCCGTGGGAGTCAGACCGGGTGCCGTAGGCGCCCGTGCCGTAGTTCACGGTGCGCTCCAGCTTGGTGTCCGCAACGCCCGCGGTGGCGATGAGGGTGTGGGTCCAGGCGTGGTGGTTGTAGCGCCCGAACACGGTGACGTACATGCGGTTCAGGTCGCCCTTCGCGTTGTCGCCGGAGTTGGCGGTGAAGTCGCCGTACATGGCGGTGGCCGCCAGGCCCAGGGTGAGGCGCTGCGTGCAGTCCACGTCCACGCCCACGGTGCCGCCCCAGCTGGAGAGCTTGTAGCCGGCGAAGGTGCCGTCGCTGTCCATGCGGGAGTAGTCGCCCTCGGCGTTGATCCAGGCGTTGACGTAGGGCATTTCCTCGTTGACCTCGCACTCGCCCACGCCCATGGAGGTGGTGCGGTTGCGGATGGCGCGCAGCTGGCGGTCCACGTCGCGGTTCCAGGCGGCGCCCATGGCGGCGGCGGAGGCGCCGCTCATGGCGGCCAGGATGCGGTCCGCCTCGCCCGCGGTGTACGCGCCGTTGTCAAGCGCGGTCATCACGGCGGCCAGGTCGCCGTTCCAGGTGTCCTCGTAGGCCTGCGGGTTGAGCTCCACCAGAGCGTCGTCCAGCATGCCGGCCCCGGCGCGCCCGTTGTGGCTGGTGGCGCCGCTCACGGTCTGGTAGTAGGTGTCGTTCAGGTCCACCGTCAGCTCGCCGTCCACGATGCGGGCATTCTTGTAGTACTTGTAGTACAGGTCGCCGTTGAGCAGCACGTTCCGCGTGTCGGTGGCGGCGGAGCCGATGTGCGCCAGCACCAGGTTGCGGGTCTCGCCGAGGTTGCCCACCTGCATGACCTTGCCCTTGTCCGTGTCGCGGTCCTGGTTCACCACCACCCGGGCGTCGTCACCCAGGACGAGGTCGCCTTCCACGATGTGCGGGGCCATGGCGGGGTTGATGTAGGCGGAGCGCTTGACGGCGGACATGCCGAACTCGATGGTGCCGCTCTCCAGCGTGGATTCGTTCTCCAGGGTGAGCGTGCTGCCGTTGTCGTACTCCGGGTTGTTCAGGATGATGTGGAGGCTGTCGGCCTCCACGCCGTCGATGGCCTCGTTCCCGGTGTACAGGAGCGCCACCGTGCCGTCGCCGTGGAGGGTGAGCCCCTCGCCCGCGTAGAGCGTGGTGGATGCATCCGGGACCACGCTGATGTGCGCCCCGTCATACCCGCCGGAGTAGCGGCCGCCGTTGCCGTAGATGGTCACGTTACCGCCCACGGTGGAATCGATGTCGCCGTTGAGCTGCTCGGCGGCGATCGAGGCTTCGCCCTCCGTGTGGAGGCTGCCGCCCTCGGTCATGTCAACCACGCCGGTGAAGTAGGAGCCGCCGTCGGCCACGTTGAGCGCGCCGCCCTTGATGGTGGTGTGCCCGGCATCTACAAACGCGTTCGCCTGCACGTTCAGCTCGCCGGTAACCTGGACCTCGGGCGCGGAGACCATCGTCTCCGTGCTGCCGTCGCCCACGTTGAGCGAGGCGTTGCCGTCCACCTCCAGCGACTGCGAGAGCAAGAGGTTCTGGTCGCCGTAGATGGTGTCGTGCGTGCCCGCGGACACCGTCAGGCGGCGGGTCTTCACGAGCTGGTCAAGCAGGATGGACTGCTCGCCGCCGTTGAACTGCACCCAGCTCTCCTCGTCCGGCACCATGTCGCCGGACCAGTTGGCGGCATCGCTCCAGTTCTCGTTCACGCCCACCCAGACGTAGTTGCTCTCCTGGTTGCGGGCGATGAGGATGATGTCCTTGGTGGCGCTGTCCTGGGCGATGTGGTAGCCGAGGTCGTGCTTGTCGGTGATGTACTTGGCGCCGTTGATGGTGAGGTTGGCCGCGCCCGCGTGCACGGAGTCCAGGTCCGCCAGGGTGATGATCTGCCCGGCACTCATGTTCAGGGCCTCGATGAGGGCCTTGTCCACCACAAAGGCCGTGGTGGAGTCGGAGAGGCCGCCCGCGGTGAGGTAGTGGTCCGTCTTGCTCACGCGGTCCAGCGTGATGGTGCCTGCATTCAGCGTGCCGCTGGCGGTGAGGG
>JAKSOU010000118.1 GCA_024405435.1 Akkermansia sp. | reverse complement strand
GCCTCCTTCTTGAAGTAGTCCCCGAACGACCAGTTGCCCAGCATCTCGAAGAACGTGTGGTGGTAGGAGTCCTGCCCCACGTCCTCCAAATCGTTGTGCTTGCCGCCCGCGCGGATGCACTTCTGCGTGTCCGATGCGCGGCCGGGCTTGTACGGCGCCTCCATCACACCCAGGAAGTACGGCACAAACTGGTTCATGCCCGCGTTCGTGAACAGCAGCCCCGGGCTCTGCGGCAGCAGGGATGCGGAAGGCACGATGGTGTGCTGCTTCGACTGGAAGAAGTCCAAAAAGCTCTGGCGGATTTCGGTGGCGGTCATCATATCGGTTCTGGTGTGAAAAATGCTCGCCGCAAAGGATACTCTCCCCGCGCGCGCATGTAAAGCGCAAATCACAGGTGCTCCGGTGAAACTTGCTTAACTTGCCTTAATTAAAAATTCCGCGCCGTTGTGTCATGGCGCCGCACGCCGAAACCACGCCGAAATGATAACAACAGCCGTTTTGTTAAATGTTTCTTTATAAACAAGTTGCAAAAGTTTAGAGTATGATTGTTTTACAAATGCGACTGCATGGAAAATAAATATATGATACTCGAAAATGCGGTCTAACACTTGACAAAAATGGGGAGGTGGCGTATGTTGCGCGCGGCCATGAAAGGAATCTACGCCATATTGTTCGGAATCATGATGTGCGCATCCGTGTATGCGGACACCGTGTCCGACCTGCGTCCCGCCATCAAGGCGGCGGCGGAAGAGAACGGGGTGGACCCCGTGCTCATAGAGGCCATCATCCGCCACGAGTCCGGGCACGCGAAATCCCACGCGGCCCGTCACAAGAACAACCTGGCCGGCATCATGGGGCGCCGCGGCCAGCGCAAATACGAGACCAAGGAGGAATGCGTGGCCGACCTGGGGCGCATCCTGGGCAAGTACAAGGCGCGCGGGCGCGTGACAACCGCGCAGATTGGCCGCGTGTACTGCACCGTGGGCGGCTGGGCCCGCCAGGTGAACGCCCACATGGCAGCCATCCGCTCCGGCCGCTACGGCACCCTTGAAGCCTACGGCGAACAGGCGGCCCAGCCCGCACAGGAGGGGAAGTGAGCCCGATCCCCTGTACTTACAGGGGAAATTAGGATTAAGATTAGGATTAGGATTAGGGTGTATGCTCATTGCGCCCCATGCGGCGCAATCTCAACTGGCCGCAGGCGGCGTTGATGTCGTGCCCCTTCTCATAGCGCAGGGTCACGGGGATGCGCGCGGCGGCCAGGGCATCCCGGAAGGCGCGGCAATGGCTTTCCGCGGGGCGCACCCAGGGCAGGCCTTCCACGGTGTTGTAGGGGATGAGGTTGACCTTGGCGTTGAGGTCCGTCGCCACCTTGGAGAGCAGTTTGGCCTGCTCCATGGAATCGTTGACGTCCTTGATGAGGATGTACTCCAGGGTGATTTTGTGGAAGCCGGTTTTGTTCCACTCGCGCAGGGCGGGCAAAAGCAGTGAAAGCGGCCATTTCTTGTTAACCGGCATGATTTGGTCGCGCACCTCGTCGCACGCGCCGTGGAGGGAAACCGCCAGCCGCAGGGGCTTGCCGAAAGCCGCCAGGCGTTGCAGCCCCGGCACGTTGCCGGAGGTGGACACCGTGATGTGCCGCGCGCCGATGCCCAGCGCCTGCGGGTCCATGATGACCTCCAGCGCGCGCAGTAGGTTTTCAATGTTAGCCAGGGGTTCACCCATTCCCATGAACACCAGGTTGTCGATGCGCTCGCCCGCCACTTCCTCCGCGGCCAGGATCTGCCCCAGGATTTCCGCGGCGGTGAGGTTGCGGGTGAAACCCAGCAAACCGCTGGCGCAAAACTTGCAGCCGAACGCGCAGCCCACCTGGGAGGACACGCAGAGCGTCATGCGCCCGCTGTGCCCGCCGTCCCTCCCCACTGCGGCGGGGATGATGACGGATTCCACCAGGTGGCCGTCCTGCATGCGGGAGAGGAATTTGCGGGTGGCGGAGCCGTTGGAGCTGTGGCTCACCTCCACCACCTGCAGCGGGCGCAGGCAGCAGTTGGCGGCCAGCTTCTCCCGCAGGGCGGGGGGCAGGTTGGTCATTTGGGAAAAGTCCGTGGCGCGGTGTTTCCACACCCACTCCATGAGCTGGGTGGCGCGGAAGGCCTTGGGCTCTCCCAGCCCGGCCAGCAGATCCGCCAGCCCGGCGCGCGTGTACTCCAGCAGGCAGGCGGGCGGCATCACAGGAAGGTGTTCACGTACTCGTCCGCGTTGAAGGGCCGCAGGTCGTCGCAGCCCTCCCCGGTGCCCAGGAAGATGGGGGAGATGCCCAGCTCGTCCTGGATGGCCACGGCCACGCCGCCCTTGCCGGAACCGTCCATCTTGGTGACCACCACGGCGTCCAGCGGGGTGGCCTTGTGGAATTCCTGCGCCTGCATGAGCGCGTTGCCGCCCGTGGTGGCGTCCACCACCAGGTAGCAGGCGTGCGGGGCGGTGTCATCCTGCTTGGCGATGGAGCGGCGGATCTTGGAAAGCTCCTCCATGAGGTTGTGGCGGGTGTGCAGGCGCCC
>JAKSOU010000117.1 GCA_024405435.1 Akkermansia sp. | reverse complement strand
TCGCCCAGCTCCGGGCGATTGCCCAGGCGCAGGCGAACGCCGCTGGCGCGGTCCTGCGGGTCAAGCTTCCACTCGCCGCCCGTCACCGCGGCGAAATCCTTGAGAAGGGCCTTGGCATCCAGCCCATCCACATCCTTGCCGATGTGGAGGCTCGGTTCGACGGTGCGCGTGCCGGTGATGCCGCGCCACTGCATGATATCCGGAATCACCTTGGGCTTGGGGTTGGCCTGGGCGGGGGCGCCATCCTTGCCGCGGACGACCACCACGTAGTCCTTGCTCACGGCCTTCTCATCCCCGCGGGTGAGCTGGAAGCTCACGCGCACGGGCGTGTCCTCCAGCACCTCGGCCACGTTGCCCTTGCGGTCGATGACCTGTTCGTAGTCCGCGCCGAGGATGGAAACCTCGGCACCCTGCACCTGGGGCAGTTCCAGTTTCTTCACGCCGGGCTGCAAGAGCTGCGGAACCGTCATCGAATCCGCGTCCTCCTTCAGCGTTCCCGCCGCGAGTGTGCCTGCTGTCAGCGCCATCGTCATAATAATAGAAGAAATCCTCATATCCCGGGTATGTTAGCACACCGGCACGCAGATTCAAGCAGAAAGCGCGCTTTTGCGGGGCCGCTTCCAACAATTAGCCAACGTCCCCCGCGGGAGGCGCGTCTCATGCGGCATGGACAAGAAAACATGTCATTGCTGCAAGGGGTATGCAGACGGCAGCTACGTGCTGCCGCCGCTGCCGTACGAGGCGGACGCGCTGGAGCCGCTGCTGGATGTGCGCACCGTGAACACGCACCACGACCGTCACCACGCCGCCTACGTGGCGGGCGCCAACGCCGCCGCGGAGACTCTCCGCAAGGTGGCGGGCAACGTGTACGACGAGGCCGTGGCGTCGTCCGCCATGCGCAAGCTGGCGTTCAACCTGGGCGGGCACATCCTGCACTGCCTGTACTGGGATAGCATATCGCCGGAGAAGCAGGACGGGCCCACCGGGGTGCTGGCAGACGCGATCCAGGCGGATTTCGGGAGTTACGACGGGTTCATGCGCGTGTTCCGCGGGGTTGCGATGGGCGTTCAGGGAAGCGGCTGGGCGGTTCTTGGGCGGGAGCGCCTGAGCAAGCGCCTGACGGTACTGGGCATAGAGAGGCACCAGGACATCCTGCTGCCGGGCTTCAAGCCGCTGCTGGCGTGCGATGTGTGGGAGCACGCCTACTACCTGCGCTACCTGAACAACCGTGCCGGGTATGTGGATGCCTTCCTGCGCCAGGCCAACTGGGCCGCCGCCCTGAAAAAACTGGAGAGACACAGCCATGAGCAAGCACGCTGATTTTCCGAAAACCACGGCGGCGCGCACCATCCCCGCGCCATGGACGGGCAGTGCCGCGGCGGCGGCGGAGCTGCTGCTGGGGCTGGGGCTGCTGGGCCTGCCGTACCTTCTGGGGGTGTCCGCCGCCTGGGTTGGCGGCGCGGTGCTGCTGCTGGCGGGCGCGCTGCGTCTCATGCAGGGCGCGCTGCATCTCAACCACCGCCCATGGAACGTGATGGCAGGCGTCATGTTCCTGTGCATGGGCGCCGCGATGGCCTTCTCGCCCATGCTGAGCATGCACGCGTGGACGCAGCTTGTGGGGCTGGCGCTGCTGGTGGGCGGCTGCATGCAGATGCTGGTGGCGGTGGGCATGGTGTACATGCCGGGAGCGTTCTGGCGCTTTTTCGGGGCTATGGCGGCGGTGGTGCTGGGCGCGATGGTCACGTGGGGCTGGCCCGAGAGCTCACTGTGGCTGGTGGGCACGCTGGTGGCGGTGGAGCTCATCTGCTCCGCCTGGGCCATGCTCTTCCTTTCCCTCACCCCCGCCCGCCCCTACGCCGCCTGACACGCAACCACGGCGCACGGTTCAGAAAATGGCACTCCGCCAGATTTTATGGATGGACATAAACCGCCACCATTGCACTGCGGCGAAAAACGCTCGGAGAGGAGCTAGCGTTGGTGTCACGAACCACCCCGGCAAGCGGGGTTATGGGGATTGGCAGGCATGCGGGGACACCCCACAGGTTGACACCGTGTGGCTACGTATAGGAGAACACCGCCCCCTGCCTTGCGGCAGGGTGGGGTTCAAAGTTGGCGCGCCTGCCGGCGCGTGGAGTCATGTTTCATCTGGCGGAACGCCAGATGAAACTCATCCGCAACCGCGCCGGATGGCGCGGCTGAATACAGGTGCCCCACCCGAAGGGGGCGGCGCAATCTTATGCGTAGCCACAGGTGTCAACCTGTGGGGTGTCCCCCTCCGCATGTCAATCCCCATAACTCCGCCCATCAGGGGCGGAGTGGTTCGGGGCACCAAGGGTAGCCTCTCTCATGCACTCGTTCGCGCCAATCATTGCATACCACCTGCCTCGGCGTAGCGGAAGGTGGAGACGGAACCACTCCTTGCCTACGCTGAATCATAAAACCACGGCACACGGTTCAAAAAATCCCGCAAGCGGCAGATGCACGCTTGCGGGATTTCCTTCAAAGAGCCGGTTGTCAGATTCGAACTGACGACCGTCCGATTACAAATCGGGAGCTCTAC
>JAKSOU010000116.1 GCA_024405435.1 Akkermansia sp. | reverse complement strand
GCCAGGATGGCCTCCATGGTGCCGCGCTCCCACTCGCGCGCCACCACCATGGCCGTGAGGAACGTGGCGATGAACGACATCACCACGCCGATGGACGCGGGCAGCACGTAGTTGCGGCTCACGGCGGCCTGGTTGAAGCGGTACGAGGGCTGCACGGTGATGCCGCCCGCGTGCCCGCGCTCCTGCGCCCACGCGGCGTACACGCTCTGCACGTACAGGTTGGTGAAGTTGGCGGTGTTGGGCACCGTGCCGTCGCTCACCAGCAGCATGCGCGCGCCCGCCCCGCTCTCCACCCCGCGCGAGAAGTCGTCGGGAATGACGAGCACGGCGTTGACGTCGCCGCGGTGGAGCATCCGCATGGCGTCGTCCTGCCCGGCGGCGCGCGTGCAGTGGAAGTTGGGGGAGCCGGTGAGGCGCTCCACCAGGCTGTGCGCGGCGGGCGCCTCGTCCTGCAGCACCAGCGCCACCGATGTGTACGAGGAATCGAAGTTGATGCAGTACCCGAAGAGCATGATCATCAGCACCGGGATGACGAAGGCCAGGATGATGCTCGACGGATCCTTCAAAATCTGCCGGCTCTCCTTCATGACGAGTGCGGCGAGGCGGTTCACGATGCATCTCCTTTCCCGATGCGGATGTAGTGGATGAAGGCGTCCTCCATGGAGGGCTCCGGCAGCTCCGGCGTGGCGACGGCGGCCTTGAGCTCCTCCGGGCTGCCGTGGGCGATGACCTTGCCGCTGTTCATGATGACCATGCGGTGCAGGTACTGCGCCTCGTCCATGAAGTGGGTGGTGACGATGATGGTGACGCCGCGCGCGGACATCTCGTTGATTTCCTCCCAGAACGCGCGGCGGGCGAAGGGATCCACGCCGGAGGTCGGCTCGTCCAGGAACAGGAACTCGGGGTCGTGCAGCGTGGCGCAAGCCATGGAGAGACGCTGCTTCACGCCGAGCGGTAGGGCGCCCGCGTTGCGCCGCAGGTAGGGGGAGAGCGTGTAGCGGTCGATGGCGCGGGCGATGCGCTCCTCCTTGTGCCTGCCCTTGAGGTTGTACACGGTGGCGAAGAACTGCAGGTTCTGCAGCACGGAGTTGTCCGAGTACAGCGAGAACTTCTGCGCCATGTAGCCGATGTGCGCACGTGCCTTGCGCGGGTCCTTGCGGAGGTCGATGCCCAGGATTTCCGCCTTGCCGTCGGACGGCGTGATGAGGCCGCACATCATGCGGAAGGCGGTGGTCTTGCCCGCGCCGTTGGCGCCGAGCAGGCCGAAAATCTCCCCGCGCTTCACGTTGATGGTCAGGTGGTCGGTGGCCACGAAATCGCCGAAGCGCTTGGTCAGGCCGTCCGTGACGATGACGCCCTCCGAGGTGGCATCGTGGATGGGCAGCGGCGGTTCGGGCTCGCGGTGCTCGGCCTTCTGCACGCTGCCGCCGAGCAGGTTGATGAACGCCTCCTCGAAGTTGGGCTCCACGGGCGCCGCGCCCTCCGGCAGGGCATCCGCGGATGCGCCCGCGTGCAGCATGAACCGCACGTTCGCGCCCTCGATCATGGCGTCCATCACGTCGTCGCGCGCCTGCATCTGCCGCAGCACGGAAAGGCGGTTCCGCGCGCCCGCATGCAGGGAGAACACGCGCCCGCGCAGGTCGGCCAGGATGCCGTCCGGCGGGCCGAGGTAGTGCACGCGGCCCTCGTGCAGGATGCAGACGCGGTCGCACTTGGCGGCCTCGTCCAAATACGCGGTGGCCCAGACGATGCCGCGTCCCGCGCCGCGCGCGCGTTCCACGAGCTTCCACAAATCGCGGCGGGAGAGCGGGTCCACGCCCACGCCCGGCTCGTCCAGCAGCATGAGCTCCGGTGAGCCGAACATGGCGCAGATGAGCGCGAGCTTCTGCTTCATGCCGCCGGAGAGCTTGCCCGCGGGGCGCGGGCGGAAGCGCGAGAGCCCCGCGGCCTCCAGCAGCTCCGCGCCCTGGGTGGCGGCGTCCGACTGGGAGATGCCGTGGAGGGCGGCATAGAGCATGAGGTTCTGCTCGATGGAAAGGTCCTCGTACAGGCTGAATCGCTGGGTCATGTATCCCACGCGGCGGCTGAGCGCGGCGTGGTCGGCGATGGGGTCGCCACCGAGGATGGAGATGTTTCCGGAAGCGGCCTTGAGCACGCCTGCCATCACGCGCATGAGGGTGGTCTTGCCGGCGCCGTCGGGGCCGATGAGCCCCAGGATTTCGCCGGGCCGCACATCAAGCGACACCCCGGCGAGGGCTTCCGTGTCCTCCCCCTTGAAGCGGTAGTGCAGGTCTGAAATTTCCGCCAGCATGGCGCGGAGGGAAATGGGGAAAAGTCACTTCTGTTCGGGAGCGGGCAGATGCACGCTCACGGGGGCGCCCTGGTTGAGCTTGCCCTCGGGGTCCTGCACCACAATGCGGAGGCGGTACACGAGCGTAGTGCGGATGTCCGCAGTCTCCACGGTCTTGGGGGTGAACTCCGCCTGCGGCGAGATGAAGCCCACCGTGCCGGTGTACGAGCCGCCGCCGTCCGTGGTGACGGTCACCTGCATGTTGGGCTGCACGCGCTCCAGCAGGGC
>JAKSOU010000115.1 GCA_024405435.1 Akkermansia sp. | reverse complement strand
TGGTGGACGCCACGCTGGGCGGCGGCGGCCACAGCGAGCTGCTGCTGCAGGCCGGGGCCACCGTGTGGGGGATAGACCAGGACCCCGCCGCGCGCCGCGCCGCACGCAAGCGCCTGGCCGCCTACGGCGACCGCCTGCACATCATCCCCGGCAACTTCCGCAACGCCGCGCAGCTGCTGGCAGACAACGGCGTGGACCAGGTGGACGGCATCCTGGCGGACATCGGCATCTCCTCCCCGCAGGTGGACTGCGCGGAGCGCGGCTTCTCCTTCCTGGCGGAGGGCCCGCTGGACATGCGCATGAATCCCGCCGCCCCGCGCAGCGCGGCAGACATCGTGAACACCGCCGCGGAAAGCGAGCTGGCGGATATCCTGTGGCGCTACGGCGAGGAGCGCGCCAGCCGCGCCATCGCACGCCGAATCGTCCAGGAGCGCGGGAAGAAACCCATCACCACCACCACGCAGCTGGCGGATATCATCTGCACCGTGCTGCCCCGCAAGGGACGCCAGCACCCCGCCACCCGCAGCTTCCAGGCCCTGCGCATAGCGGTGAACGACGAGCTGGGCGCGCTGGAGGAGCTGCTGCAAAGCGGCCTGGGCCTGCTCAAGAGCGGGGGCCGCTTCGCCGTCATCACCTTCCACAGCCTGGAGGACCGCGCCGTGAAGCGCTGCTTCGAGCACGTCACCCGCGCGGAAATCGACCGCCCGGAATGGCCGGCCCCGCGCCCCAACCCGGACTACGCCGCGCGCCCCGTCTTCCGCAAGCCCGTGGTTGCGGGCGAGGCGGAGCTGGCCGCCAACCCCCGCGCACGCAGCGCCAAGCTCCGCGTCATCGAAAAACTTTAACACTCCCCCTTACACCATGTCCAAACCACATTCCGCTTCCCAAGTCAGTTTCGCCTTCCTCGTATGGATGGTTGTGTTCGCCGTGCTGGCCGCCAGCGGCGGCGTCACCTACTCCGTCCTCAAGAACCGCCAGGTGGCCGTGCGCACGGAAACCGAAAAGCTGCGGCGCGACACCGCGCTGTGCAAGCTCAACGCCAGCCAGTACCACGCCAAGGCAAACGCGCTGAGCAACCGCTGGGAAATCCGCGACCGCCTGGCGCAGGAGCATTCCCAGCTGCGCGACATCGACCGCCGCCAGATAGAAATCGCCCGCGCCCTGCACACCGGCACGGAGCGCCTGACCGCCGCCGTGTTCCCCTTCCAGCACTAACCGCCTAATCCCTCCACACCGCCCATGAAAACGAAAGTCCCGTTTGCCCCGCGCGCCGGCCTGCTGTGTGCCGCCATCCTGGTGGTGTCCAGCACCATCGCGGCCAAGCTGGTGGAGCTGCAAATCGAGGACGCGGAGAACTTCCGCGACATTGCGGCGGAGGAGCTCATCGACAAGGAGGTAATACCCGCCACGCGCGGCCGCATCACCGACCGCAACGGCGAGATGCTCACCAACAACCTGCAGAGCGAGAGCCTGATTGCCAACCGCTACCACCTGCGCGAGCTCAACGTGGTGGTGGAGGGCCTTGCCTACAACCAGGCCATTCACGATGCACGCTGGGACGCCACGGACGACCCGCGGGAGCGCCAGCGCATCGTGAAGGAGTACAGCCGCAAGCTCATGGACAACGCCACGCGCAAGCTCACCCTGGAGGAAAAGGCCAGGCTGCGCAAGGAGCTGCCGGCCAACGACCCCTCCGCCAACCGCATGCTGGACTACGACCAGGCGGTGTGCGAGAAGTACTACGAGCTGCACGACCAGCTGGTGGCGGAAGTGCTCTACCCCTTCCTGTCCCACACCGAGGTGGAGGACACCACGCCCGTGGAGCCGGAGTACACCACCGTGACCAAGCGCGACAAGAAGGGCCGAAGGGTCACCACGCGCATTCCCGTGAAGCCCAAGAAGCGCATGCGCTTCATGACCCGCGAGGACATCATCGAGAAAATCGCCCAGAGGGAAACCGAGGAGTACAACACCCGCGCCGCCGCCAGCGGCGAGCCCGCCAAAACCATCCGCAAGGAGATTGTGCTGGCGCGCGGGCTCTCCCTGGACACCGCGGACAAGCTGCGCGAGGCCCTGCGCGAGGCGCACATCCACGGCATCACCGTACAATCGGAAATGCAGCGCTCCTACGTGATGCCGGAGATGCTCTGCCACGTGCTCGGCTACGTGAACCACGAGAACAAGGGCCAGAGCGGAATCGAGGCCGCCTATCAGGACGAGCTGGGCGGGCAGAACGGCCTGCGCGAGTACCGCCACAACGCGCGCGGCCAGGTGCTCGCCAACGAGGACGACCGCTACGTGCCCCCCAAAAACGGCCTCAACCTGCGCCTCACCATCGATATGCGCGTGCAAACCATCCTGGAGCAGGAGCTGGACCAGGGCATGCGCCACTTCCGCGCCAAGCGCGGCTGCATGATTGCCGTGGACCCCAAGACCGGAGACATCCTGGGCATGGTCAGCCGCCCCGCATTCGACCTCAACACCAAGGAGCTCATCACGCCGGACGGCAAGTTCAAGCGCGGCACCATGACGGATGCCGACGGCAAGCCCCTGACGGGCGACTTCAACTTTGCGTGCCAGACGCGCTACGAGCCGGGCTCCACGTTCAAGGTGATAGCCGCCACCA
>JAKSOU010000114.1 GCA_024405435.1 Akkermansia sp. | reverse complement strand
AGTACGCCCTGCCGCGCATGGCCGGCATGTGGAAGCACCTGGACCGCCAGCGCGGCGGCTCCGGCGGCGGCAAGGGCGGCGGCGCCGCCGCGCGCGGCGAGGGCGAGAAGCAGATCGAGGTGGACCGCCGGTTGGCGCACGACCGCATCGAGGCCATCCGCAGCGAGCTGGAGGCCGTGCGGCGCCAGCGCGCCACCCAGCGCAAGGAGCGCCTGCGCCAGGGCATCCCCACCGCCGCCATCGTGGGCTACACCAACGCCGGCAAGTCCTCCCTGCTGAACATGAGCACGGGCGCGGGCGTGCTGGCGCAGGACATCCTTTTCGCCACGCTGGACACCACCAGCCGCAAGATTGAGCTGCCGGACGGGCAGCCGCTGGTGCTCACGGACACGGTGGGGTTCATCCGCAACCTGCCCACGCGGCTGGTGGAGGCCTTCAAGTCCACGCTGGAGGAGGCCGTGGTGGCGGATTTCCTGATTCAGGTGGTGGACGCGAGCGACCGCGAGGCGCTGCGCCACTACGAGACCACCTGCGAGGTGCTGGAGAGCCTGGGCGCGCACGACAAGCCCATGATCGTGGTGTGGAACAAGACGGATCTCATACCGGAGGAGCAGCGGGAGGTGCAGCTGGACGCGCTGGCCGCCAAGGTGGACTGCCCCAGCCTGCCCATGAGCGTGGTGCGGGAGCAGGGGCTGGACACGCTGTACGCCGCATGCGCGGGCGTGCTCGCCGGGCGCGTGGAGCGCGCCGCCTACCGCATTCCGCAGGCGGAGAGCCGCATCATCGCCATCATGCACCGCGACGGCAAGGTGCTCTCCACCGAGTACGAGGGGAACGACGTGATCGTGGAGGCCATCCTCCCCAGGGAATTTGCATCCAGAATCCAAAACTACAAGATATGAATACCAAGAAAATCCACCTGACCGCCCTGGCGGCGCTGCTGGCGCTGGCCGCGCTGCCGAGCTGCAGCAGCCACGGCAAGGGCATAGGCCCCGGCCATAAATACCGCAGCGCCGACGAGTGGGAGCGCGCCTCCCGCAACCAGACCAAGGCATACACCTTCGAGGACTTCATCGCCAAGCCGGACTACTCGCTCAGCCGCGATATCTGGTGCGGCCCCGCCATGAACGAATACGCCCCCGCGGACACCTACGTGGTGGTGCTGCTCAAGGAGCAGCGCGGCCGCCTGTACATCCACGGCCAGGTGGCCATGGACTTCCCGGTGTGTTCCGGGCGCGTGGGCGGGCGTGAGACGCCGCGCGGCACGTTCCGCGTTTCCGAGATGAAGGAGTTCTACCGCTCGCACTCCTACGGCTCCTACCTGGATTCCCGCGGCAACGTGGTGCGCGGCAACGCCGTGGCCGGCGTGCCCGGCCCCGCCGGAACGCATTTCGAGGGCGCGGACATGCCCTACTGGATGCGCTTCAACGGCGGCGTGGGCATGCACGTGGGCAACGTGCACCGCATCGGCCAGTCCCACGGCTGCGTGCGCGTGCCCAAGGAGGCCTGCAAGCTCGTCTACGGCAAGATGGGCATCGGCTCCAAGATCATCGTGAAATAGCCCCCTTCCCCCCGCCATGGTCACGCGCCTTTTCTCCGCCACCGTCCAGGGTATCGAGGGCCTTGAGGTCCGCGTGGAGGTGGATGCTGAACCCGTCAAGGAGATGGGGCGAACCCTCGTGGTCGGCCTGCCGGACGCCGCCGTGCGCGAGAGCGTGCAGCGCGTCAACTCCGCCCTGGCCAACAGCTCGTTCTTCAAGCCGGGAGAGATGGCCGTCACCGTCAACCTGGCCCCGGCAGATGTGAAGAAGCAGGGCCCCGGGTTCGATTTGCCCATTGCGCTGGGGGTGGAGATGGCCATCCAGCAGAACTGCCCGAACGTGCCGGATGTACACCGCCGCCTGGTGCCGCTGCACCTGGACGACTGGTGCCTGGTGGGCGAGCTTGCGCTGGACGGCACGGTGCGCGGGGTGCGCGGCGTGCTGCCGCTGGCCATCGCCGCGCGCGATGCGGGGCGCAAGTACCTGATGGTGTCACCGGAGAACGCGGCGGAGGCCGCCGTGGTGGAGGGCATACAGGTGTACGCTGTGGAGAACCTGCTGATGGCGTGGGACGTGCTCAGCCACCGGGAATCCTTCCGCCCGGCGGAACCGCCCGCAGCGGACGACGCGGAACCGCGGGACATCGACTTCGACGAAATCAAGGGACAGCCGTACGCGCGGCGCGCCATGGAGATAGCCGCCGCGGGCGGGCACAACCTCTTAATGTGCGGCAGCCCCGGCAGCGGCAAGAGCATGCTCGCCTCGCGCCTGCCCACCATCCTGCCGCCCCTCACGCATGAGGAATCCCTTTCCGCCAGCAAGATTCACTCCGTGTGCGGGCTGCTGCCGCGCACGGGCGGCCTGCTGCGCCGCAGGCCCTTCCGCGCGCCCCACCACACCATCTCGGACGTGGGCCTCATGGGCGGCGGCACCAACATCACCCCCGGCGAAATCTCCCTTGCCCACCATGGCGTGCTTTTCCTAGACGAGCTGCCGGAGTTCAACCGCCGCACCCTGGAAACCCTGCGCCAGCCCCTGGAGAGTGGCACGGTCACCATCTCCCGCGCCAGCGGCAGCATGGATTTCCCCTGCGCGTTCA
>JAKSOU010000113.1 GCA_024405435.1 Akkermansia sp. | reverse complement strand
TCTGGGAAGACGTCGGCATGGGCCGCACCAAGGAATCCCTGATGGACGCCATCGAGAAGATTCCCGCCATCCGCGAGGAGTTCTGGAAGAACGTGAAGGTTGTGGGCTCCACGGAAGGCGTGAACGCCGAGCTTGAGAAGGCCTGGCGCGTGGCCGCGTTCCTGGATTTCGCAGAGGTGCTGTGCTACGATGCACTGGCCCGCGAGGAATCCTGCGGCGCGCACTTCCGTTTGGAACACCAGCTGGACGACGGCGAGGCCAAGCGCGACGACGAGCACTTCGCCTACGTGGCCTGCTGGGAGTACAAGGGCGCGGACCAGCTGCCCGTGCTCCACAAGGAGCCGCTCACCTTCGAGAACGTGCACCTGGCCATCCGCTCCTACAAGTAATCCCGAGTTTCAACATCAACCCCAAGCATTTTTACGATTATGGCTAATCTGAATCTCACGCTCAAGGTCTGGAGGCAGGAAAACGCTCAGGCGCAGGGCAGAATCGAAACCTACAAGGCTACCGGCATCCCCGAGGAGGCTTCCTTCCTCGAAATGCTCGATATCGTCAACGAGGGCCTCGTCCACGAGGGCAAGGAACCCATCCATTTCGACCACGACTGCCGAGAGGGCATCTGCGGCATGTGCTCGCTCACCATCAACGGTGTGCCCCACGGCGGCAAGCACGTCACCACCTGCCAGCTCCACATGCGCCAGTTCAAGGACGGCGACACCATCTGGATCGAGCCGTTCCGCGCCAAGGCGTTCCCGCTGCTGCGCGACCTGATGGTGGACCGCTCCGCGCTGGACAAGATCATCGCCGCAGGCGGCTTTGTGGACATCCGCACCGGTTCCGCGCCCAACGCCAACAACGTGCCCGTGCGCAAGAAGACCGCGGATGCCGCGTTCGATGCCGCCGCGTGCATCGGCTGCGGCGCTTGCGTGGCCAGCTGCAAGAACAGCTCCGCCATGCTCTTCACCTCCGCCAAGGCCGCGCACCTCAACCTGCTGCCCCAGGGCCAGCCGGAGAAGAACAAGCGCGTCCTCGCCATGGTCCGCCAGATGGACGCCATGGGCTTCGGCAACTGCACCAACCAGTACGAGTGCGAGGCCGCATGCCCCAAGGGCATCACCGTGGACAACATCGCCAAGCTCAACCGCGACTACATGATTGCCTGCGCCTCCGAGGCCGTGGGCGTGTTCTCCTGATTGAGCCCCACGCACTGAATCACTATCGGAGGCCGGGTTGCATCCATACAGCCCGGCCTCCCTTGACAAAATAAAATTGTCAATTGTAAATCGTAAATTGTAAATCCGCCTGATGCTTTTCTACATCGTCACCCCCTCCTACAACGCGCTTCCCTGGCTGCGCCGCTGCATTCGCTCCGTGGCCGACCAGGCGGGGCAGGGCGTGGAGGTGCACCACCATGTGCAGGACGGTGCCTCAACCGACGGCACCCCGGCTTGGCTGGAGCAGTGGCAGAAAGAGCACCAGGGCATCCCCGGCTACACCTTCACCCACGAGAGCTGCCCGGACAAGGGCATGTACGATGCCATCAACACTGCGTGGGCAAAAATGCCGCCAGAGGCCGCTGTGACCGCCCACATCAACTGTGACGAGCAATACCTGCCCGGCGCGCTCCAAGGCGTTTCTGCGGCCCTTGCCGCGCATCCCAAGGCAGATATCGTGTTGGGGACCTACATCATCATTGACAAGGACCAGCGCTACATCTGCCACCGCCGCCCCATCAAGCCGCACCGCTGGACCAGCGCCACCGTGTGCGAGATTATCACCTGCTCCTGCTTCCACCGCGCGGAGCCCTTCCGCCGCCACGGCATCCGCTTCAACACCAAGTACCGCGCCTTGGCAGACGTGGTGTTCTACCGCGATATCGTGAACCATGGCGTGCCCTGTGCCGTCTGCCCGGAGCTGTTCACCACCTCCTTTACCGTCACCGGCGACAACCTGGCCTGGAGCGAAACCTCCCAACGCGAGTGGGAGGCGGAGCAAAAGCTGCTGCCTTGGTACGTGACGCGCCGCCACGGCCTGGCCTTCCGCTGGTGCAACCTGAAGCGCCGCCTCACGGACCGCCGCTGCTCCCAGCCCTCTGCCTATTCCATCTACCTGGCGGAAGACTCTGCTCGCACGGAAATCCCCATCCACCACCCCACAGCCCACTGGGGCTGCCGAACCGTCTCGGAGGATTAATCCTTCTGGCCTGCCGCATCAGCGTAGAGGCGGTTGATGACCTCCATCTTGGCATCCCACGTGAAATCCCAGCAGCGTTTCAGCGCACCTTGGGAGAGCTGGCGGCGTTCATCTTCATGCAAGGCCAGGTGGTCCAAGTGGCGCGCGTAGTCCCCTATCACCTGGGAGCGGGAATTAATGGGAATCTTGATGCCGCAGGTCTCGTTAATGACTGTGGCGAATCCGCAGTGGTCCGGCGCGATGATGGGCAGACCGTAGCGGAAGGCCTCAAAGACCACAGTGGAGGTGTCCTCCCTTACGCTGGTGATGCAGAACACATGGCTGGTGGACATGATGCGGAATGCTTCCTCACGCGGTACGAAGCCGTGGAAAGTCACCACACCGTCCAGCCCCAGCTTGTGGGAGAGCGCTTTCCAGGCCTCCATGCGCGGGCCTTTGCTGAGCACGTGCAATTC
>JAKSOU010000112.1 GCA_024405435.1 Akkermansia sp. | reverse complement strand
TTTGGTAACGGTGCGGCATTGCCACCACCCGCACCCATCGGGTGCGCCACCTTTCTCCGCGCCGCAAGGCGCGCGAATGTGGAGCCATTCCGATGGCGACTCAAGGTTAGCCCCAGGTGGAAACCTGGGGGATGTCCCCCTTCGCACTTACAACTAACACAACCCCGCCTCCGCGCGGGGTGGATTCGGGGTCGGTTTGCATACCAACCACCCCTTGTCTACAATGAATCATAAAATCCGGCGGAGCTCCGTTTTTTTTGTTGCCAACCGTCGCGCGGGCGGTTAGAATTTGCAGCATGTCAAATCGCTTTATATTGAACGAGACGAGCTATCACGGGAGCGGAGCCGTGAAAGAGGTCGTAACGGAAGTGCAGGCCCGCGGATTCAAGAAAACGCTCATCGTCACATGCGCGGATTTGGTGAAGTTCGGCGTGGTGGGGAAGGTGACGGCGCTGCTGGACGGCATCGGGCACCCGTACGCGGTCTATGACAAGGTGGAGCCGAACCCCACGGTGGAGTGCGTGAAGGATGGCGTGGCCATGTTCAAGGCGGAGGGGGCGGACAGCCTCATCGCCATCGGCGGCGGCTCCCCGCAGGACACCGCCAAGGGCATCGGCATCATCGTGAACAACCCGGAGTTCGCAGACGTGGTGTCCCTGGAGGGCGTGGCGCCCACCAAGAACAAGTGCGTGCCCGTGATCGCCATTGCCACCACCGCCGGAACCGCCGCTGAAACCACCATCAACTACGTTATCACCGATGTGGCCAAGCGCCGCAAGTTCGTGTGCGTGGACCCGCACGACATCCCCGTGGTGGCCATTGTGGACCCGGATATGATGAGCACCATGCCCAAGGGGCTCACCGCCTCCACCGGCATGGATGCGCTCACGCACGCCATCGAGGGCTACACCACCCTCGGCGCCTGGGAGCTGGCCGACACGCTCAACCTGAAGGCCATCGAGATTATCTCCCGCAGCCTGCGCCAGGCCTGCGAGAACGACCCCAAGGGCCGCGAGGACATGGCGCTGGGCCAGTACATGACCGGCATGGCGTTCTCCAACGTGGGCCTGGGCGTGGTGCACGGCATGGCGCACCCGCTGAGCGCGTTCTACGGCACGCCGCACGGCGTGGCCAACGCGGTGCTGCTGCCCTACGTGATGCGCTACAACGCGGAGTTCACGGGCGACAAGTTCCGCGAGATTGCGCGCGTGATGGGCGTGCCCGGCGTGGATGCCATGAGCCCCGCGGAGTTCCGCAAGGCCGCCGTGGACGCCGTGGTCACCCTCTCCAAGGATGTGGGCATCCCCCAGACCCTCAAGGAAATCGGCGTGAAGGCGGAGGACCTGGACGCCCTGGCAGACGCCGCCATGGCGGATGTCTGCACCGGCGGCAACCCCCGCCCCTGCAACAAGCAGGAGCTGCTGGCACTCTACCAGGAAGCCTACGGTTGATTTACAATTTACGATTTACAATTGACGATTTGAAAATTCGCGCACGCTTCGCGTGCGGGAGTGTCAAAATTCCCGCGCCGTAAGGCGCGGCTAAATTTCCAAATTGTCAATTGTCAATTGTAAATTACTTGCGGTTGATGATTTCCTGCAGGCGGGCGTGCATGGCTTGCACGCGGTCGGGGTGTTGGGGTGCCACGTCCTGTTTCTCCGCGATGTCGGTGGCGAGGTCGTAGAGGCGGTCGGGTTGGTTGTTCCGGCCCATGACTAGTTTCCAGCTGCCCTGGCGGAGGGCGAGGGTGCCGCCGCCGCTTTCCACAATCTCGCCGCGCCCGGCGGCATCCTGCCCCAGCAGGGCGGCGGGGTGGGACTCGCTGTCCGGCAGGGCGTCCGCGGGCACGTCCACACCCGCAATGGCGGCGAGGGTGCGGGAGAGGTCCACCTGGCTCATGAGCGCGGCGCTCTGTTTGCCTGCGGGCACGTGGCCGGGCCAGCAGACGATGAAGGGCATGCGCGTGCCGCCCTCCAATATGCCGTACTTGCCGCCGCTGTAGGGGGCGGCGGGGTTGTGGCCCTTGCAGTCCACATCGGCGTTGTCCAGGTAGCCGTCGGAGATGACGGGGCCGTTGTCGCTGGTGAAGATGAAGAGGCAGTCGTCATACCCGCTTTCCGCGAGGGCGGCGCGGATGCGGCCCAGGCAGTCGTCCATCTGCAGGGTCACATCCCCGCGGATGCCCAGCCCGCTCTTGCCGCGGAAGCGCTTGTGCGGGTCGCGCGGCACGTGGATGTCGTTGGTGCAGAAGTAGAGGAAGATGGGCTTGCCCGCGCTCTCCTTGATGAACCGCACGGCGTCGTCGGTGATGGTGTCGGCCAGGTCCTGGTCCTTCCAGAGGGCGGCGGTTCCGCCGCTCATGTGGCCGATGCGGGAGATGCCGTCGATGATGGTCTTGTCATGCTGGTGGTCGGCGGGGCGTCCCCACTTCTTGAGCAGCTCGGGGTGCTCCTCTCCCGTGACCTCTCCGGGGAAGGGCTTGCGGTAGTCGATGCGGATGGGGTCCCTGGGGTCCAGGTTCACCACGCTGCCGTTGCGCAGGTAGACGCATGGCACGCGGTCCGCGGTGGCGGCCATGATGAAGGAGTAGTCGAACCCCACCTCCGCGGGCCCGGGTGTGATGTGCGAGTTCCAATCCGTGGGCTGGTTGCCGCGGCCGAGGCCGAGGTGCCACTTGCCGATGGCGGCGGTGC
>JAKSOU010000111.1 GCA_024405435.1 Akkermansia sp. | reverse complement strand
GCGCCGTCTTGCTCAAAGAGCTGGAAATCCTGCTGCGCCATGGCGCCAAGGCGGATGCTCTCCTGGAGCCGGGCTCGCGTCTGCTGCAAAGCATCCCCCGCGTGAAGGAGCTCCTGGACAGGTACGGCGTGGAATACAGGACGATTCCCTCTGCCTGAGGGAAGTCCGTCATGGTCAATCGCCAATCGTAAAACCCTTGACTTTTCGCCTTCATTCCCTATCATAGCGGCATGGCACAACAGAACGCAATATCTCCCACGCGCGCCGAGAATTTCCCCGAGTGGTACCAGCAGGTTATCAAGGCCGCCGACATGGCGGAAAACTCCGAGGTCCGCGGCTGTATGGTCATCAAGCCCTGGGGCTACGCCATCTGGGAGCTCATCCAGCAGCAGCTCGACGCTGAATTCAAGCGCACCGGGCACACCAACGCCTATTTCCCCATGCTCATCCCCGTGGCCTACCTGGAGAAGGAGGCCGAACACGCCGAGGGATTCGCCACCGAGTGCGCCGTGGTCACACACCACCGCCTGGAGGCCGTGAAGGACCCCGAAACCGGCAAGACCAAGATGATTCCCGCCGGTGAGCTCACCGACAAGTATGTCATACGCCCGACCTCCGAGACGGTCATCGGCGCGGCGTTCTCCCGCTGGCTGGAATCCTACCGCGACCTGCCGTTCAAGGTGAACCAGTGGTGCAACGTGATGCGCTGGGAGATGCGCCCGCGCATTTTCCTGCGCACGGCGGAGTTCCTCTGGCAGGAGGGCCACACCGCCCACGAGACCCCCGAGGAGGCCGAGCGGGAGACCGCCACCATGCACAAGGTGTACGAGGACTTCCAGCGCGATGTCCTCGCCGTGCCCTCCATCCCCGGCGAGAAGACCGAGCACGAGCGCTTCCCCGGCGCCGTCCGCACCTACACCGTGGAGGCCATGGTGCAGGACCGCAAGGCCATCCAGGCCGGTACCTCACACTTCCTCGGCCAGAACTTCGCCAAGGCTCAGAACATTTCCTTCGCCGGACGCAACAACGAGCGCCAGTTCGCATGGACCACCTCCTGGGGCGTCTCCACCCGCATGATCGGCACGCTCATCATGGCCCATTCCGACGACGACGGCCTGGTGTGCCCGCCCCGCGTGGCCCCGCGCCAAATCGTCATCATTCCGGTCACTCCCAAGCCAGAGACGCGCCAGGCCATCCTAGACCACTGCCAGGCGCTGGCGGACAAGCTCTCCGCCATGTCGTTCCACGGCCTGCCGCTGCGCGTCATCGTGGACGACCGCGACCTCAACGGCGGCACCAAGAAGTGGGAGTGGATCAAGAAGGGCGTGCCCGTGCGCGTGGAAATCGGCCCGCGCGACTTGGAGAAGGGCAGCGTCTGCATCTGCCGCCGCGACCAGGACACCAACGCCAAGTCCTTCATCCCGGAAACCGAGTTTGTGGACGGCGCGGTGCAGCTGCTGGAGGACATCCAGAACGCCCTGCTCAAGCGCCAGCGCGACTTCCGCGACAGCCACATCCGCCCCTGCAACAGCCTTGATGAGCTGAAGGCCAACTTCGCAGGCGAGGGCGATGCCGACTGGCTGCTCTGCCCGTGGGACGGCTCCCCGGAGCAGGAGGAGGAGCTGGCCAAGAGCCTGCGCATCTCCATCCGCTGCATTCCGCAGGGTGAGATGGGCGTGGGCCCGGAAGCCCCCTGCATCCTCACCGGACGCCCCACCACGCGCCGCGTGCTCTGGGCCAGAAGCTACTAATCCACAGCACACCCCGGTTCCCCGTGAAATCCCTCCTCATAGCCGCCCTCTGCTCCCTCGGCATGCTCCATGCCGTGGAGGGGCCGCCCGAGCCGCCGAAAATGGACCAAACCGTCCTCTTCATCGGCAACAGCTACACCTATGTGAACGACCTGCCCAAGGTGTTCAACGCCCTGTGCCAGGCCGGCAAGCAAAAGCTGGGTGTGGATTCCTTCACGGAGGGCTCCTGCGCCCTGGTGGATTTCTATGAGCTGCCCCAGTTCGAACCCGCCAAGAAGAAGGTGGCGGAGGGCAAGTTCACCTATGTGGTGTTGCAGGATCAGAGCCTGGTGCCCTCCCTGCGCCCGGACTGGACCCTCGCCTACACCGCCAAGTGGAAGGAGTTGGTAACCGCCGCCAACGCCACGCCCGTGTACTTTATGACCTGGGCCCGCTGCATCAACGGAACCATGCGTCCGGATATGGCCGCTCAGGACAAGACCACCGCCATCTACTGCCAGGCGGCGCTGCGCGACGGCGTGACCCTGGTTCCCTGCGGCGAGGTGTGGCGCGAATGGAACCGCCTTTACCCCGGCACCACTCTTTACGAGCGCGACGGCTCGCACCCCAACCCCGTTGGCGTGTACCTGAACGCCTGCACCTTCTACAAGGTGCTTTGCAAGAAATCTCCCGTGGGCCTTCCCTCCAGGTACCCCATGGGTGGCCCGGCCATTGTGGATATCAAGCCCCAGCTTGCCCGCCAGTGCCAGGAACTTGTGGACAAGGTGGTGGATTCCTTCAATCCCCAGGCTTTCCTGGACGCGCACCCCAAGCTCAAGGCTGAGGAGTCCGTCCCCCTCAACCGCCCCATCGGCAAGTGGTGAACTTGCCGTCGGATTGCCTGTTCAAGGCCCAAACTCACATGCTCAAAGCCAGCAGGAAGAGCATGGCGTGGAGGGATGCCAGGCCGAGCAT
>JAKSOU010000110.1 GCA_024405435.1 Akkermansia sp. | reverse complement strand
CCACCACCTGTTTCATGGTGGTGGTCTTGCCCACCCGCCGCGGCCCGGATATCACCGCGTGCCGCCGCAGGCGCGGGTTCTCGATGGTCTCCAGCACCTCCGTGAAGGCCCGCCGCCGGATGGCCGGAAGACGCATGGACGCGGCTTCCGCGCCGTTCCACCACGGGTTGAAACGGCGCAGCAGCTGGTACAGGTGTTCTTGGTTGATGTTGCTCATTTTTCTGCCTTTCTTGGGCAAATTTACACCCTGTGTTCCACTTTGTCAAGCAAAAACGGAAGATATAAGTTGCAAAAATGCAAAAAAGTTGGAAGGTATACTGCCCAACCTGGCAGCAAGGTCAATGGAAAACAGGCTGTTGTCCACGCTTTCCTACCCTAAAAGCGGCCAAATTTGAGGCGAAAATGCCTGAAAACGATGAAAAAATCCCCGGGCTGGGCGCTTTGGCATCAAGCTGCACACTTGTAATGCATGAAATTACAATAAAATACAACATGAAATGCAGAATCGGTAGTTATATGTTCCAATTTTGCAGCAAAATCGGAAGGTACAACAACCGACTTGCAAAAAATCATGCTTCGATGAACACCTTGGTGCCTACGGGGCAAAGGGGGAAGAAGTGGGCGATGTCGGTGGGGTCCATGCGGATGCAGCCGTGCGAGACGGGGGAGCCGAGGCTGGCGGTGTCTGCGGTTCCGTGGATGTAGATATATCGTGAGCGGGTGTTGGCGTTGTGGGGCTCCAGTCCCTCCAGGCAGAGGATGCGGGCGAGGATGGCGTCCTTCTCCCTGCATCCGGGTTCCCAGGTTCCGACGGGGATGCGGCCCTTGAAGATGGTGGAGAGGGGGGCGTTCTCGCCGTGGGCGGAGCAGACGGCGAAGCGCCCAGTGGGGGTCTGCCCGGAATCCGGGGTGCATCCTGTTCCGGCGGCGCCGGTGGAGCAGGGGACGGTGAGGATGGCGCGGCCCTCGCTGTTGCGCAGGGTGATGCTCTGCGCGGCCACGTTCACATGGACGGTGTGGGACAGGGGGGATTCCGGTGCCATGGCGGGGTCAGGCGTTTGTGATGACACGGGCGATATCCTCCGCGGCGTTCGGGCGCGCGAGGGCGCGCATGGCGGATTCCATGGCGGCGCGGTTCTCCTGGTTGAGCACGGTGTCGTGCACGAACCGGTGCACGGTGTCCTCCGTGAGGTCGGCCTGCTGGCACATGACGGCGGCGCCGTGCCCGGTGAACACGCGCGCGTTGTGTGTCTGGTGGTCGTCCGCGGCAAAGGGGAAGGGCACCAGCAGACAGGCCTTGCCGATGACGGAGAGTTCCGTGAGGGTGGAGGCGCCGCTGCGCGCGATGACACCGTCCGCGGCGGCGTAGGCGGCGGGCATATCGGAGCAGAATCCCGTCACGGTGATGTTGGGCGCGCCCTCGGCCAAGCCCTGCACGCGCTCGAAATCCTGCTTTCCGGCAATCACCAGGTAGTGCACATCGGGGTCGTTCTTGGCGAACTCCACCAGCATGGAGTTGAGGTTGCGGGCGCCCTGGGAGCCGCCGGTCACCAGGATGAGCGGCTTGTCCGCGGGCAGGCCGAGCCGCCGGCGGGCGTCTTCGCGCGTGGGCAGGTGGTGCAGCTCCTCGCGCACGGGCGTGCCCACCACCTCGCACACCTTGCCGGGGAAGTGGGATGCGGCCTCCGCCATGCCCAGCAGCACTTTGTCGCACCAGCGTGCGGTGAGGCGGTTGGACTTGCCGGGCAGGGCGTTGGAATCATGCACGAAGGCGCGCAGGCCCATGCTCTTTCCTGCACGTACGGGGGGCAGGGAGGTGAAGCCGCCCATGCCCACCACGGCATCCGCACGCTCCTGTTTCAGGATGCGTGCGCTGGCCATGTAGGCGCGCGCTAGGCGCCACAGGAACACCGGCGTTTTCAGGGAGAGCAGCGGAGGCTTGGCTATGGCCTGGATGGTGTGGAAATCAAGGTCGCCGTACTTGCGGGATGCCTCCGCATCCACGTCCTTGCGGGAGATGAGCAGCACGGGGTGGTGGCCCTGCTTGCGCAGCTGCTGCGCCACGGCGATTCCGGGGAAAAGGTGTCCGCCCGTGCCTCCACAGGCAATGATGATGTTCATGGGAGAGAGAGTTCAGGTTGAAGGTTGTTGTCTAGGAGAGTTTGCTGTCGTTGTGCCTGCGGCGCGGCCAGTAGTTGGTGCGCTCCTCCGGGGAGTGGCGCTGGATGCTGGTGAGCAGGCCGATGGCGGCAATGGTGAAGACCAGGTTGGTGCCGCCGTAGCTGATGAACGGTAGCGGCAGGCCGGAGTTCGGCAGAATGGAGGTGACCACCATCATGTTCAGCGCCGCCGGCCAGAAGATGGTACACACCAGTCCCGTGGCCAGCAGGCGCCCGAAGGTGTCCTGCGTCTGCAGCGCCAGCACCACCCCCGCCAGGGTCATCACGGTGAAGAGCAGCAGCACGCTCACCGTGCCAACAAAGCCCCATTCCTCCCCAATCTCCGCAAAGATGAAATCCGTGTGCGCGAACGGCAGGTTGCCGTACTTCTCGATGCCGTCGCCCAGCCCCACCCCGGTGAGGGCGCCGCGCGCAAAGGCCAGTATGGATATCCACTGCTGACGCCCGGCGCCCTGGCTGAACGCCCGCGGGTCCATCCACGCATCGATGCGTTCCATGCGGTTGGCGCTTCCCGTGGCCATTACGTAGAGCGCCAGGGCGCCCACCAGGATGGCCAGCAGCAGCACCCACGTGCGCGTGCCCGCCACGTACATCATGCAGAAGCCGGACATGGCGAG
>JAKSOU010000011.1 GCA_024405435.1 Akkermansia sp. | reverse complement strand
CCTCGTTCTGCAGGCGGTAGCCCACCGCCCCGTCGTAGAAAAAGTACAGCCCGAACCCGAAGAACGCCGCCAGCACGATGGCGAAGCGCACAAACGTGTCGCGCGTTGGTTTGCAGATGATGTTGGTCTCTTCCATGCGCGCGTATTCTAGCACACCGCCCCCGCGCACCTCAATGCAAAACTGTGCCCGCCGCCTCCGCTGCGAACCGCCCTTGGAATCCGGGGGCGCGGCCGCGCTAATCTGTCATAATCGCCCCTTGCCCCTTGATTAGGCTGCGTCTGGTGGTATAGTGTTCCGCGTTGTTCCGCTTGGAACGGCATACTAACGCAAACCAATTCTGATTATGGAGATACTTCATGACAAGGACGCTGATGTGAGCGTATTGAACAACCGGACCGTGGCCGTCATCGGCTACGGCGCACAGGGGCGCGCCCAGGCGCTCTGCATGCGCGACAGCGGCGTGCATGTGATTATCGGCATCCGCCCCGGCAAGAGCTGGGACGCCGCGGTGCAGGACGGATTCGAGGTGATGCCGGTGGACGAGGCCGCCAAGAAGGCGGACATCATCCACCTGCTGCTGCCGGACGAGAAGCACGGCGAGGTGTACGCGAACCAAATCAAGCCGAATCTGGCGGCGGGCAAGACGCTGTGCTGCTCCCACGGGTTTGCGTACGTGTTCAAGACGATTGAGCCGCCGGCGGACGTGGATGTGATCATGGTGGCGCCGAAGGGCCCGGGCACGGAGGTTCGCCGCGTGTTCGAGGAAGGCTTCGGCTGCCCCGGCCTGATTGCGGTGTTCCAGGACCCGAGCGGCAAGGCTCGCGCCACGGCGCTGGCCATTGCCAAGGCGGAGGGCCTGACCCGCGGCGGCGTGCTGGAGTGCACCATGGCGCAGGAGACCTACGAAGACCTGTTCGGCGAGCAGAACGTGCTTTGCGGCGGCCTGGTGGACCTGATGAAGTACGGTTTCGAGACGCTGATCGAGGCGGGCTACCCGCATGAGATGGCGTACTTCGAGTGCGTGCACGAGGCCAAGCTCATCGTGGACCTCATCTACACCGGCGGCATCCAGCGCATGAACAGCGTCATCTCCAACACCGCCGAATTCGGCGAGTACTACAACGGCCCGCAAATCCTGGGCCCGGAGGTGAAGGCCAAGATGAAGGAGAGCCTGCAGCGCATCGAGAGCGGCAAGTTCGCCAAGGACTGGCTGGCGGAGGCCGCCGCCGGAGCCCCCAACCTGCAGGCCAAGCGCGCCGCCCTGGCGGAGCACCCCGTGGAGATTGTGGGCAAGAAGATCCGCTCCCTCTTCGAGCGCAAGTGATTTTCCCATTCCCGGCGGGGTTGCGGTGCGCTGCAACCCCGCCGTTTGCTTTTCCATGGATGCCGTACGCATAGAGAACGCCAGCGTGTACCTCTCCGGAAGGGAGGTGCTGCACGGCATCGATTGGCGCGTGGAGCGTGGCGAACGCTGCTTCATCCTCGGTGCCAACGGCGCCGGCAAGACCACCCTGGTGCGCATGCTCATGGGCTACGCCTGGCCCCTTTTCGGCGCCACCGTGGAGGTCCTCGGTCACCGCTTCGGCTCCGTCAACCTCCAGGAGCTCCGCAAGCGCATCGCCTGGGTCAGCCCCCTCATGCACCAGTGGCTCGGAGACCGCGACTGGACCGGGCGCGAGATGGTGCTCTCCGGGCCGGACGCCACCATCGGCCTCTTCCGCGAACCCACGGCGGAGGAGGAGGCCCGCGCCGCGGGGCTGCTGGCATCCCTGCGAGCGGAACATCTGGCGGACCGCCCCGTGGTCACCATGAGCTCCGGCGAACAGGTGAAGGTGCTTATCGCCCGCGCGCTCATGACCCGGCCCGATTTGATGATACTGGACGAGCCGAGCGTGTTCCTGGACATCGCCGGGCGGGAGTTCCTGCTCAACACCATCGCGGAGCTGGCCCAGCAGCGCCCGGAGCTCACCATCATCTTCATCACCCAGCGTATTGAGGACATCCTGCCCGCCTTCTCCCGCGGCCTCATCCTGCGGGAGGGCCGCATCATCGCGCGCGGCGCGCGGGAGGACGTCCTCACCGAGCCCATCCTGCGCCAGGCCTTCGGCCTCCCCCTCCACCTCGTCAACTCCGCCAACGGCCGCCTCTGGGCCGTTATGGATTGATTGCCCCCCACGGCCCGGCCCTTCCAACCACCCGGTGCAAATTTCTGCCGGGCTGACTCTGATTTGTCTTCACCTGTCGCGGGAAACGCGCTATAACGTCCGCGTGCCTGTTTGCCCGCAATGCTCTGCCAACATCCACGCCGGTGCGCTGTACCGGTGCCCGGCGTGCGGGTACAGTCTGGAGCTGGCGGACAAGGTGTTCGGCGATGGCCAGGTGGATTTCCCGCGCGTGCTGGACGTTGCCGGCGTGCTGAAGCACACCGAGCGCATGGACCTAATCAGCTACCTGGAGGACCTGGAGCGCAACCTGCCGCCCGTGGCGCTCTGCGTGTATATCACGGACCAGGGGCGCACCCGCGCCCTGCGGCCGCACGCGCACTGGATTCTCAACCACGCGCACATCCACAGCCCCTCGTTCGGCAGGCGTGAGCTGCAGAAGGCTTTCCAGGACATCCAGATTAGCGAGAACATCGGCGCCAAGGATGCGCCGCGCCGCACCGCGGAAGATACGGGTTTCCTGCACGGCGTGGGTGAGCTCTGGCAGGCCCTGAAGGCCCGCGTGCGAAACTTCGTGCGCCCGCTCCCCGCACCCGCTAAGAAGGAGTGGATGCTCATCCTGGTGATGGATGTGCAGCTGGAGATGGCCTGCTTCTCCTGGGGATACCGCCTGGACCCCTACGTCAACCCGGAGCGCATCAACAGGGCCATCACCAGCGCGCGCCTGCAGTTCCGCGAGCGCGCCACCGCCCAGGGCATCCGCAAGGTCATGCGCAACGCCGTGCGCATCATCGCCTCCGATTCACGCTCCGTGATGCGCCGCATCCGCAAGGAGGGCAAAATCGGCAAGCCCGTGGGCGTGGAAACCTTCCCGCTGGACGCCGCTCGCAAGGCGGCCAGGCTGCTGCTGCCCGCCATGCTCGGCCTTTCCTTGGCTTCCGCCCCCGTGGCCATGGCAGCCCCCGCCAGCAACACCCAGCGCACTTCCCAGAGGACCGCGCAGAAGGCAGTCCGGAGCACCGCGGCCGCCGCCACGCGCAAGCCCGCCGCGAAACCCGCCGCCAAGGCCACTGCCAAGCCCGCAGCAAAGTCCGCGCAGCGCACCGCCAGGACCACCACCGCCGCCAGGACCACCACCGCCGCCAAGGCCGCCACCGCGAAAAAGACTTCCACCGCGCGCTCTTCCACCAAGCGCTCTTCCTCATCCTCCGGCAAGTCCACGGCGCAGAAGACCGGCAAGAAGGACTCCGCCGAGAAGAAAAACACCCTCCAAACCGGGCCGGAGACCGTGCGCGACACCACCGCGCCGCTCATAGTGCCCGCCAAGCTGCCCGCTGCCGCGGATGCCAAGCCCCGCCTGCCGGATGCCCCCGCCCCCGTGGCCACCAACCTGGTGGACGACGACATAGCGGAGGAGGTGGAGGATGATGTGCCCGAGGTGGACGTGGAGGACACCCCGCCCCCCGCGCCGCTGGCGGAGGCCGCATCCTTCGACGCCGCGCCGCGCTGGAAGCCGGAGGACTACGCCCTGCTCATGAAGGGCAGCCTGCAGACCGGCTACACCGCGCTCTTCCCCGCCAAGGGAGAGGCTGCCGCACGCCCGCGCACCGCCTCCAAGGCCACCGATTCAGAGGAGAGCGACACCAAGGTCCTCGGCCGCTACTGCGCGGAGTACGCCAAGCCCACCCCCAACGGGCTTATCGACCCACAGGGCCTGCTCTCCACCATGGAGCGCGAGGATGTGGAGCACCTCCTGCGCAGCGTGAACGGCAACGGCAAGTTCCGCGTGTACGCAGCCGTGGCCAAGGCCGGCCAGGAAATGCCGCCGGACCTTGCCGTGGGAACCCTCGCCACCGCCGTGGCACAGCCCTGCGAGTACGCCGTCCTCCTCCTCTACTACGTCGGCGCTCCCGCTGCTCTGGAGCTCGGCTACCAGGAAATCAAGGCGGACGACGCCCAGCGCCACGCGTGGCTCAACAAGGTGCGCACCGCTGCCGCGGATTGCGGCTCCGGTTCGGAGGGCCTCATGGCCGCCCTCAGGCAGACCGCCGCCAACATCTCCCCCATCGCTGCCTCCTTCCGCCCCCTCACCGTGGAGAACACCGTCAAGGCGCCCAAGCTGGATATCCCCCTCAAGCCCGAAGAGGAAAAGGAGGAACCCGGATTCCTGCGAAAGCTGTTGGAGGGCCTCCTGGAACCGGGAAACGCCTCTATCCTCCCCTATCTCGGCGGCGCTTTCCTCGCCCTCGCCGTCTTCATTGTGTTTTTCCTCTACCGCCGCCGCCATGCGCCGGAACTCCTCCTCACCGACCCCGATTGGCGTCTCAGCGCCAAATACGGCGCAGGCGTCAGCCGCCTGGTCAAGTACATGGAGGGCAAGGAGAACGAGAGGGAAAAATCGCTCTTCTAATTTACAAGGTACGATTTACAATTTACGATTTGTAATTCTAGCGCGCCGTGCGGCGCGGGAAAATTCAAGCCCATCTGGCATCTTGCCAGATGGACGCTTGTCGAGATCACTGCGGAACGCAGGCTTCTGTTCCCTGCCATTCTTCTATCCCCCTATCATGGGAGTCATCACGCGTTGTCCTTCTTGCCGCGCTGCAGCTCTTGTTGGATGAAGGGTGCGGTGGGGGCGGATTTGGATTTGGCGAGCTGCTTGACGGTTCCCTGCGCCATGATGGTGCCGCCGCTTTCACCGGCGCCGGGGCCTAGGTCAATGACGTAGTCGGCCTCGCAGATGAGCTCCAGGTTGTGTTCGATAACCACGACGGTGTTGCCCATCTCCACGAGCTTGCGGAGGACTTGCACCAGACGGCGGACATCGTGCGGGTGGAGGCCGATGGTGGGTTCCTCAATGACGTAGAGGTCCTGCGGGAGGGACTTGCCCCTGCGGATGGCGGAAATGACGGCGCGGCGTCCCTTGATGAGTTCCGCCACCAGCTTGATGCGCTGGGCCTCGCCGCCGGAGAGGGTGTTGCTGGCCTGGCCGAGCGTGAGATAGCCCAGCCCGGTCTCGCACAGCAGCTTCAGCGGGTCCGCCAGGCGCGGCTGGCCCTCGAAAAACTCCGCGGCCTCCTCCATGTTCATGTCCAGCACCTCGGCAATGGTCTTGCCCTTGTAGCGCACCTGGAGCGTGCGAGAGTTGTAGCGCGAACCGCGGCAGGTCTCGCACGGCACGATGCAGGGCGGCAGGAAGTCCATCTCCTGGCGGATGTAGCCCATGCCCTTGCAGTCCGGGCAATGCCCCGCGGAGGTGTTGAACGAGAAGCGGCCCGCGTCGAAGCCCATGCGGCGGGCGTCCGCGCTCTGTGCGAAGAGGGTGCGGATTTCGTTGAAGATGCCGATGTAGGTTGCGGGCGTGGAGCGCGGGGTCTTGCCGATGGGCGACTGGTCCACGCCGTAGATGGCGCGCACGGACTTGAGCCCGCGGGTGTCGCCCCAGGCGCGGTCGGCGCGCGGTATCTTCTCGCCGAGCGCCACGCGCACGGCGGGTGCCAGCGTTTCCGAGACGAGCGAGGTCTTGCCGGCGCCACTGGGTCCGGTGACCACGGTGAGGCGCGCGCGGGGGATGCGCAGGTTCACGCCGCGCAGGTTGTGCAGCGTGCAGTTGTCCACCTCCAGCCACTCCGCGTCCTTCACGGGCAGCCACTTGCCGCAGAACGGGTGCGGCTGGTGGTCGTGCAGGGCCTGCCCCGTCACGGATTTCTTGTTGCGCGCCACCTGCGCGAAGGTGCCCTGCGCCACCACCTCGCCGCCGTGGATGCCCGCGCCGGGGCCCAGGTCGATGAAGTGGTCGGCGGCGCGCATGGTGTCCTCGTCGTGCTCCACCACCAGCAGGGTGTTGCCGCGGCGCTTCAGGTCGGCAAGCGTGTCCAGCAGGCGCGAGTTGTCCTGCGGGTGGAGGCCGATGGTCGGCTCGTCCAGCACGTAGAGCACGCCGCGGAGCTCCGAGCCGAGTTGCGCGGCGAGGCGGATGCGCTGGGTCTCGCCGCCGCTCAGCGTGGTGGCCGGCCGCATGAGCGATAGGTAGCCCAGCCCCACGCGCTGCAGGAATTTCAGGCGCGGCACAATCTCCGCTACCACGTTGCGCGCGATCTCCGCATCGCGCCCCTTGAACTTCCACTCGCCGATGTGGCGCAGCGCCCGCTCCGCCGACATGTCGCCGATTTGCGCGATGTTGAACCCGGAGAGCGTGACGCCGAGCGCGAAGGGGTTGAGGCGCATGCCGCGGCAGACGGGGCAGGTGTCGCCCTCCTCGCTCTTGGCGGCGGCGCGCTCCACGTCGCGGTCGTAGTGCAGCTCGGCCTCCAGCATGCTCTGGCGGTCGTCCTCCTTGTCCTTGAAGCGCGCGGCGCCCACGCGGCCGTGGCCCATGCAGTGCGGGCACCACCCGCGCGGCGAGTTGAACGAGAACGTGGACGGTTCGGGGTCGGCGTAGCTTTCGCCGCATTGCGGACAGGTGAGGCGCGTGCCGATGAGCTGGTCCTTCTTGCCCTTGATGAGGCGGATGAAGCCGTCGCCCAGCTCCAGCGCGCGGTTCACGGTGTCCATGAGCGCGGCGTGGTCGCACGCGTCGCCGTTCATGGTGATGCGGCTGCCCTTCACGCGGATTTCGCCGAGCACGATATCCACATCGTGGTTGGAGTAGCGGTCCAGCGGCGTGAACGCATCCGGCGCCACCAGGCGGCCGTCCGCCCGCAGGTAGGGGTATTTCTTCTTGGCGGCCCAGCGCGCCAGGTCCGCGTAGTGGCCCTTGCGGTTGCGCACCACGGGCGCGGCAATCATCAGGCTGGCGGGGCGCGCCGCTATCTCCTGCTCCACCAGGTACTCGATTTCCGCGGCGGAGCGCCGCCCCACCGGCACCCCGCACTTCGGGCAGTGCGCCTGGCCCAGCTTGGCGTACAGCAGGCGCAGGTGCTGCCAGATTTCCGTCACCGTGCCCACGGTGGACTTGCAGCCGCCGCGCGACCTGTTCTGCTCGATGGCGACGGTGGGCGGGATGCCCGTGATGCGGTCGATGTCCGGCACCTCCATCTGCTCGGTGAACTGGCGCGCGTACGGGCTCATGACGTCCATGAAACGCTTCTGCCCCTCCGCAAAGACGATATCGAACGCGAGGGTGCTCTTGCCGCTGCCGGAGAGCCCGGTGACCACGGTCATCTCGTCGCGCGGGATGTCCACATCGATGTTCTTCAATTGGTGGTGTCGCGCGCCGCGCAGGGCGATGACGCCCTCCGGCACGCCGGGGTCGAAATCCTCCGCGGCGGCGCTGGGCAGCTCATCCACATCGCGGTGCAGGGCTGCGGCGAGGTATCGCGCGGTGTACCCATGCGGGCAGGACGCCACTTCCTCCGGCGTGCCCTGTGCCACGATGTTGCCGCCGCCCGTGCCGCCCTCCGGGCCGAGGTCGATGACGTGGTCGGCGCACTTGATGAGTTCCATGTTGTGCTCGATGACGAGCAGGGTGTTGCCCTGGTCCACCAGATCCTTGAACACGCGCAGCAGCACCTCGATGTCGCGGAAATGCAGCCCCGTGCCGGGTTCGTCCAGGATGAGCAGGCGGCCGCCGCGCGCCTCGGCGGATGCGCCTTCGGTCTCCGTGAGTATCTGCGCGAGCTTGAGGCGCTGGTTCTCGCCGCCGGAAAGCGTGTTGAGTGGCTGGCCGAGCGTGAGGTGCCCCAGCCCCACGTCTTCCAGCAGCCGGAGACGCTGTGCAATGCGGCGGGCGCGCGCGCTGCCGTGCTCCGTGAAGAACCGCAGCGCGCTGTGCACGTCCATGGCCAGCATGTCTGCAATGCTGAGACCGTGGTGGGTGATGGAGAGGGCCTCCGGGGTGTAGCGCGTGCCGTGGCAGAGCGCGCAGGGCACGAAGATGTCGGACAGGAACTGCATCTCCACCTTCTCCACGCCCAGGCCGGAGCAGCGCGGGCAGCGCCCGCCCTCGCAGTTGAACGAGAAGTAGCCGGGCTTCAAGCCGCGCGCCTTGGCGGCGGGTTCGTCGCAGAGCAGGGTGCGCATGTCGTTGAAGATGCCGATATACACGGCGGGCGTGGAGCGCGGCGTGCGCATGATGGGACTCTGGTCCACCAGCACCACCTCGCGCACCTTGTCCAGCCCGCTGATGGATTTCACCTTCACCTCCTCCTCGTCGTCGAGGGATTCGGGATGCACGGAGCCGTACAGCACCTGGCACGCGAGGGAGCTCTTGCCGCTGCCGGACACGCCGGTGAGGCAGTTGTACACGCCCAGCGGGATGTCCACGGAAAAGTTTTTCAGGTTGTGGCAGTTGGCGCCGGTGATGCGGATGCGGCCCCTGCCCTTGCGGCGGCGCGCGGGGATGGGCACCTCCCGCTTGCCGCTCAGGTACAGCCCGGTGAGCGATTCGTCATGCTTCAGGATGCCCGCCGGATTGCCGGAGTACATCAGCCTGCCGCCGCCGCTGCCGCTGGAGGGCCCCATGTCCACCAGGTGGTCCGCCGCGCGCATCACGGCCTCCTCGTGCTCCACCACCACGAGCGTGTTGCCGCGGCGCGAGAGGCGGCGCATGGCGGCGATAAGCCGCGCGGTGTCGCGCAGGTGCAGCCCCACGGTCGGCTCGTCCAGCACGAAAAGGGTTTCGGTGAGCGCGGCGCCCAGGCACGCGGTGAGGCTCACGCGCTCGATTTCGCCGCCGCTCAGCGAGCGTGTCAGGCGGTTGGACGCAATGTAGCCCAGGCCGACGTCGCACAGGTACGCCACGCGGCTGCGCAGCTCGCGCACGGCCTGCGAGAGCGAGCGGTCGTGCTCGGCGGCGGGCAGCACATGCTCGTCCAGCCAGGGCAGCAGCTCCTCCATGGGGAGCGCCTGCACCTGCGGCACGCTCAGCCCGCCGATGGTGAAGGCCAGGGCCTCCGGGCGCAGGCGCCCGCCGTGGCATTCCGGGCACACCCGGTACACGCGGTAGTAGGCCAGGAAGATGCGCACGGTCATCTTGTGCGCGTGCTTCTCCATGTCGTCGAAGATCCCCTTGTAGCCGTACCAGCGCCCGGCGTCGTACGCCTCCCACGGGTCCAGGTCGCCGCAGTTGCCGTACAGCACGAAATCACGCTCCCGCTGCGTGAGCTTGTTCCACGGCACGTCCATGCGCACGGCCTTCTCCTTCTTGTTCACGCGCACGAAGTCGCGGTAGCAGGCGGAGAGCGTGGCGGACGATATCATCTTCAGCGCTCCGTCTTTGATGCTCAGTTCCGGGACGATGCCCTTGTCGTAGTCGTACGCGATGGCGCGGCCGTAGCCCTTGCATGCGGGACACGCGCCCAGCGGGGAGTTGCCGCTGAACAGGCCGGGCCGCGGCTCCGGCAGCGGAAACCAGTCGCAGCGGTACTCGCGCGGCGCCTGCCACGCGCCGTCCTTGCCGCGCAGGGAGACGAACGCCGCATCCTGCCCCAGGTGCATGGCCGTCTCCAGCGCCTCCATCAGGCGCACGCGCGATTCCGCCGCCAGGCGGATGCGGTCCTGCACCACCAGCCAGCTCTCCCTGCCGAGCGCGGTTTCATCCGACTCCGAAAGGCGCACCACCTCGCCGCCGCAGAGCGCGCGCAGGTAGCCCTGCGCCTCCAGCGCGCGGCACATCTCCGCGTGCGTGCCCACCGGCTGCACCGCGAACGCCACCACCGCGTCCTCGCCCGCGTGGGCGGACAGCAGTTCGTCCGCCACGCCCTGTGGGGTGGCGGGTTTCACCACGCGGCCCTCGGCATCCCGCCCCACGGCGATGCGGGAGAAGATGAGCTTCAGGTACTCGTTCATCCCGGTCATGGTGCCCACCGTGGAGCGGGAATTCTTGACGGAGTTGCGCTGGCCCAGCGCGATGGCGGGTGGCACGTTCTCCACGGCGTCCACCAGCGGGCGGTCCATGCGGTCCATGAACTGCCGCACGTACGGCGAAAACGTTTCCACATAGCGCCGCTGGCCTTCCGCGTACAGCGTGCTCATGGCCAGCGAGGTCTTGCCGCTTCCGCTCGGCCCGGTCACCACCGTGATGCCGCCCAGCGGTATATCCACATCCACCCCCTGCAGGTTGTGCTCGCGCGCCCCGCGGATATGGATGGCCCTGTCCCCCTTGCGCTTCATACCCGCCATTCTAGCCCCGCCGCCCCACGCGGAAAAGCCTAAAGAACGTCACCTTGCTTTGCTGATTTGGGTGCACACGCCGGATTCCTCGCGTGACAAAGGCATCATCCAGTGGTATCATGCTGTGCATGAAGCCCAACACCCAGATTTCCACCCAGCTGACTTTCCATGACGGAGAGTTGGTGCTTCCCGTGCTGGTGGATGCCCACCAGGACACCGTGTGGCTGAACCGCCAGCAGATGGCGGAGTTGTTCGACCGCGATGTCAAAACCATCGGCAAGCACATCTCCAACGCATTGAAGGAAGAGCTGGAAGATTCAGTTGTCGCAAAATTTGCGACAACTGCCGCGGACGGCAAAACCTATCAGGTGGATTACTACAACCTGGACATGATTATTTCCGTGGGCTACCGCGTGAAATCCGCGCGCGGCGTGCAGTTCCGGCGCTGGGCAAACGGCGTGCTCCGCAACTACCTGCTGCAAGGCTACGCCGCCAACCGCCACCGCCTGGATGATTTGTCGTGCGTGCTGAAGGTCATGAAGCGCGTGGAGCACCAGCTGGATACCGGTCAGGTGTTGGATGTGGTGCAGCAGTATGCGGAATCCCTTCGCCTTCTGGACGACTACGACCACCAGAGACTGGGCAAGCCCGCGGCGGCGGGCGAGACCTACCGCCTCACCTACCGAGAATGCCGCGAACTCATCGATTCCATGTCCTACGGCTCGCAGAGCACGGTGTTCGGCAATGAGAAGGACGATTCGTTCAAGGGCAGCATCAACGCCATCTACCAGAGCTTCGGCGGCAGGGACGTCTACCCCACCACAGAGGAAAAGGGGGCGAACCTGCTTTACCTCGTTACCAAGAACCACGCTTTTTCCGATGGGAACAAGCGCATAGCCGCCGCGGTGTTCCTGCTCTTCCTCCAGAAGAACGGGCTTCTGTTCCGCAACGGTGAAAAGGTGATAGCCGACCACACACTGGTGGCCATGGTGGTGATGATTGCCGAGTCCAAACCGATGGAAAAGGAGACGATGGTGAAGCTCGTCATGAACTTCCTTGCCCCGGAATCCTAGGTGCCTCACCGCGCGGGAAAGCCTAAAGAACGTCACCTGCGGAAACGGGCGCACATGCATACAGTTTTGGCAATACTGTATGCATGCTGCATCCCTGCAAACGTAGATGTGGCGGGTGTATTGGGGGATTTTGCCCCGCCGCCGCGCCTTGGCCGTCTCGCATGCCATGCAGCGAAATTTCCTGAAATTTCGCGGAAAATTCGCTTCTTGCTTGACATCAGTATTGCCAATACTGTATGCTGGCAGCTTGACAGGGTGTCCACCCTGGTTTATAACCGATAAAAGATAGCTATGAAGAAGACTCTTACACTGCTTGCGCTTTTGGGAATGCTGGCCGCAACCCCGCTGGCCGCCGAGGAACACTGGATGGTTGGCGTGACGTGCCACGACAACAACGAATCCAGCGAATATTATCGCGACAACTACCCCAAGGTGGTTGAGACCGGGGCGTACACCTTCAGCAAGAGCGATGCCGATTCCTACGCCACCAACCAGTGCTGGGCGGCCGCGGCGGCAGACACGCTGGCGTGGTGGGAGGACCGTGTGGAGGAGAACGGCGCGCTGATTCTGCATGACACGCCGCGCGGCCTGCAACTTTGGAAAACGCTCAGCCCCATGTTCGTGAAGGACGGCGGCTACCCGCGCTATGCCATGAACTACTGGCTGTGGGGAGAGCTGCCCTCTTACGCGCAGTCTTTCCTCAGCAGCACCTGGACCTCTGAGCACCAGGATTTCCATGGCTATTTCCACCACCTGAAGGGCCAGATGGAGGAATACACCACGGAGTATATCATGATTATCAATCACTCGATGGCATACACCGTCCGAGTGAGCGACGACCCTGATTGCATAGCCGAGGCGCATGCGCGCTATCTGGAAAAGGAAGAGAAGCTTCTTTCATTGGTGGAGGAGGGCTGGGGGGTGAATTTCACCACCGTCAACCATGCCATGGCCGCATACGGCTTTGAAACGGATGAGGACGGCCACCTCACCAAGATGTGGTACACGGACAACAACCCCGGCCGTGTCAGGGACGGCTTCCTGAAGGCCACGCGCCTGAATGAGGAGCTGTGGGACAACGGCAATACCCAGAAAGAACAGCTTCAGACATACACGGGCTACGGCGACTTCCGCTCGTTCAACGCCATCCGCACGCGCGGCATCCAGTTCGACACCTACGAGCTGACCTTCGACGGCGTGGATGACGAGCCCCTGTTCTCCCACTACCTGAACGTCACCTACGACGGCGGGGAGCACGTGCTGCAGTACGACCTGCGCAACGCCAAGGACGACGAGAGCCCCGTTACCGCCAAGAACGCGGCGGGCGAACGGATATCCACCGGCGATATCACCCTGAAGAAGGGCAAGCTCTCCCTGGTGGAGGGCGTGGGAGAATACGACGGCGGCGGCAAGACCTCCGGCACCATCACCTTTGAAGGCGCCACCGGAACGGAGCGCACGCTCTCCGTGCAGCACTCGGACACCATCGCCGCGGGAATCGTCATTGCCGCCGCAGAGGGCAACACCCTGGACGTGGCGGCGGGCGTGACCGCCGGCTTCGGCACGCTGAGCGGCAAGGGCAACCTGGACAAGACCGGCCTGGGCACCGCGGAGGTGACGGGCGCTGTCACGCTCAAGGGCGATATCCGCGTGCATGAGGGCCGCTTCATCTTCGGCAAGGATGCCACCATCTCGGAGACCACCACCCTCACCGTGGATGCCGGCGCCCATGTGCAGGGCAGTGAGGGCAAGTCCCTCACGCTCACCATCGCCTCCGGCGTGCATGAGAACAACGGCGTGATGACCCTGGCCACCACCGTGCAGAACGGCGCCGTGCTCAAGGGCGGCGGCACCTTCGCGGATGTCGCTGTGGAGGAGGGCGGCACGCTCATCGTGGGCAACTCTCCCGGCCGCCAAACCTACACCGGCAACCTCTCCGTGAACCTGGGCGATATTGTGTTCAGCGTGGACGGTTGGCAGACCCCCGCCGACGGTGACAACTGCGGCTGGGCCTCCGGCACCTACTCCAATATCGTCATGAACGGCGGCTCCCTCACGCTGGGCAACGGCAGCACGCTGGAGTTCGCCCTGGGCGGCGGCGCCATGGCCGCGCTGCTGGATGACTCCGGCACCGAGTTCTCAATGACGATCGCCACCGGGTTCGGCAACGGCAACGAGTTCACCCCAGACTTCCTGAAACAGCTTGCGCAGCAAACCATCTTCACCTACTCCACGGAGGAAGGCGCGTTCACGGGCGCACGCCCCCAGCTCCAGGAAGGCGAAACCCTGAACACGCACATCACCGACCTGCAGTACAAACTGGTGGACAACACCGCGCTCTGCGTCACCGGCGTGTACTGGGCAACGGAACCCATGGTGCCCGAACCCACCACGGGAACGCTCTCCCTTCTGGCGCTGGGTCTGCTGGCGGGTCGCCGCCGCAGGCAATAATTTACAATTGACAATTTACGATCATTGCCGTCCCATAACGCTCGGAGAGCTGCAACCCTTGGCGTGTATCCACCCCGCGCAAGGCGGGGTTCCGTTAGTTGTAAGTGCGAAGGGGGACACCCCCCAGGCTGACGCCTGGGGCTGGAAAAAGTGAACGCCGCAAGGCGGCTCAAATTCGGCGTGCTCCGCACGCGGAGACTCGAATTTCACATAGCGTCGCGCCGCAAGGAGCGCTATATTGAGCCGCCTTGGCGGCGACAACTTTTTCCAGCCCACGGCGTAAGCCGTGGGGGTAACCACGCCCGATACGTCTCGGCACGGAACCCCGCCTTGTGCGGGGTGGATTAGCGCCAACGCCCGCTCACTAACCGCGCCCGTTCACGCCAATCATTTCCCCCTCCTACAGTTTTCGGAATGCTGTTGTCAACCTGATAGTTGAATTTTCGCGTAGTTTCGGGAAAAATCACGCCATGCCGAGCGCGGTCGCCACGCCATGGCGGCAAAACCAAATCCCCTGAAACCCGCGCCGCATCTCAGTTCGCGGGGATGCCGCCCTCCTACAGCATTCCGAATACTGTATGCTTGTGCCTTGACAGGGAGCCACCTTTGTTTATAATCGATAAAAGGTAAAAATGAAAAGGACACTGACACTGCTGACGCTATTGGGAGCCATCGCCGCTGCGCCGCTGAACGCCACCGAACACTGGTGGGATGGCGTTTCAATCAACAAGGAAACAAACCTTCTTGAGGGCGGATACACATCATACAAGCGCTCTCCAAGCATAGACTGGGACATGTGCTGGGCGGCCTCGGCTGCAAATGCGATTGCGTGGTGGCAAGACCGTGTGGAAGAAAATGGTGCTCTGATTATCCCGGAGGGAACACCGCGAGGATATGAAGTATGGGAAAACATCCGTCTGTGGTGGAAAAACAAGGGAGGTTTTCCCGGGACAGCCATTCAACATTGGATGACTGGTTGGGAGGGGCTGTACTCCGTCGAGAGTTATGCCCTGACCGCACTTGAATCATCGGGTATTCAGCATAGCGGCTACTACAATCGTCTTGCCGGTGCTAATCTCAGCAGCTCAGACTACGGCAACTCATCCGGGGCAAATCATGAGCAGTACGAGGCCCACCCTGAGACGGATTGGCGCTACAAGTACAAATATACCATGATTCAAACGTATAGGTTCTTGTCTAGCAACGCCGAGAGTCCAGACAAAACCCTCTACCAATCTGCTTCCGAGAGAATCATCCAATACATGGATGACGACTATGCCGTGTTGTTCTCTACTCCTTCCCATGCAATGACGGTTTATGGGGTCAACGCAAATGAAGAGGGGCTGATAGACAAGTTCTATATATCAGACAACAACGATATAGGTGCAGCAAAAGGCAAGTACAGCGAACTTAGCATTTTTCCCTCTGACGAGAGTTCAGCAAACGGCCCTGGGCTAATGGACTCCAATTACTGGGGGAATTCTCATACAATTCGAGACATTTGCGTTTTGCGCACCACGGGCATCCGCTTCTTGGACTATGATGTGCGCGTTGGAAAGAACCTCGTGGATGATAATGAGTTCCTCTTCTCCCATTATTGCAACCTCATTGTGGACGGCGAGGAAAACTACGTGCTTCAATACGACTTGCGTGATGCCAGCGTGGATGGCAGCCCCGTGGAAGCCAAAAAGGTGGTGCCGTATACCGTGGACGAGGGAGATGGATTCACATCATATCATGAGCTCTACACTGACGAAGTGGTAACCACAGGTGACATGCTCCTGCAGGGTGGCCAGGTGACCCTGATTGATTGTGACGCAAAGCGCAAGGACCTGGACGGCGGCGGACGTATCGAGGGTGCCATCAGCTTTGAGAATTCAAAGGTGGCCGGAACCGACCGCACCCTGAAGGTGGACCGCACGGACACTATCGCCGGGGAAATCAACCTGAGCGCCACCAGCGGCACCAACACGCTGGAGGTGACCGATGGCAACACCGCATCCTTCGGCACGCTGAGCGGCTCGGGCGACCTGGACAAGACCGGCACCGGCACCGCGGAGGTGACGGGGGCCTTGACACTCCAGGGCGCCATCCGCGTGCATGAGGGCAGCTTCATCATCGGCACGGGTGCGGACATCACCGGGGCCGTCTCGCTCACCGTGGATGGCGGCGTGATGAAAGGCAGCGGCACCTTTGCGGGCGTCACCGTGGACAACGGCGGCACGCTCATCGTGGGCAACTCCCCCGGTAGGCAGGAATATCTGGGCGACCTCTCCGTGAACCTTGGCGATATTGTCTTCGGCGTGTCCGGCTGGGACACCGCGGCGGATGAAGACAACGTCGGCTGGAGCTCCGGCACGTACTCCAACGTGGTGATGAACGGCAACTCCCTCACGCTTGGCGGCGGCAGCGAGATTCGCTTCGGCGTGGGCAACGGCGCGCTCGCCGCCCTGCTGGGCAGCGACAGCGGCACCGCGTTCACCATGACCATTGCCACAGGCATCGGCAATGGGGAATATTTTGATTCCGACCTGCTGAGGCAGCTTGCCGACCAGACCATCTTCTACGTGACGGACGAGGCGGGCGCCAACATCACCAACGATGCCGGCCTCAACGCGGGCGATTCCCTCAACACCCGCATCACCGACCTGAAGTACAAGCTGGTGGACAACACCGCGCTCTGCATCACCGGCGTGTACTGGGCATCGGAACCCATGGTTCCCGAACCCACCACCGCAACCCTCGGCTTGCTGGCGCTGGGTCTGCTGGCGGGTCGCCGCCGCAGGCAATAATTTACAATTGACAATTTACGATTTACAATTTGGAAATAGTGCCGCGCCGCCCGCGGCGCGCGAATTTTTCAAATCCTAAATCCCAAATCCGAAATCCTCAATTTCCCCGCCCATCCCCTCTACAGTATTCGGAATGCTGTAGGAGGGTGGCATGCCCGCAAGCTTAGATGTGGCGCGGGTTTCAGGGGATTGGGCTTATTGGTCGCAGTTGGGCGGGGTTACGTGATATACCGCAAAATTCCCCGCAATGGCGCGGGGAAAATGGCGCGGGGAAAAACCGTTTCAACTTGACAACAACATCACGAATGCCGTAAGATGACTGAATGTCGGGGCGCGCCCCATGGTACATTTTCAAGGAACAGTCAGGATATGAAAAAGACACTCACACTGCTAGCGCTGGCCGCCGTTCTGGGCGCGCCGCAACTGACCGCCACGGAACACTGGGCGGATGGCGTGACATTCGACAAGACGACCAAGATGGCCACGGGAGCGTACACCTCCTACAAGCACAATTCCGTTTCCGGACCGGATGCGGCGATGTGCTGGGCTGCTGCGGCATCCAACCTGATAGCCTGGTGGCAGGACCGCACGGAGGAGAACGGGGCCATCATCATCCCGGACGGCACGCCGCGCGGCTATGAGGTTTGGGAGACCGTGCGCACCCTCTGGTACAACCAGGGCGGCTGGGCGCCCGCCACCATCCAGCATTGGATTCACGGCGAGACCATCTCCTGCGGCTATGATCTCCGCAGCTCCGATGGCTACAACTTCAACGGCTACTACAACCGCATCTCCGGCGCGGAGTTCCGCATCGTCAACTATCACGCCTATTCCGATTTCGAGCCGGAGGGCGCGCTCATCAGCACCTACAGCGTTTCCTCACACGATTTCGCGGGCGCTTCCAAGTGGTTGGCGGACGGGTTCGACAACGGCGACGTGTTCGCCTTCGCCACGGATCTGCACGTGATGACCGTCTACGGCGTGAACTATAACGAGAAAACGGGCACGGTGGACGACTTCTACTGGACCGACAACAACAACTCCAACGACAACTATCCCAAAGACCGCTTGATTGCCGGCACGGCGTGGGACAACGGAACGGACGGCGAGCAGATGTATGTGTACGGCGCGGGCAGCAACAAGGTGCGCTACCTGTACGGCATCCACACCACGGGAATTCATTTCACGGACTACGATGTGGTGCGCAACGCCGAGCGCAAGGACGAGATGTTCTCCCACTACTGCAACGTGGTCATGGATGATGGAGAGAGCTTTGAGCTGCAGTACGACCTGCGCGACGCCAACGCCGCGGACAGCCCCGTGCTGCCCTACATCTACACATACGATGGCACGGAGGTGGTGGACAAGGAGCAGGTCACCACCGGGGATGTCTTCCTGCGCAACGGCGCGCTCTCCCTGGTGGAGGGCGTGGAGAAGTACGATGGCGGCGGCGCGGTTTCCGGCACCATCTTCTTTGTCGGTTCCGAGCAGGATGGTGCCGAGCGCACCCTTTCCGTGGATCGCACCGCCAAGGTGGCGGCGGCAATCAACATTGCCGCCGCAGAGGGCAACACCTTGAATGTGACACAAGGCAACACCGCCAGCTTCGGCACGCTCTCTGGCACGGGTGACCTGGACAAGACCGGCCTGGGCACCGCGGAGGTGACGGGAGCCGTGACGCTCCAGGGCGACATCCGCGTGCATGCGGGCAGCTTCATCTTCGGCACGGATGCCACCATCTCGGAGACCACCTCGCTCACCGTGGATGCAGGAGCCCATGTGCGGGGCAAGGAGGGCGAATCCCTCACGCTCACCATCGCCTCCGGCGTGCATGAGAACAACGGCGTGATGAGCCTGGCCACCACCGTGAAGGACGGCGCCGTACTCAAGGGCGGCGGCACCTTCGCGGATGTCACCGTGGAGGAGGGCGGCACGCTCATCGTGGGCAACTCCCCCGGCCGCCAGACCTACACCGGCGACCTCTCCGTGAACCTTGGCGATATTGTCTTCGGCGTGTCCGGCTGGGACACCGCGGCGGATGAAGACAACGTCGGCTGGAGCTCCGGCACGTACTCCAACGTGGTGATGAACGGCAACTCCCTCACGCTTGGCGGCGGCAGCGAGATTCGCTTCGGCGTGGGCAACGGCGCGCTCGCCGCCCTGCTGGGCAGCGACAGCGGCACCGCGTTCACCATGACCATTGCCACAGGCATCGGCAATGGGGAATATTTTGATTCCGACCTGCTGAGGCAGCTTGCCGACCAGACCATCTTCTACGTGACGGACGAGGCGGGCGCCAACATCACCAACGATGCCGGCCTCAACGCGGGCGATTCCCTCAACACCCGCATCACCGACCTGAAGTACAAGCTGGTGGACAACACCGCGCTCTGCATCACCGGCGTGTACTGGGCATCGGAACCCATGGTTCCCGAACCCACCACCGCAACCCTCGGCTTGCTGGCGCTGGGTCTGCTGGCGGGTCGCCGCCGCAGGCAATAATTTACAATTGACAATTTACGATTTACAATTTCGTCAGTTAGGCGGCTACGCCGCGTGAAATGAACGCCCCGCTTGGCATTCCGCCAAGCGGGGCGGATTCGGTCTACCTATGGGGCACATGTGGTCTAGGCGTGGGCGGGAGCAGTTTTGGCTTGCATGGGGAGGGTGGAGCGGCTACAATGCACGCTGATATGAGTAAAGAGACAACACCCGAACAAGACAAGGCCATGGCCCAGCGCCAGCGCGCCCTGGACGCCGCCATGCTGCAGATTCAGAAGGATTTCGGCGAGAACGCCATCGTGCGCCTGGGCGACCACAAGACCATGGAGGTGGAAGTGATACCCACCGGAAACATTTTGATAGACCGCGCGCTGGGCGTGGGCGGATTCCCGCGCGGCCGCGTGGTGGAGATTTTCGGCCCGGAATCCTCCGGCAAGACCACGCTCACGCTCACGGTGATAGCCCAGGCGCAGCGCGCCGGCGGGCTCGCCGCGTTCATCGACGTGGAGCACGCGCTGGACCCGGCGTACGCGGCCAAGCTGGGCGTGAACCTGGACGACCTGCTGGTGAGCCAGCCGAACAGCGGCGAGGAGGCCCTGCAGATTTGCGAGGCCCTGGTGCGCTCCAACGCCATCGATGTCATCGTGGTGGACTCCGTGGCGGCGCTGGTGACGCGGCAGGAGCTGGAGGGAGAAATCGGCGACAGCACGGTGGGCGCCCAGGCGCGCCTGATGAGCGCCGCGCTGCGCAAGCTCACCTCGCTCATCTCCAAGGCGCGCACCGTGTGCATCTTCACCAACCAGATCCGCGAGAAGATCGGCGTGATGTTCGGCAACCCGGAAACCACCCCCGGCGGCCGCGCCCTCAAGTTCTACGCCTCCGTCCGCTGCGATATCCGCAGAATCGGCCAGATCAAGGGATCCGACGGCACCGTCAACGGCAACAGAACCAAGCTCAAAATCGTCAAGAACAAGGTGGCCCCGCCCTTCAAGGAGTGCGAGTTCGACATCATGTACAACGAGGGCATCTCCTCCACCGGCAGCCTGGTGGACCTTGCCATGGAGTACGATATCGTGCAGAAGCGCGGCTCCTGGTTCAGCTACAACGGCGGCCAGCTCGCCCAGGGGCGCGACGGCGCCAAGGAGGCCCTGCGCACCAACCCGGAGCTCTACGCCGAGATTGAGGCCAAGGTGCGCGCCAAGATGGATGGAACCGCAGAGTAAGCCCTGGGAGCGCCTGTGGCGCGAGCTCCTGGAAAGCGCCACCGGCCGGGCGCCCGCCGCGCAGGCGGAGCCCGGCGCGCCGGATTGCACCGTGCCGCAGATGACGGAATGGCACAGCCTGGCGGAGGTGGAGGCGTATGCCGCCGCCTGCCTGCAATCCCTGCAGCTGGCCGGCTGGAGCTTCGGCTGGGACCGCGCGCTGCACCGCCTGGGCTGCTGCCGCTTCAGGGAGCGCCGCATCACCCTCTCCCACTACTTTGTGGAGGCCTACCTGGAGAAGGACCGCTTCCAGGTGTGGCGCACCCTGCTGCATGAGCTGGCGCACGCGCTGGCCTGGGAGCGCCGCCGCCACGCCGGCCACGGCGCCATCTGGCGCGCCTACTGCCGAAAGCTCGGCCTGGTGGACGAAACAGTCACCACGCCGTGCGACGATTTCACCCCGGCGCGCCTGCAGCACCCGCCCCGGTTCGCGCTGGTGCATGCGGAAACGGGGGAGGTGTTCGCCACGTACCGGAGGGCGCCGCGGCGCACGCCCGCGCAGTGGCGGCGCTGCTACATTCCCGGGCGCAAGGATGAGACCCTGGGCAAGCTGCGCGTGGTGCCCCTGCCGGAGCCGCCCGCGCAGGGGTAGCCCGCCGCGCGCGGAAAATTGCACTCGTTTTGCCCCGGCATGCGCGGAAAATCCTTGACGAGTGCGGCCCAAACCGCTAGGATTCCAGCATGAACACGGCAACGTCCCGTTGGAAGTTGGTTTTGAGCGCCCTGGCTGTCACCTTGGCGGCCCCCGCCGTTGCACAGGATGCAGCGGACGATCCTTTCCTGAAGGCCATGATGCAGGATGAGCAGAAGGCCACGGAGGAGAAGGTGGAACAGGCCAAGGAAACTCCCCAGACCGCAGCGCAGGCGGAGGCCTCCGTCCAGGCTTCCGCCAAGCCCGCCACCCTGGAGGAAACCAGCGCGCTCGCCAAGCACGATTCCACGCCCCTGCTGGACAACGCCGCCGTGATGCGCGAGCTCGGCCCCACCACCGGCCTCTTCACCAATGATGCCGCGTTCGACGGCAAGACCGTCACCCGCGTGGTGTTCCGCTACGCCGGGGGCAGCAACCTGCCGGAAAGCCGCCTGCGCGACGTGGTGCAGACGCGCCAGGGCAGCCGCTACGTCTCCACCCGCGTGAACGCGGACCTGGAGCGCCTCATCACCACCGGTGTGGTGGATTCCGACACCCGCGTGTCCGTGACCCCGGAGGGCAACGGCGTGGCGGTCATCTTCGATGTGCGCGCGTCCAGCGTGCTGGCGGGTGTGGGCTTCACCGGCAACCAGCGCTTCAACGAGAAGGAGCTGCGCGAGGCTATCCAGCCGGACAAGGACAAGGGCAAGCCCGGCCTGGCATCCGGCCTCATCATCAACGACAAGTCGCTGGCGCGCGCCCGCGCCGAGCTGCTGAAGCACTACCAGGAATCCTACTACCCGGACACGCAGGTGGACTGGCAGACCAGGGCCACCGCCAACGGCGCGTACAAGGACGTCATCTTCAACATCAACGAGGGCCAGCGCCAGGTCATGGCGGACATCAGCTTTGTGGGCAACCACGCGTTCGACGCGGTGCAGCTGCGCCACCTGCTGGAAACGAAGGAGCTGGACATCTTCACCATCCTGACGTCCTCCGGCCGCATCGACCGCGAGAAGGTGGAGGACGACCTGCAGGCCATCATCAAGCACTATCGCAACTACGGCTACCTGCGCGCCCGCATTGCAGACGTGAAGTACTACTACACCGGCGGCACCTCCTTCTGGCATACCGGCGCCAAGAAGATCAAGATGGAAATCAAGATTGAGGAAGGCCCGCGCTACGAGGTGCAGCAGGTCTCCTTCGGCCCGCTCAGCGTCTACACTCCACAGCAGCTGGAACCCGGCCTCAGCATGCTCGGCGGGGATATCTACTCCCTCCAGAAGGTGTCCGACGATGTGGACATGATCCGCAAGTACTACGGCGCCAAGGGCTACGCGGACGCGGAGGTGCGGCCGGACATCACGGAGGTGGGCGTGCGGCCGGACGGCACGCACCTGGTGAACATCCGCTACAACGTGACGGAGGGCGGGCGCTACCTGGTGGGCCGCATCAACGTGCGCGGCAACACCAAGACCAAGCAGCACGTCATCCTGCGCGAGCTTCCCCTCAAGCCCGGCGAATACCTCAACTCCGTGGACCTGGAGACCGCCCGCAAGCGCCTGGAGAACCTCAAGTACTTCGATGCCGTGGAGGTCTCGGAGGGCTACTCCGGCAACAGCGGCTACCGCGATATCAACATCAACGTGCATGAGACCATGACCGGCAACGCCACCTTCGGCGTGGCCTTCTCCTCCATTGAGAGCGTGTACCTGTACACCACCATCACGCAGTCCAACTTCAACCTGGGCGGCATCTTCGGCAACTCCTTCGTGGGCGGCGGCCAACGCCTCACCCTCAACGGCAAGTTGGGCACGGAGTACAAGAGCGCGTCCATCTACCTGCTGGAGCCGTGGTTCCTGGACCGCAAGCTGCAGCTGGGCAACGAGGTGTACTACTCCGATTCCACGTACCTGAGCGACTACTACCGGCAGAGGAACTTCGGCTATGCGGTCTCGCTGCGCCGCGGGTTCGCGGACCTGCACTCCATCCAGTTCGAGTACCGCATCGAGCGCTTCAACATCGACCCGGAGGGCAACGCACCCGTCTTCTTCGCCGCGCAGAAGGGCAACTACAACCGCAGCCGCTTCCAGCTGGGCTACCAGTTCGATTCCCGAGACGCCATCATCACCCCGCGCAAGGGCGGCAACTTTGCTCTCAACGGCAACTGGAGCGGCCCCGGCAGCACCGTGCAGACATACGGCCTGGATGCCTCCGCCTCCTACTTCTACAACTCCTTCTGGGATTCCATCTTCAGCGTCACCTTCGGCGCAGAGACCGTCAAGCCCGTCAAGAAGGACAAGGAGGTGCCCATCTTCGAGCGCTGCTACCTGGGCGGCCCCACCAACCTGCGCGGTTTCCGCTACCGCGATGTCGGCATGGTGGACCGCAGGCTGGCCGGGGACGAGACGATGGGCGGCAACTCGTCCGCCTACGCGCAGCTGGAGATGACGCTGCCGCTGTTCGAGGCGGTTCGCTTTGCGGTGTTCGTGGATGCGGGCTTCGTGCACGAGGACAGCTTCGACTTCAAGTTCAGGGAATTCGCATCGGATTACGGATTCGGCCTGCGCGTGAACCTTCCCATGGGCCCGCTCGCAGTGGATTACGCCATCCCGATTTCCGCCCACAACGCCGCGGAGAAGCAGGGCCAGTTCCAGTTCTACGTGGACTACAAGTACTGATGGCCAACCCAGGGCGTGCGGGCGCGGAAGCGGGGGAAACCCTCCGTTGCCGCGCCCTTTGCCTAATGCATAGAAACACCCGTGTGCGCTCGCTACAAAGCCTCTGACCCGGACAACAGCCCCACCGCCAGGCGGGGCAGGGCGGGCGCGCGCCCGCAGGCCGCGCCGCGTCCCCGCGTGCGCGCCAACCACCCCGCCGAGGAACCGCCCCCGCAGGACCCGGAGGATTGGGAGGAGGACACCGCCGCCGGATACGCACAGCCGGAGCCGGAATCCCAGCCGCGCCGCGTGCGCAGCAGCCGCCCGCGCCGCGTGCCCATGCCGGCGCGCAGCCCCGAACCATACGGGGGCGATGAGGCGGACTACCCGCCGGACGACGCCTTCGGCACGCCGGGCCCGCGGCGCGAGTACCGCCGCCGCTACCAGCCTGCGGACGAGAACCCGCTCAACGAGTTCACGCGCCCGCCCAAGAAGGGCATGGGGTGCGGCGGGGCCATCCTGCGCGTGATCACGCTGCCGTTCCGCATGATCGGGTTTGTCACGCGGGCGCTGCCCAAGCTGGTGCTGTGGCCGCTGCGCCTGGCCATAAGCGCGGCGTTTGTGGGATTTGTGGCGGTGGGGTTCCTGGCGCTCGTCTACGGCATGAAATCCGGCCGCTACGATATCACCCAGATCGAGCGCATGCCGGAGCGCAGCATCGTGCTGGACCGCAAGGGCAATGAAATCGGCACCCTCCACGGCGAGAACCGCCGCAGCATCACCAAGCTCCACGAGGAGGTCCCCCAGCACTTCATCGATGCCCTCATCCTCCAGGAGGACCGCTCCTTCTACGAGCACGGCGGCATCTCCATCCGCGCCCTCGGCCGCGCCGTCATGCAGGTCGTCAAGCACCACAGAACCACCCAGGGCGGCTCCACGCTCACCATGCAGCTCGCCAAGAACACCTACAACCACCGCGAGCGCAACTTCGACGCCAAGTTCACGGAAATGGCACTCGCCCGCCGCATCGAGGCATCGTACGACAAGGACGCCATCCTGCTCTGCTACATCAACCGCGTGTTCTGGGGGCACACCTTCCTGGGGCTCAAGCAGGCCGCCTACGGCTATTTCGACAAGCTGCCGCGCGACCTCACCATCGGCGAATCCGCCATGCTGGCGGGCATTGTCTGCTCCCCCAACGAGTTCTCGCCCTACCGCAACCCGCGCTACGCGCAGGTGCAGCGCGACAAGGTGCTCAAGCTCATGGTGGACAACGGCAAAATCACCCCCGCGCAGTATCAGGCCGCGCTGAAGGAACCCATCGCCACACGCCGCCCGGAACCCCTGGGAACGGACAACTACGCGCTGGACCTCATCCGCAGCGAGGTGGACCACATCCTGGAAATGCTGGACACCTCGGAGCAGCGCATCAAGTCGGAGGCCATGGTCTCCGGCGGCCTGCGCGTGCGCACCACGCTGGATGTGGACCTGCAGACGGATGTGATGAAGGAGCTGGACCGCCGCCTGGTGGACATGTTCGAGAAGGCCAAGAAACCCGTGCACCAGACGCGTGCGCAGTACCGGGCCGCGCTGGCCGCCGCCACGCCGGAGCAGGCCGCCCGCATGCAGCCAAAGTACATCCAGGCCGCGTGCGTCATCATCGATAACGCCACCGGTGCGCTCATCGCCGTCATCGGCGGGCGCGACAGCTCCGAATCCCCGCTCAACCGCGCCGTGCAGAGCCGCCGCCAGGTGGGCTCCATCTTCAAGCCCATCGTCTACTCCACCTTCTTCGACAAGGGAGGCAGCCCGGAGAGTATGCTCTCCGACGACGCCATCCAGCCCGGCGAAATCAAGGGGGCCAAGAACTGGCGCCCCGGCAACTCCGACGGCAAGTTCACCGGCATGCACCCCGCCGGGTGGGGCCTGCTCAAGAGCCGCAACACCATGTCCGTGCGCGCGGGCAACAGGGCGGGGCTGCAGAGCGTGGTGTCATCCGCCCTGCTGGCGGGCTTCCCGCGCCCCACGCGCTCGCCCGGCCCCACCATCTTCCTGGGCACGTGGGAGGCCTCCCCGCTGGAGGTGGCGGGCGCCTACACCACGTTCGCCAACGGTGGCGTGCGCCCCACTCCGTACATCATAGAGTCCATCACGGATGCCAACGGCCGCGTCATCTGGCAGAACGCTCCCTCCGCACGCCGCGTCTTCTCCCCGCAGACCACCCGCGCCACCTCCGCCATCCTACAGCAGATCACCAAGCCCGGCGGCACCGCCGGCAGCATGCAGCGCCTCGGCTTCAAGCACCCCTGCGGCGGCAAGACCGGCACCACCAACGGCTACACCAACGCCTGGTTCTGCGGTTTCACCTCCAACCTCACCGCCGCCGTCTGGGTGGGCTTCGACCGCCCCGTCAAGATTGCCGACCGCGCGTACGGCGGCACCGTGGCCCTCCCGCTCTGGGTGGGCGCCATGCAGTGCGCCGCCGTGCGCGGCTACGCCATGAAGGACATCCGCACCTCCCCCGCCAAGGGACACACCGGCGGTGTGCGCCTCTGCCGCGTCTCCGGCATGCTCGCTCATTCCGGCTGCGAGTACGAGGGCAAGGCCTACACCGAAACCATGGCAGACCCCAACGCCAAGCGCTCCCTCTGCACCATCCACGAGGAGCTGGCAGAGGACACCGCCCCCGATGCCGACGAGGATGTGGCCGAGGATCCCAACGATATGTTCGACATCGACGATACCGCCGAGGAAATTGACAATTGACAATTTACGATTTACAATTTGTCATCCGTGATTGCGCCGCACGGCGCGCTTACTTTGAGCCGCCCTGCGGCGACAACTTTTTCCAGCCCCGGGCGTAAGCCCGGGGGGGAACCACGTTGATTTGTTCGGCACGTAACCCCGCCTTGCGCGGGGTGGATACACGCCAAGGCATGCAGCTCTCTGAGATTTGTTGCCACCCATCATTGCACGCCGAGGCCGCGGCCGGCCCCGTTTGCGGCGCGGCGGTTCAATTGTCGCCGAGCATTTCGTTGATGGAGGAGAAGAAGTCGTCGCAATCCTCTTCCGTGGCGGGCTTGTTGAGCTCGGCGGCGTAGTCGGTGAACTCGTACAGGCGGTCCGGGATTTCCTGGATGAAGGATGAGGGTGCGCAGCGCTCCTCCTTGCCGTACTTGGTGCGGGCGGCGCAGTAGGTCATGGTGAGCCGCTCCTGCGCGCGCGTGATGCCCACGTAGAACAGGCGGCGCTCCTCGTCCAGCGAGCCTTCGTCCACCGAGCGCGTGTGGGGCAGCAGGCCCTCCTCCACGCCCACGATGTAGACGTGCGGGAACTCCAGCCCCTTGGCGGCGTGCATGGTGATCAGGCACACGCCCTTCTTCTTCTCCAGGTCGTCGTCGTCGTCCTTCTCGTTGTCCAGCGTGACCTTCTCCAAAAAGTCGCCCAGCTTGCGGCCGGGTGCCCAGAAGCTGTGGATGGCCTCCTTGATGTCGTTGACGGCGGCGAGGCGCAGGCTGCGCTCCTGGTCGGTCTTGCAGGTGCGGCCCACGTAGTCCTCGTAGGCGATTTCATCCATGAGGGCCTGCAGGGTGTCGCCGAAGCCGGTGGCGCTGGCGGCGAAGGCGGCGCGGTACTTCTCCACCAGCGCGGTGAAGGCGCGGATGCTCTGCTGGGAGCGCGCGGAGCAGTCGTTGAGGAAGGCGGGGTCGCCGAGTGCCTTCCATAGGCTCTGGCGGTGTTCTCGGCTGTGCTCGATGGCCAGGTTGGCGGTGGTGTCGCTGATGCCGCGGGCGGGGGTGTTGAGCACGCGCAGCAGGTGCAGGTCCGCATCCGGGTTGTCCATCACCTGCAGGTAGCTGATGAGGTCCTTCACCTCCTTGCGGTCGAAGAAGCTGCGTGTGCCGACCATGCGGTAGGGGATGTTCTGCTCGCGCATGGCGGTTTCCAGCTGCCGGCTCTGGACGTTGGCGCGGAAGAGGACGGCCAGGTCCTCCCATTTGAGGTTTTCCCGGCGGTGGAGCTGCTGCATCTCGTCTGCGATGAAGGCGGCCTCCTCCTCGGAGCCTGGCATGGCAACGAGGCGCACGGGGTACTGGCCCTGCTTGCGGGTGCGCAGGGTCTTGTCTCGCCGGCCGAGGTTGTGGCGGATGAGCTCGTTGGCGCAGTCCAGCACCTGGCTGGTGCAGCGGTAGTTCTCCTCCAGCTTGATGACGGTGGGATTGGGGAAAAAGCTCTCGAACTCCAGGATGTTGGAAATCTGCGCGCCGCGCCAGCCGTAGATGGACTGGTCGTCGTCCCCCACCACGCACACGTTGTGCTGCGGGCTGGCCACCAGCTGGCGCAGCAGGCTCATCTGCAGCGAATTCGTGTCCTGGAACTCGTCCACCGTGATGTGGGTGAAGCGCTTGTTCCACTTCTCGTGCGCCTGCGGGTAGCAGCGCAGCAGGCGCTCCGTCAGGATCAGCAGGTCGTCGAAATCCACCGCGTTCTGCGCCTTCAGCTCCCGCTGGTACGCCTTGGCGATGGCCGCGATGAGCGTGTCCTCTATCTGGTCGATTTCCAGCCCGGCGTTGCGCACGCGGGAGAGCTCCGCCAGCACCTTGTTGGGGTCCAGCTTCTCCTTGAGCGCGCCGTATTCCATGATGAGTTTGCGCACCAGCCCGGTCTGGTCGCTCCCGGTGTAGATGGAAAAGTTCTCCTTATAGCCCAGGCGGCCTATTTCGCGCCGCAGGATTTTCACGCAGAGCGAGTGGAAGGTGCACACGGTCATCTCCTTGGCGGCCTCCTTGCTCACCAGCCCCGCCACGCGCTCCGCCATCTCCGTGGCCGCCTTGTTGGTGAACGTCAGCGCCAATATCCCCTTGGGGTCTATGCCGCGGTCAATCATGTGCGCAATGCGGCAGGTCACCGTGCGCGTCTTCCCCGTGCCGGCCCCCGCCAGGATGAGCACCGGGCCGTCCAGCGTGCGCACCGCCTCCTTCTGGGCGGGGTTCAGCGAGTTGATGTTGAATTTGGCGGCCATGGTTCAGCGGGTGACAAAGCCTACCAGATTTCCCCAAAAAAGTACACCGCAAAATGGACGAAAGCAGAAAAAACCGCCGCCCGTTTGGGGGCGGCGGTTGAATGAGGAAAAACTCTTTGTTGAGCTGCCTGCCTGTTACAGCAGGGAGAAGGCCACGTTCAGGCCGGCGGTCACGATGGAGACCATGCTCATGAGCTTGATGAGGATGTTCAGCGAGGGACCGGAGGTGTCCTTGAACGGGTCGCCCACGGTGTCGCCCACCACGGAGGCGTCGTGCACGGGGGTGTGCTTGCCGCAGAAGGAGGCGTCGCCGGTCTCGATGAACTTCTTGGCGTTGTCCCAGGCACCGCCGGAGTTGGCCATGAACACGGCCAGCACGAAGCCGCCCGCCAGGCCGCCCGCCAGCAGACCGAACACGCCGGGTACGCCCAGCAGCAGGCCCGTGGCAATCGGAACAATCACCGCAATCATGGAGGGCACGATCATCTCACGCTGGGCACCCTGGGTGGAGATGCCCACGCAGCGCGCGTAGTCGGCCTTCTTGCGGCCCTCGAAGACATCCTTGTCGGAGAGCTGGCGGCGGACTTCCTCCACCATGCTCTTGGCGGCGCGGCCCACGGCGTTCATGGTGAGGCCGCAGAACAGGAAGGAGAGCATGGCGCCCACAAAGATGCCCAGCAGCACCTTCGGGTTCATGAGCGTCACGTCGAACTTGGCCATGAACTGAGCAATGTTCATCTTGGCGAGCTCGGCGCTGTTGATGACATCACTGCTGAAGAAGCTGGGGGAGAAGGTTTCCCCGAAGCGCAGGGCGGCAATCTTGATTTCCTCGATGTAGGAGGCGAGCAGCGCGAGCGCGGTGAGCGCGGCGGAGCCGATGGCGAAGCCCTTGCCGGTGGCGGCGGTGGTGTTGCCCAGGGCGTCCAGGGCATCCGTGCGGGAGCGCACGCTCTCGCCCAGCTCGCTCATCTCGGCGTTGCCGCCGGCGTTGTCGGAGATGGGGCCGTAGGCGTCCGTGGCCAGGGTGAGGCCGAGGGTGGAGAGCATGCCGACGGCGGCGATGCCGATGCCGTAGAGGCCCATGCTCATGTTCTCACCGGTGAACATGAATTCACCTGCGGCGCAGAGGTAGGCGCCGATGGTGCCGAGCACGATGAAGATGACGGGCCAGCAGGTGGAGATCATGCCCACGCCGATGCCGGAGATAATGACGGTTGCGGGGCCGGTGGTGGCGTTCTCCGCAATGAACTTCACGGGCTTGTACTCAAAGGAGGTGTAGTACTCCGTGACCTTGCCGATGAGGATGCCCACCACCAGGCCGATGACGATGGAGCCCCAGAGCCCCAGCCAGTTCTCGATGCCCAACAGGTAGAGCACCGCGGCCGCGGCCACGGCAATCAGCACGCCAGAGAAGTTGATGCCGCGGTTGAGCGCGGCCATCAGCTGGCTCTGCGTGGCACCCTGCTTGGTGCGCACAATGAAGATGCCCAGCACGGAGAGGATGGCACCCACGGCACCGATGACCATCGGCGCCATCACCATCTTCAGGCCCTCGTCGTACGTGCCGTTGGCTCCGGCCACGGCGGCCGCGCCCAGCGCGGCGGAGGCCAGGATGGAGCCGGCGTAGGATTCGTACAGGTCCGCACCCATGCCTGCCACGTCACCCACGTTGTCGCCCACGTTGTCGGCGATGGTGGCGGGGTTGCGGGGGTCGTCCTCGTTGAAGTGGTATTCGGTCTTGCCCACCAGGTCGGCGCCCACATCGGCCGCCTTGGTGTAGATGCCGCCGCCCACGCGGGCGAACAAAGCCTGCAGGGAGGCGCCCATGCCGAAGGTCAGCATGATGGTGGTGATTTCCACCAGCTTGGAGATGCCCTCCGCCTCAATCAGCCCGGTGTTGTCCAGGATCAGGTACCAACCGGAGATATCCAGCAGGCCGAAGCCCACCACGGTGAGGCCCAGCACGGCGCCGGAACGGAAGGCCAGCTTGAGGCCCTTGTTCAGGCCGTCCTGCTCGTCGCGGCAGGCCTGCGCCACGCGGCCGGAGGCGTAGGTGGCCGTCTTCATGCCGATGAAGCCTGCCAGGCCGGAGAAGAAGCCGCCGGTCAGGAACGCCACGGGCACGATGTGGTTCTGCATGTCGAACACGGCCATCACGCAGAAGATGATGGCGATGATGACAAACACCAGGGCCACGACCTTGTACTGCTGCTTGAGGTAGGCCATGGCGCCTTCGCGCACGTAGCCCGCAATCTCCTTCATGCGGTCGGTTCCTTCATCCGCCTTCTTCATGTTGAAGAAGAACACAGCCGCGAACGCCAGGGCGATAATCGAGGCGAGCGGCACAATCCAGAATAATGTCTCGGGATTCATTTTATTCGTGCTGTTAGAGTGCTTCGCAAAAAGCACCCTATCCTACCACGGGTTTTGGGAAAATGCAACCCGAAATGCAAATTATCCCGCGCAAAATTTCCTTGCCTTGGTGGCCTTGCCTGGGGTATGCTGGCGGCATGAGAGCTGTACTTCTGTTCCCGGGGCAGGGCGCCCAACAGGTAGGCATGGGCAGGGACCTGCTTGAAGCCTACCCGCAGGCGCGCGCACTGATGGAGGCCGCGGATGCCGCCCTGGGCCGCAAGCTCACGGACGTGATGTTCAGCGGGCCGGATGCCGAGCTGACGCGCACATCCAACTGCCAGCCGGCGCTGTATGTGCACGGCCTGGCGATATGGAGCGTGCTGAAGGAGCGCGTGCAGGTGGAGCCGGTGGCGGCGGCGGGTCTCTCCCTGGGAGAGTTCACCGCGCACGCGGCGGCGGGCACCTTCACCATGGAGGACGGCCTGCGCCTGGTGGAGAAGCGCGGCGCGCTCATGGAGACGGCCTGCGCGGCCGCGGCCGGCGGCATGGCAGCCTTGGTGGGCGGCACGCCAGAGGCCGCCGAGGCCCTGGCCGCGGCGTGCGATGTGGATGTGGCCAACTTCAACTGCCCCGGCCAGATTGTGCTTTCCGGCTCCGTGGAGGGAATCGACAAGGCGGTGGCGGGCGCCAAGGAGGCCGGTTTCAAGCGCGGCATCAAGCTCAACGTGGCGGGCGCGTACCACAGCCGGTACATGAAGCCCGCGCAAACCGCCCTGCTGCCCGTGCTGGATGCCACGCCCATGCAGGCCCCCGCCTTCCCCGTGTACTGCAACTACGGCGGCCGCGCGGTGACCGGGCCGGACGACACGCGGGCCATGCTGGGCGCGCAGGTGTGCGGCTCCGTGCGCTGGCAGGCGTGCATGGAGGATTTGGTGGACAGGGGCGAGAGGCTCTTCATCGAGATGGGCCCCGGCACCTCCCTGGCCGGTATGATGGCGCGCATCTGCGCGGATGCGCGCGTGGTTTCCATACAGGACGCCGCCACGCTGGAGACCGCGGTGGCGGAATTGCAAGGGTGATGCGCTGCTTGCTGCCAGTGGTGCTCTTCCTTTCCCTGTGCGCGTGCGAGAGCGTGCGCACGGTGTACGACTCCAACGGCAAGGTGGTGGAGGAAAAGCAGGCCGGCGGCGAGACGGACCTCTACTCCCACTTTGAAAAGGAGTTCAACGAGTCCTTCTCCGAGAAGAAGGGCGATTCCGGCGTGCCGCAATCCGTTTCCGGCCGCGTGAGCCCCTTCCAGAAGGATATCGACGCCGCCCGCAGCTCCGGCAGGGACAAGGAATTCCTCACCAAGTCCTTCAGCGGCTCCAAGAGCTACGATGCCATCTCCAACAAATTCTCCGACGCCCGCAAATCCTTCAGCGACTCCAACAAGGAATTCGGCCACCGCCAGAGCTCCATGGTCTCCACCAACATGCGCCCCGACTTCATGAACGAGAGCCACGGCATCAGCCACTCCTCCCGCTACGACGGCGACCGCCTGCGCAGCGTCTCAGAGGGCAGGGCCTCCGCGGAGGGTGACATGCGCTACGCCACCAACACCAGCCGGTACAACAACGCCGGTGCCGACGGCTTCCTGGAGGAGCGCCGCAACAAGACCCCGGAGCCGGAAATCATCCACTACCGCGACTACCAGGAGAAGACCATCAGCGAGACCAAGGACTTCATCCACCGGAATCGCGATTAGCGGAAACAGGACAATAATTAGGGATTAAGATTAGGATTAGGAGATATTGATGTCGGGGCGCCTTTCCTAATCCTCATCCTAATCCCAATTCGCCGCGCAGCGGCGTTCCTCCCGTTACAACTCCCAGTCCACCTCCACCTTCACGGGCTCTCCGTTCTTGTCCTCGTAGAGCACGTAGCCATTGGCGGCACCGAACTTGTACACTTCCATGGTGACCTTCACATCGTAGCAGCAGTATTTGGCGATATCCAGCAGCTTTTGCGGGTCGTGTTCCTTCTCGTACTCCGCCCACCACTTGAGGGCGTCCGTGCCCTCGGCGGTCTTGGAATTGCCGCCCAGGGTGGGCTTGGCCACGGAATCCAGCTTCAGGCGGTGCCCGATTTTCTCCGTGAGGTAGGTGCAGATGTCGCAGTTGCGCGTGTGGTCCGCAATGGTCCAGAAGGAATGCGGCTGGAGCACGCCGTAATCGAACCCGATGTGGTTGTACCCCACCACCAGGTCCGCCTGCTGCAGCTCTTGGATGAGGGCCTCCGCCTGATCCTCCGTGTAGATGTGGTAGGCGTTGTCCCTGGTGGAGAAGGTGACGGCGACGGAGATGCCCATTTTCCCGGTTTCGTGCCAGCCGCCGACCTCTGCGGCGGAGCGGCGTGTTTCCAAATCGAAGTAGACGATGTTTCTTGCTGTGTTAGTGTTCATGTTGTTATGCGGGGAAATGCCGCCATCAGCGGCTATGAAATCAAATACCTGTTTCTACCGAGACTTCCTTTGCCGGGCGTTTTGCACTTGATCCTTAGCTGTTTTCTCTGCGGCCCGGATGGTTTCCAAATAGGCAACTTCAACGGGTGAGAGGGTTCGCTCCTGGAATTGGCGGTATTCCTGCTCTGCCTTTTGCTTTGCCTGCGTGTGGCTCACCTTTCCCGGGCCCTCCAGCAATTCATGCCCGGTGGAGGCCAATATCGCATCCAATTGTTGCACATAGTCCCGCATAAAAACGTGCTCGTGCTTCATGGCGCGCAGTTCCGCAAAGTCGAAGTAGCCGGACACCAGGTTGTTTAGAATTTTGAGTTCAGGTTCGGTTAAGTAATTTTTCGCGATAGTCACTTCGGCTAGAATGGGAAGCGCGCCCTTGAACGTCGTCAACCCCATAAAGGGTTTGGAGGCATCAGCCCTTTCAAACACCACCTCTGCCGCAGTGTGACCATGAGCTGCATAATGCAGTTTGTTCTGAACCATCATGAAAAAGCGGCGGCTTGTTTCGCTGCAGGGGTCATAGTCGGCACTGGTGGCGTAGAGATCCAGGACTTGGCGGTAAAGGACCTTTTCCGATGAGCGAATATCGCGGATGCGATTCAGTAGTTCGTGCCAGTAATTGCCGCCGCCAAGTTGTTTAAGACGTGCATCATCCATGGTGAACCCCTTGACGAGGTATTCTTTCAGACGTGCAGTGGCCCATTGGCGGAAACGAGTGGCAATGGGGCTTTTTACGCGGTACCCCACGGCTATGACCATATCCAAATTGTACAATTTGACTTTACGCGTCACGAGGCGCGTGCCCTCCATCTGTTGTTTCTGAACAACTCTGCAACTTTCAGCTTCCGAGAGCTCGCTGTCTGCAAAAATGTTGGCAATGTGTTTCAGGACATTGCTTCTGTCTGTCTGGTACAGAAGGGCCATCTGCATCAGCTCCATCCATACTGAATCACCATCCATACGCACTTCAACGGGTGCCTGGTCATCAGTTTCCTTGTAGATGATCAAGGAGCCGCACTCTGAAATGTTGTCCATAGTCATTTATTTTCAACGAACGCGAACTTGTGCAAAATTTGCACAAGTTCATTTTGGGAAACGACTTCTCTGGAAGAATGTATCATAACCGATGAGTGGAATCAAGACGCATCATGCTTCGTGGAGTGTTCTGCGCAGGCCCTCGTAGAGCATGATGGCCACGGAGGTGGAGAGGTTGAGCGAGCGCGCGTGCTCGCCCGGCATGGGGATGCGCAGCGCGGTCTCCGGGTGGGAGAACACCCAGCGTTCCGGCAGGCCCTTGGATTCCGGGCCGAACACCAGGTAGTCCCCCGCGTGCAGCGGCAGCCCTGCATCCCAGATGCTGCGTGCGGCCTTGGTGGAGAGGTACCAGAAGCGCGCGCCAGGCGCGGCGGCGGCCTCCAGCTCCTCCAGGCTGTCCCAGAGCTTCAGGTCCACGTGCTGCCAGTAGTCCAGCCCGCAGCGGCGCAGGTGCTTCTCATCCAGGCTGAAGCCCAGGGGCTTGATGAGGTGCAGCGTGGCTTGCGTGGCCACGGCCAGGCGCCCGGCGGCTCCGGTGTTGTGCGGGATTTCCGGGTGGAAGAGGACGATGTTGAACATGGCACGGCAGCGCGCGGCGTCACTTGGCCCCCTTGCTCATGAGCACGGCGGGAATGGTGCGCAGGATCAGCTTGATGTCCGTCCACAGGCTCCAGTTGTCGATGTACTTGAGGTCCTTGGTGATCATGTTGCGGTAGCTTTCCTCGCTGTCGCTGCGGTCCTCAATCTGCCAGTAGCAGGTGAGCCCCGGCTTCACGCTCAGGCGGCGCCGGTGCGCTATGTCCGGGAACTCGTCCGTCTCGTACGTGGGCAGCGGCCGCGGGCCCACCACGCTCATATCCCCGCACAGGATGTTGATGAGCTGCGGCAGCTCGTCTATGGACGTCTTGCGGATGAAGTGGCCGAAGGGGAAGATGCGCGGGTCGTTGGTGAGCTTGAAGATGGGGCCGTCCATCTCGTTGCCGTACTGGGCCTTCACCTCTTCCAGGCGCTGGTCCGCATCGCTGTACATGGAGCGGAATTTCCACATGCCGAACGGTTTGCCGTACAGGCCGGAGCGCTGCTGGCGGTAGAACACCTTGCCGGCGGGGTCGCTGATCTTGATGCCGATGGCGGCCACCAGCCAGAGCGGGGAGGAGCAGATGATGCCCAGCAGCGCCGCCACGCGGTCGAAGCAGCCTTTCAGCACCAGCGGGAAGGAATACTCCGGCGTGAAGCTCAGCGAGAGAATGTGCGCCTTGCCCTCGATATCGTGCACCTCCACGCGCATGTGGTTGCTGGCGTCCTTGGCGCGGGCGATGTAGATGTCCAGCCCCAGGGATTCCGCCAGGTGGATGGCGGTGGCGTTTTGGCCGTAGGACGAGAGGCCGCCGAAGACGAAGAGGTGCGCCACGCTGTTGTCGGTGATGAGTTTGGCCAGTTCCTCCTCCGAGTAGGTGCCGGTGACGGCCTTGTCGACCACGTTGAAGTTTGCGCGCCAGTATGCGGGCAGGCTGTTCCACCCGGCCTCGATGTTCTCCTCCGTTCCGGCCAGGATGATCTGGCGCAGCTTCTCCTTGTCGGTGGAGATGTGGCGCGCCCAGGCGCGGGAGAGGTAGAAGCGCACGAAGAGCACCAGCGGAATGCCGATGATGTTGGTGAGGATGACGTGGTTGTAGAAGAGGCTGTGGTTGCCGAGGCTCTGGTAGATGGCGATGGCGCAGAGGTAGTAGGCGGCGAAGGTGAGCAGCTGGCGCGCGGCGGTGATGGGGCGCTGCAGGTTCTGCCGGCTGTAGAAGCCCACGAAGTTCAGCACGAACGGCGCGGCGATCACCGCCGTCCACGCCAGGTAGGTGATGGTCTCGAAGATGTTGAATACCGGCCCCATCTCCCAGCCGAACAGGGGCGCCACCCAGTTGGTGACGGTGGGGGAGAAGTACGCGAAGAGGATGACGAGAACCAGGTCGATGTACGGGCATGCCCTGGAGAAGAGGTTTTTGCTGGTGGGGGTCATGATGTGTGGTGGTATGGTTGAAAGGTTTTAGGTTGCGGGGAGGATTTCCTTGATGCGGGCGCGGTCGAAATCCGCGGGGTTGATGGTGACGCGCACGCGGCAGCCGGGGTGGATGGCATCCAGCAGGGCGGCCTCCCGCCGCTGCACGAAGGCCACGGTGGGCTTGCCGTTGGGCAGCTCTGCATGGTACGCCGTGGGCGCGAAACGCTCGCGGATGGTGCAGGCGCAGTCGATGAACTCTGATGGATAGGTGCTGCCCATGGCGTGGTTTAGAAGAAGGTGTTGAGGCCCTTGTTGATGAGGTCGCCCGCGGCGTCGCCGGCTTTCTTGAGGATGCCGTCCGCCTTGTCCTTGACACTGTCTTGCTGCTGGTTCGGGAGTCGGTCCGGCGCGGGGAAGGGCGTTTCCTCCGCTTCCTCATCCGTCTCTGCATCCGGCTTGCTCTCGCCGTTTCCGGTGAGGCGGCCCAGGAAATCGCGGGTTACATCGCCCACCTTTTTGAGTGCGGCCTTGGGCAAGTTGCTGCCCAGCAGGGTGGAGAGCCGCACGCTGAGGTCCTCCTTCGGGTTGTCCGTGGTGCCGCTCAGGTTGATGGTGACCCAGGCGTACCCGGGGTCGCCCACGGCGTTGAAGAGGTCGTCCATGAGCCCGGCTTCCGCGCCCAGGGGGATTTTGGCCACCATCTCCATGGGAATGCCCACGTTGAGGGTGCCGCGCAGCTCTGAACGGCTGCCGATGACGATGTGCCCGCGCACCAGCAGGCGGCCCTCCGCGGCGCGCACGTCAATCTTGTCGAACCGCCAGGCGTTCTCGATGTGGTGCTCCGGCTCGCTGTAGGGGTGGGAGATGCGGCAGGAGGCGCGCTCCAGGGGAAGGCGGCGGTAGGGCTTGGTGTTGCCGATGGTGATTTCGGAGAGGATGGGCAGGGCCTCCAGCACGCCCTCGCGGAGGGTGAGCGTGCCCTCCGCCAGGCTGATGCCGTCGGCATCGCCGTTCATCACCATCTTGCCGAAAAGCTGGCCGGTGAGCAGTTTCTTCCAATCCTCCTTGAGGATGCGCGCCACATCCGCCTTGTTCACCTGCATCTCCGCGTTCCATTCCCGGCTGTCCAGGGAATAGCGGGCCTTGAATCCCATCTCCCCGGGGGAGAGCATCAGCCGGCAGTCCGTCAAATCCACGTTGTGCAGGTCCGCCTGCACGTGCATGCCTTTCACGCTGCAGTCCTTCAGGAAGGAGAGGGAGGTGTGCATGCGCCCGTTGGTGGTCTCTATGCTCCAGGCGTCCATCTGCCCGCGGGTGGCGGGGAGTGCGGAGAGCCGCGCGCCGGTGTAGGAGTACTCGTTGCTGCTGAGCTGCAGGGTGACGGTGGCATCCTTGCATTCCACGCGGTCCACCTGCACGGTTTGCGGGGAGATGGCGGCAATCAGCCCGCTCTTGTCCCGCGGCGGGCGCTCCGTGTACCCGGTGGAGGCGGGGTTGATGATGACCGTGGCGCCGTCCACGTCCAGCCGGCTCACGCGCAGGATGCGGTGCAGCAGGGCCGCGCGCTCCAGCGTGGCCTCCATGCCGCGCGCGGAGATGCGCTCCACGCCTTTCATGCCGGTGATGACCAGGCCGCGCTCGCTCACACGCTGGCCGTCGATGGACAGGTTGTCGTCCATCGCGGCATCCCGGGCCTGCAGCTTCACGGCGGTGTCGTAGCACAGGCCGTCGCGGAACTCGCGCCCCTGTAGGTAGGAGAGGATGGAGAAATAGGCGATGAGTGCAATGAGCAGCAGCCCGCCGAGGCCGATGAGGGGGTACGCCAAACCGCGCGGCAATCTTGCCTTGCCGTTGCGTTTCCCGCCGGATGGGACCGTTCCCCCGCGCTTGCGCCTGCGTGCCATAAAGCGCGCGAAGTATAGCATGCATTCCGGGCCAAGGCAAGCCTATATGTTGGGGCAAGCGCGCAAATCACACGCGGAGCATGATGCGGTGGCGGCGCAGGATTTCCAGCAGCGCCCACAGCAGCAGGAAGGAGAGCGCCTGGAACACCAGCGGGCCGTACTCCCCGCATTGGGATGCCAGCCCGCCGAACAGCGGCTGGGTGATTCCCCACCAGAACGGGTGCCCGCCGATGCCGCGCATCTCAACGAGCATGTAGGCCAGGATGGCGTTGGTGCCGAATCCCTGGAAAAGCGCGGCCAGCCTCTGCGTGTGCGGGCAGATGTCGAACACCAGGTGGAACGCCGCCAGCAGGAGCAGGCTCCAGCCGCCGCTCCACAGCACCATGGTGGTGGTGAACAGGTGTTTCAGCAGCGGCGTGTCAAATTCCAGCGCCAGCGCCGCGCCCAGGCAGCCAATCCCCGCCGCCGCCAGCGCCAGCGTGGATTTGAACGGCGTGAGCAGCCGCAGCGCCTGCCCGCCCAGCACGCCCATGAGCACCAGCCCGCCGAACGAGAGCGACGGCAGGATCCACGGGTACCACGTGCCGTCCTGCCAGCGCCCCTCCAGCGCGCAGTCGATGTAGTACGCCAGGTTGTCGTACGGCTGGAAGAGGCCGGCCGGGTGCCCGGCGTAGGGGATGAAGCGCATGGCGGCCCAGTACAGCGCCAGGCAGCACACGCAGCCGATGACCTGGCTGCGCACGCCGCCCCACATCAGGAACGGCGCGGCGATGAGGTATCCGGCGGCAATGGCCTGCAGCGTGTTGCAGAAAAGGCTCATGTGGTCGGGATCGAAACTGAGCAGGTTTCCCTGCACCACCATGCCTAGCAAAAAGAGCACCGCCACGCGCCGCAGCACGCGCCACGCCGTGCGCCGCCGCCAGTGCTCCCCGCCATCCCGCTCATACTTGGCGAAGGCGAACGGCATGGATGCGCCCACAATGAAGATGAACAGCGGCATCACCAAATCCCAGCACGTGAACGGCTCTCCCCACCCGCCGTGCGTGAACTGCGCCGCCACGCCCGCCGGCAGAGAATCCCCGTACACCGCCCGCAGGATTTCCAGCAGCAGCGCCGCACCTCCCGCCAGCGCCGCCATGTCCGCGCCCCGCAGCGCGTCGATGCTTGTGATGCGTCCTTGCATGCGCACGACTGTACCCCGAACGCGCGCCGTGTGTCAACGTGAAAAGCATGGACAGTGCAGGGGCGTTGTGGTAGGCTGTGGGGGCAATGAAAAGCCTGTTTCTGACCGCACTGTTAGCCATGACCGCCGTTGCCGCAGAACCGAATGTGCCGTATCCCGGCACGCTGCCCGCCGCTGCGGAGCTGGCCACCGCGCCCACGCCGCTGAGCGTCTCCACAAGCGCCGGCACGTTCCACGCGAACGCGCCGCAGCAGCTGCCCAAGGAAGCCGGCGTCACCGTCACCTGCCGTGTGGAACCGGCGGAGAACGCCCACTACGTGCGCCGCACGTACACGCTCACCGCCACGCAGGACACCACGCTCACCGGGTTCACCCCCATCCTGCTGGAGGGCGGCAGCTACACCATACCGGGTGAGGTTCCCGGCACGCCGCTGGTGGACACCAAGGCGCACCGCTTCCACGGTATCGAGCTGCCGGTGGCGCAGGCCGCCGTGCAGGACGGCAAGGGCAGCGTGGGCCTCACCTGCAGCCTGCCGCTGGCCAAGGGGCAGAGCGTGAGCTTCACCACCGTGGAGGGCGTGTACCCTGAGGGCCAGCTGCGCCGCGCCTTCCTGGCCTACCTGGAGCGCGAGCGCGCCGTGCCGTACCACCAGGTGGTGCAGTACAACTGCTGGTACGAGCACGGCCTGAACCCCACGGAGGAGAAGCTGCTCAAGACCATTGACGCCTATGGGCGCGAGCTGGTGCAGAAGCGCGGCGTGAAGGTGGATTCCTTTGTGCTGGACGACGGGTGGGACGACTACGGCGCGGACCTGTGGCAGCCGCACCCGCAGAAGTTCCCCAACGGCTTTGCCAAGGTCACGAAAGCCGCGCAGGACATCGGCGCGCACTTCGGCATCTGGATTTCCCCGCTCGGCGGCTACAGCGGCCAGGCGGAGCGCATCCAGCACGCGCGCCGCATGGGGCTCATCCCGCAGGACGCCAAGGAGCTGGACCTCTCCTACCCCGGCTACGGCGACTGGTATCTCAACCGCTGCTGCGACCTCATGCAGAAGGACGGCTGCAACTTCTTCAAGTGGGACCGCGCGGGAGACGGCGTCTCCCCGCACTTCATGGCGCTGCTGGGCATTTCCCGGGAGCTGCGCAAAGTGGACCCGCAGCTCTTCCTGAGCACCACGGTGGGCACCTGGCCCAGCCCGTTCTGGCTCATGTACGTGGACTGCACGTGGCGCACCGGCTCCGCAGACGTGGCGTGGCACGGCAAGGGCAGCAACCGCGAGCGCTACATCACCTACCGCGACATGAGCTGCTACCGCGTCATCGTGAAGCGCGCGCCGCTCTACCCGCTCAACTCCCTCATGCACCACGGCCTGGTGCTGGGCACGGAATTCCAGGCCGCGCACACCAGTGACGCACGCCCGGACGGCGCGGACCCCGCCATTGCCGCCGCTGAGCTGGGCGGCGCCTGCGAATCCGCCAAGGACCTCTCCTTCCCCGTCAACAACAACATGCGCTCCGATGCCCGCATGCTCTGCGCCAGCGGCGCCAACCAGCAGGAGCTCTACCTCACCCCCGGCATGATGAACGATGCCGCGTGGGATGACGTGGCGGCCGCGCTCAAGTGGAGCCACAAGTGGGCGCCCGTGCTGGCGGATGCCCACTGGGTGGGCGGCGACCCCGGCGAGGGCCGCGTGTACGGCTACGCCGCCTGGCGCGCGGACCGCGGGGCCACGCTCGCCCTGCGCAACCCGGACGACCAGCCGCAGGAGATAGAGCTTTCCGCCGCCGTGTTCGAGCCCACCGCCAAGGCAGACATCCACCTGCGCGCCGCATACGCGGACCAGCGCGTGCAGCATGTGTCCATACCGGCGGAAGGCGCGCTGCACCTGCGTTTGGAGCCGTTCGAGGTGCTGGTGTTCGACGCGGATTTTTCCGGGCATGCCGAATAAAATTCACGCCCCGGTGAAAATTTTGGTTGACGTGCCGCGAGATTTCTGCTCTAATACGCAGCGTAAGCAATAAACGTTCTACTTCCATGAAAGCGATTACTCTCATTCTTTCCGTTGTGTGCGCTGTCAGCTTCAGCTCCTGCTGCTGCCAGTCGCAGCCCATGCCCAAGCTCCGCCCCCTGCCCGGCAACTGCGATGCTCCCCAGCAGCAGTACGTGCCCGTGAAGGTGTGGCCCGCCAAGGGCAAGTGCAAGTAAGTTTCAAGTCTTCATTCTTATCGGGACCACCGGCGCTCACTGCTGCCGGTGGTCTTTTTTTCGCCCCACGCAGAAAAAATTCGCCTTTTCGGAAAAACGTGCTTGCATTCGCGCGGATTTTTGGTTAAATGAGGAACGTCACTTCTGAAACTTCCAACCAGATTATACGATACTTATGAAAAACATGATTTCTAGGTTCGCCGTTCGTGCATTCACATTCGGAATGCTTGCCGCCGCTACCATCGCCTCCTCCGCCTGGGCTCAGGAAGAGGGACCCAAGGTGATGAAGAAGACCATGCTCGACACATGGGTGATTGATGGCGGCCCCACCATGATTCCGCTGGTGCTGCTGCTGGGCTTCGTCATCTTCCTCATCGTCTACTGCTACCAGCTGCTCAAGGATGAGAAGTTCTGCCCGGAGGCCCTCCGCACACAGCTCATCGCCTTCATGGGCGAGTGCCGCGTCCAGTCCGCCATCAAGCTCGCCACGGAGAGCCCCACCTACCTCGGCCGCCTCGTCGCTTATGCCCTCCCCAACATTGACGCCAACCGCACCGAGGACCTCGGCAAGGACAGCATCGAGGACGCCATCGCAGACTTCACCGCCAACGAGCGCCCGCAGACCATGAAGTACGTGGACATCCTGGCGCTGGCCGGCTCCATCGCCCCGTCCATCGGCCTGTTCGGTACCGTGCAAGGCATGATCGGCGCATTCGCCACGCTGGCCACCACCGGCCAGGCGGACCCGAGCGACCTGGCAGGTGATATTTCCGTGGCTCTGCTCACCACCTTCTGGGGCCTGATCATCTCCATTATCGCCATCCCCGCGTTCTTCCTGTTCAAGAAGAAGGCGCAGGCCCTTGAAGCCGCCTGCGTGAACGCCGTGGAGGAGATGGTCAACACCTCCATCAACGTCATCAACGCCGAAGCCCAGCTCGCCCGTATCCCGGAGGGCCTGGATGTGGAAGGCGAGGAGGGCGCCATTGAGGGAGGCGTTGAGGAGGTGCAGGCTTAAGGCCTGCCGCCCGTGAGGCCCGCCGCCATTTCCCGGCGGCGGGAGAATCCCAAGCCGAATTACACTCATGGCTAAGAAGAACGCTAGAGACACGGAAGAGGTCAAGGGCGAGGTCAACATGTCCCCCATGATTGACTGCTGCTTCCTGCTGCTGATTTTCTTCGTGGTGAACGCCACGCAGATCACCGTCTCCAAGGACCCCAGCGTGCGGATGCCCAGCGCCATCACGTGCAACGACATGAAGGACGCCAAGGGCTGCATCGTCATCAACATCTTCAAGGACTACTCCAAGATGGACACGGACGCCCAGGACAAGCTCCGCAAGAACTACAAGGGCCGCACGGATGTGATCTGGGGCGTGTCCGACAACTCCAAGAACGTGGGCTACACGGAGGCCGAGGCGAACCTGCTCACCGAGTACGTGACGAAGGAGAAGGAGCGCCTGAAGGCGAAGAAGATGGAGGACAAGGACATCAAGATCTACCTGCGCGGCGACAAGGACGCCCCTTGGGAGCGCACGTGCAAGGCAATCAAGTGCGCGGCGAGCGCCGGTGTATCCAACCTGGTGTTCGGCACGCTGCCCGCCAAGTAAAGAACCCGCAAATTTCACGCGAAAATGGCAAGACACAAGAACATCAAGACGGAGGAGCAGGAGGATCCGGAGATGAACATCTCCTCGATGATCGACTGCTGCTTCCTGCTGCTCATCTACTTCCTGGTGGCCACCTCCCTGGTGAGCGAGAAGAAGCTGGACATCAGCATCCCCGCACAGGAAACCACCAACTCCACGCCGCCTCCCCTGGAGCCCGGCCGCATCAAGGTCTCCGCTGACGGCTCCGTCGTCTGGAACGGTGACATGACCGTGGGCGGCCCGTACGATGCCAACGCCAAGCCCAAGACCGCCGCCTTCCGCGAGCAGCGCAAGATGGACACCCTGGTGGAGTCCCTGAAGGCGCTGAACGACCAGGCGAAGGCCGCCGACACCACCCCCATCGTGATGGTGATGGGCGACGCGAAGGCACCGCACCAGCGCATCGTGGACGTGATGGCCTCCTTGGCGGAGGCTGACATCCACACCGTGGGCCTGAACACCACCGCCGGTGAGGAGTAAGCAACCCGAAACCTCATTTACAACCGATTGGGGAGGGGAGCCGGGCGGCACTGTTCCGCAGCTCCCCTCCTTTATTCACAAACCCGCTTCAACAACATCATCCCCATTATCATGAACAACCACATTACCGGAATTTCCGTGCTCGCGGCCATGGCACTCACCGTGCCCTGCGTCTGCCACGCCCAGGACCCCGTCTCCGCACTCAAGCAGGTGCAGGACCTCGCCGCCGCAGGCAAGGTGCAGGACGCCGTGGAGCTGTGCGACAAGATACTCACCAAGTTCGGCGACCCGAATTCAACGATAGCCAAGCAGTTCCGCTGGGTGCTGCCGTTCTACGCCTGGGAGAAGGCTGACACGCTGTACAAGGCGGCGGACTACGATGGCGCGTACAAGGCCTACAAGGCGTACGCGGACAACAAGATGTTCACGGAGAAAACCTTCCTGGACGCGGTGAAGCTGAACGCGCCGCAGCAGTACGAGGTGTTCGAGGCGCGCCGCACCTACGCCGTGTTCCAGCAGGGCTTGAGCCTGTACATGCTGGGCAGCGGCACAGAGGAGGCCGCCGGCGACAAGACCAAGCTGGAGGCCGCCATCCCCCTGCTGGAGGAGTACTACAACATGCTCCAGAAGAACAAGGTGAGCGCGCTGGAGAAGAAGCAGAAGCTGGACGGCCGCGTGTGCTTCATGCTGGTGCAGGCGTACATGCTCCAGCCCACGCCGGACTTCAAGAAGGCCGGCGAGTACCTGGAGAAGGCCCGCAAGGCCAAGGGCAAGCTGCCGGACGACATGGCCATGACCGGACTCAACACCGTGGCCCGCATCGCCATGGAGCACCCGGAAACCGCCGGCTGGGTCTACAAGATTATCTCCACCAGCCCCGCCAGCTACAACATGGACCCCGCACGCGCCGCGCGCTACGCGGACAAGTACCTCAACAACGGCATCAAGGCTACCATGGCCGCGGACAAGGCCATGAAGGCCAACGACGTGGCCTCCGCCGCGGAAGCCGCGCACTCCGCCAACTGCCTCTTCGGCCTGGTGCCGGACATGGTGACCATCCGCACCGCGCTGGCCGCACAGAACAAGGCCATCGGCAAGAGCGCCAAGGCCTTCACGGATTCCGGAACCGGCGTGCGCATGGTCCCGGAGCACCCCAAGAAGCTCACGGAAGCCTACAAGAAGCTGGAGGGCGACCACCGCGACCTTGACGGCTACGCCGTGCTCTCCACCGCCAACATGGCGCTCACCATGCAGAGCAGCCGCCTCGCCAAGGCCGGCTACCAGATCCTCGTGGACCGCTACAAGGACCTGGTGCAGACCGACAAGGACAACAAGACGGTGGAAATGCTCAACAACAACTACTTCCAGCTGGCCCAGCTCTGCTACGCCACGGGAGACCAGGAAACCGGCGACAAGTACATCGAGAAGGTGCAGGGCCAGGGCGACGAGCTTGGCGGCGACAAGGCCAAGAACATTGCCGTCAACAAGATGGGCCGCCTGCTCAAGGACAAGGACTGGGAGGGCGTCATCCCCGCCTCGGAAGAGGTGATGAAGCTCTTCCAGGACGACGTGACCAACCAGTACTACGTGTCCGCCCAGTTCGCCATCATCGCCGCGCTGCACAACCTCAAGAACTACGAGGAGGTGGTGAAGAAGGCGGAGGAGCTGCTGCACAGCGGCGGCCTGGAGGCCAGCGGCAAGAGCGCCCTCAAGCCGGACAAGGCCAAGTACTACAACATCACCACCTTCTACTATCTCATGGATAGCCACATGAAGCTGGCCAGCCTCGACGGCAAGCACCTGGACCAGGCCATGGAGGTCTTCAAGCGCTACAAGGAGCGCAACCCGGAGTACGACCTCAAGGAGAACGCACTCTCCCCCAACATGCACTACGCCGCCGTGGAGGCCCTTACCCGCATGGCGCGCCAGGCAGAGGAGGCAGAGGCCGCCAAGCTCAACCAGCAGGCCCTCGCATACTGCAAGACCATCGTGGAGCAGTGGCCGGACGGCGATTTCGCGCCCAACGCGGATCTGCAGGCCGCAGCCATCCTCATTGCAGACCCGGACCAGACCGTGAAGCCGGAAGCCATCAAGATCCTGGAGCGCTGCGCAGACAACGCCAAGAAGCGCATGGACGAGAAGGGCGCCAAGCAAGACATCGTCTTCTCCAACGCCCTCTTCTGGCTGGATTCCTACGGCCCGGAAATCCCCCTGGAGGGCGAGGACGAGGCCGCCGTGGCCAAGCGCGTGCAGGGCTACAACGAACGCTTCTGGAACGAGGCGGACTACGAGGGCTGCGTGTACTCGCTTCCCGCCGCCTGCCTGCGCGTGAGCCGCGCGGACAAGGAGAACAACGCCGAAACCTTCAAGACCGCGTTGGACGGCCTGCGCAGCATCATCGTGCGTGAGGCCAACTGCGCCTACAAGAGCGGCAAGACCAACCCCGAGCTGGAGAAGGCCATCAACACGTACATCGACAAGTACACGGCCGGCGCCGCCAAGTATCAGGACGCCATCCCCGCCAAGGACACGAAGGCCCTCCTGCAGGACTTCTCCGAAATCAGCCCGGACGACAAGTACACCAACGCCATCCTGCGCATGGCGCTCATCAACGCCATGAACCAGGAGATGGCCTCCATCAAGGACGACCCCGCCAAGCGCGATGCCATGGCACTGGAGGTGGAGCGCGAATTCCGCGACATGACCAACACCTTCAAGCCGGACGACCTCACCAGCTTCATCGCCGTCCAGGTGGGCGACTACCTCGTCAAGTACGTCTCCCGCTTTGACGACCCCTCCACCAAGCAGAACGAGATCGACACGGCCATCTCCTACTACGATTCCGTGATCAACCGCCGCCGCGACCGCGTGGCGGAGGCCACCCTCGGCAAGGCAAACGCCCTCGCCTTCTCCAAGAACCCGGAACAGCAGAAGGAGGCCATCAAGCTCTATGAGCAGGTCTCCTCAGGCCCCGTCACCACCCAGACCATCCCCGCCATGGAGGGCCTCGCGGAACTCTACTCCCGCAACGGCAACTATGAGAAGGCCAGGGACGCCGCCGCGCTCTACCTCAAGAGCACCCGCGGCAACAACAAGGAGCGCCTGCAGATGATGATGCTGCTGGGCAAGGCGTACGACCAGTGCGGCGATATCAAGAACGCCCTGCTCACCTACATGAACGTGTTCAACCAGAACCGCAACCAGATCAGCTTCTCCGCTCCCGCCTGCGTGGCCGCCATGGAGCTCTTCTGGAAGCGCAACACCCCCAGCTCCGGCGACCGTATCAAGGGCAACTTCAAGGCCTCCGACCGCTGGACCGCCTGGAGCACCGGACAGAACTACGTCAACCTCATCAAGCGCTCCAAGCTGGAGGACAAGATGACCGCCTCCGACCGCGACGCCTACAACAAGGTGGTGGCCAAGGTGGCCGAATACAGCGCCGACGCGGCCGTGCAGAGGGAGGACAAGGAAGGCAAGGACTTCCAGCGCAAACTCGAGAACAACTAAAACAATCCATCATTTGACACGATTATGAAGACTCGCAACATCATCGGTTTCGCCATCGCTGCCCTGGCAGGCTCCTTCCAGCTCGCCCCCGCGCAGCAGCCCGGCGCCGTCAAGCTCACCGCCGTCGTTCAGGCCCCCGGCCAGAAGCTCGGCACCGTCGAACTCGTCGGCGCGGATGGCGACAACTACCAGTACAAGCAGAAGGGCACGGATACCATTCTGGCCCAGCCCGTGGCCGCCTGCAAGGTGTTCTACATCATGACGCCGGCGGACCTGGCCTCCGCGCTCACGGACTACCGCTCCAACGAGCTGGCGGACGCGCGCAAGGGGCTGGCTGCCTGCCGCACCAAGTACGTGGCGTTCGGCAACCTGCCGGGCAACCCCGCCACCACCGCCGCCCTGGCGGAGCTCAACTGCGCCGTGCGCCAGATGGACTGGGGCGCGCTGGATGCCCTCACCGGAACCTTCCCCGGCGCCACCAAGCTCACCTCCGCAGACAAGCTGCGCTACCAGGCCGCCAAGGTGATGGCCGGCGTGAAGGACGATGCAGCCTCCCTCGCCACCCTCAAGACGGAGGTGGAGGACCTCATCAAGAGCAAGGCAAAGGCCATGGACACGGAGACCTACGCCTGGCTGCGCTATGCGCTGGGCCGCGTGTACGCCTCCAAGGTGCCCGCCGCGGAGCTGCAGGGTGAAATCACCCCGGAGCACCGCGCGGATGCCAGCAAGGCCGTGGACAACTTCTGCCAGTGCGTGGTGGGCGTGCATGGCAACATCTGGCCCATGCAGGAGGATGCCCTCATCCGCTCCCTGCACATCCTGGCCGCCATGCCCGGCGTGCCGCAGCATGTGGCCAAGGCCGGCAAGGTGCTCAGCTCCAAGGCCTGGAGCGACCTGCCCGCGGACTACCGCGATGCCGTGGCCATGGCGCACTTGATGAAGAACGTGTACGACATGGGCGGCAAGGATCCGCTCATCGACAAGCTGGCCGAGAGCTTCTACAACACCGCCAAGGACCGCGCCGCATCCGCGGACGAGGGCCAGGCGGAAGAGAAGCCCGCAGAGGAACAGCCCGCGGAAGCCGCCAAGTAGGCTGCCGCACGCATTCCATCCCGTTTCCGGCGGGGCCCCGCCATGGGGCTCCGCCCTTTTTCTGCCAACAACCAACCGGAACATTACGAACGATTATGATAGACATGATAGTACGGCTGTACGACCTGCCGGAAGGCGCACCGCTGCGCGCCGCGCTGGCGGAGAAGGGGGTGCTGCTGCGCCTCTGCAACCCGTATGAGCGCCACTGCCTCGTGGATTTCGTGCAGCGCAACTTCAGCCCCAAGTGGGTCAGCGAGTGCAAGGTGGCCATGGGCCACCAGCCCATCGGCTGCTTCATCGCCACGCGCAACAGGGAAATCATCGGCTTCGTCTGCTATGATACCACCGCCCGCGGCTTCATCGGCCCCATGGGCGTGGGTGAGAAGGCGCGCGGCCTCGGCGTGGGGAAAGCCCTCATGGTCACCGCCCTGGAGCAGCTCCGCAACATGGGCTTCGCATACGGAATCCTCGGCGGCGCGGGCCCCGTGGAGCTCTACAAGAAATGGGTCGGCGCCGTGGAAATCCCCGGCTCCACACCGGGGATTTACGCGGACCTGCTGCCGGACAAATAACGGCGGCATTCGCCAGCCCCGCCGAACCCTCTTCCTAATCCCAATCCTAATCTTAATCCTAATTTGCAACCCAACTCCGCCCATCGGAGCGCAAACACGATTTTTTTTGAAAACCCCCACACTTTGCCTTGACATGCGGTGAGAATCCTGATAACTTTAGCGTAGACTTTATCTTTCCATGAAACGAATTTTCCTCATTCCCGCTTGCGCCATGCTTGCCATGGGCCTGTTCACCTCCTGCCAGAAGGAGACGGAATCCGCTCAGCAGCTTGCCGAGGACCTTACGGCCGAGCTCCAGAAGGTGACGGACTACAAGACGGCGGAGGCCGCCGCGCCGCGCGTGAAGGTGCTCAACACGCGTTTCCAGAACGCCGCCGCGCAGGTGCTCAGCCTGAACTACAACCCCCTGGCCGATAGCGTGAAGCCCGTGGAGCAGGGCGGCCCCGCAGACTACGTGGCCGCTGTCACCGCGCTTGCCAAGGAGATTGGCCGCGTGCGCGCCAGCAAGCCCGTCACCAGCTCCGATGGCGATATCGACGACACCCGCCTGCTGCAGACGGTGGGCGCGAACGCCGGCGCCGGTGCGGACGCCAAGGTGGCGGATGCCCTGAAGAAGGGCAACGAGTACATGAAGAACCCCACTTCCCGCCAGAACAACAACCCGCCCGCATTCGCGGAGTGCTACGGCTCCGAGGCCATGGTGGACGCCCTGTCCTACGTGGCGGATGTGGAGCAGCGCGGCGCCTACTGGGATTCCGAGGACCTGGTGGAGGTGCCCGCAGAGCAGGCCCCCGCCGCTGAGGAGGAGGAAGCCCCCGCCGCTGAGCCCGCCGCCGCAGAGGAGCCCGCAACCCCGCCCGCTCCCGCTGCCGATGAGGAGCCTGCTGCCGATGAGGAACCGGAACCCGCTGCAGACGACGACTCCGAGGAGGACAGCGCGGACATCGACGTGTAAACCGGGCAACCGCAAGACCCCTTTCCAAGGCCGCAGGTTTCCGCGCAACGGAGCCTGCGGCCTTTTTCTGAAACCGAACCCACACGCATTGCATGCCGCGCCTGCACTTCACCTGCGCCTACAACGGCGAGCCCTTCCGCGGCTGGCAGAGCCAGCCCGGCGGCAACACCGTGCAGGATGTGATCGAGGCCGCGTTCGAGAACGTGCTGCACACGCAGCTGCGCATCTCCTCCGCCGGCCGCACGGATGCCGGTGTGCACGCGCGCGACCAGCATTTCCATGTGGACGTGCCGGACGACTGCTCGCTCGCGCCGCAGAACTGGCTCGCCGCCATCAACGCCAACGTGCCCGCCGCCATCCGCATCCTCGCCGTGCAAGAGGTGGACCGCGACTTCCACGCGCGCTTCTCCGCCACCGCCAAAACATACGAATACATCATCAACCGCGCACCCGTCTGCTCCCCCTTCCTGGCGGGCCGCGTGTGGCACCGCCCCCAGCCCATGGACGAAGATTTGATGGCGCGCGCGCTGCAGTGTTTCGTGGGCGAACACGACTTCCGGCGCTTCGCCGCCAACCGCGGCAACGAGCCGCAGGACCCGCCCGCGGATTTCTACCTGCGCACCATCCATTCCGCCACCTGCGAGCGCAAGGGTGATTTGCTGCGCATCCGCCTGCGCGGAAACGGTTTCATGTACCGCATGGTCCGCCTGCTCGTGGGCTCCGCGCACCAGGTGGCCCTGGGCCGCACCACGCTTGCAGAGCTGCAAGCCATGCTCACCGATCCCCTGGGTGAGAAGACACGCTACGGCGCACCCGCCGCTGGCCTCTATCTGCACAGCGTGGAATACGGGGATGCAATGGTTGGTGCCAACGGGGGCATGAGAGATGCAACCCTTGGTGCCACGAACCACTCCGGCCCTGACGGGCGGAGTTATGGGGATTGACATGCGGAGGGGGACACCCCACAGGTTGACACCTGTGGCTACATATAAGATTGCGCCGCCCCCTTCGGGAGGGGCGCCTGTATCTTGCCGCGCCATCCGGCGCGGATGCGAGTGAGTTTCATCTGGCAACATGCCAGATGAAACATGATACCGCGCGCCGATAGGCGCGCTAACATTGAACCCCACCCTGCCGCAGGCAGGGGGCGGTGTTCTCCTATGCGTAGCCACATGGTGTCAACCTGTGGGGTGTCTGGCGGGATTCCCTTTTCATCGACACACGCCCGTTACCTCCCACCATTGCACGCCCCCGCACGGCGGCGGGTAGCCCCTACTACAGTATTTGGAATACT
>JAKSOU010000109.1 GCA_024405435.1 Akkermansia sp. | reverse complement strand
CCGCGCCGCTCCTGCACGCGCAAATCGACCGCCCCGCGCCCGTGCCGCGCCAGCTCACGCCGCGCGAGGCCGAGGCCCGTGAGCAAGCTGTCCAGCGCACCATCAACAGTCTCTCCACGCGCCAGCTGCCTCCCCAAACGGCCAAGCGCCTGCATGACATCCTCATAAAGCCCGACCCCGTCCGCATGGAGCAGGCGCTGACCGCCTGGCTGGATGAGCTGCTGGGCAAGGAGCTGAACTCCGCCGTGACGGATGACTCGGTGGTGGTGCTCACCTGCCTGATGGAGCAGTGCCAAACCTCCACCGCGCAAAAGGCGGCGCTGGACCACATTCTGGCGCGCGTGCGCCGCTGCTTCTCCAGCCCGAAGCCGGTGGACAACCGCGAGCTGCAGAACCTGCTCAACCGCGTGGTGCGCTGGGAGTTCTCCGCCCTGCCGGAATCCATGGCCATCGTGGATGCCATCAACGGCGCCTGGCCGCGTTCCGCGGAATATTTCGCCTACAAACTGGGAGCCGGTACCTCCCTGAGCCTCACCAATATGCTTTGGAGCGACCCCCGCGGTTACGCGCCCTTCCTGCTCTCGCTCAACAAGCCCGGCATCAACACCCGCACAGGCAAACTGCTGTATGATGCCGATACGCTGGAGCGCACGGCGCGCCTCAACGGCGTGCGCCACTGGCGCTTCCCTTGGGGATGCGACCTGCCGCCCACCGTGGACCAGGCTCTCACCCTCATGGCCGCTCGCAGGCGTGCCGACATGCCCTCGCCCGATGCCGTGAAGAAGCTCGTGGAGTCCGGCAAGGAATCGCCCGCCGGCATGCGCGGGTTCATGCCGCGCTGCGTGCTGGGAACCGACCCCGGCGCGGTGGCGTGGAAGCCGCTCTCCGACCCCACGGCATCGCTCTTCGAGATGCCGGATGTATCCGCCGTGCAGCTCGCGCAGTGGAGTGATTCCCTGCTCGGACCCCATACCAAGCTGCGGGATGACTTCGCCGCGCTGGAGGGACAGCTCGATGCGCTGGTGAAGGACAAGACGCTGCCCGCCCTGCTGGTGTATTCGCTGGTGGAGGACGACCTCTCGCTGCCGAATGCTGCGCACCGCCCGTGGATGGATGTGGACGGGTACGACACCTGCCGCGCGGTGGCGTTGTTCGAGGTGACTGCCGATGGCGTGGAGGTGGTGATTGACGAGAAGGGCCCGCACTTCTCCAAGGACGATCCCAAGCTGCGCGCGGCGTACCGCTCGCTCAACTTGGCGTTGCACCGCTGCGTGCTGCGCATGGCCCTGCTGGAGCGCGACGGCAAGACCGAGCTTCTCAACAAGGCCGCGGACCGCTTGGCCGACAATCTCAACAAGAGCAAGGCCTGGCCGCTGCTGTGGAACCAGTACAGCCTGCGCGGCGTAAGCCCGCGCGCCTTCCTGCGCCTCATCGAGGGCTTCAAGGGACGCCGCAGCCTGCTCGCCGCGTTCCCGCAGGTGGTGGGCGGCGGCTGTGTCGATGTGTTGTCGGATTTGGAGGGCATGGGTGAGCGTCTCACCCCCAAGCGCGTGGCGGAGCTGCTGCGCGACTACTGGATTTGCTACGGCGTGCTGAAGGTCACCCCGCAGGAGCGCGATGCCACCGTAAAGCGCTTCATGGAGATGGAACGCAAGTATCGGGACACGTCTGTGGCGGGCACGCTGCCCTGGTTGGTGAGCCGGCAGCTCCCGGATGCCCTGACGGATGCCACCACGGACGCGCCGGAGCATTACCGCAGCTCTGAGCGCCTGCGCGGGCTGGCTTCCGTGGCCCGTGCCATAGAGAAGGGCGACCTCCCCGCCGCCAAGGCCATGTTCCGCATCATGGCACCGGAGGGTGACGGCACGGCGTGGAGCTACCTGGGCACCAGGCTTGCCGCTGCGCGTATCGCCCGCGCAGAGGGCAGGGAGGCGGAGGCCGCGCGCCTGGAGAAGGACGCCGTGGCCCTCGCTGCCTATTACCTCGGCATCCGCGGCAAGACTATCCACCCCCGCCTAGCCGTGTTTGCTCTGCTGCGGCAGGGATTGGTGCAGGAGGCGGATCGCCTGATTACCTTGTTGTCGTCGTACACGGACCAGACGCGTGAGGAAGTGGCCAAGGCATTCGCTGCCAAGGGTATGTACGGTGCCGCCGCGTTCCACATGGAAAGCCTGGTGCACAACGCGCTGTGCCAGTCCGCGCCGTCATGCTTCGGTTGCGGCACGCACCGCGATGTGGCGGCCTGGCGCACCGCGGCCGACCTCTACCGCGCCGCGTTCTTCCGCAAGAACGGCCACCCGGATTGGGCGGACCGCCTGGAGCGGGCCGCACGCAAGGCGCAGCCCAAGCTTGCCGCCGCGGTGGACCTGTCCGCCCCCGCCGTGCAGGAGGATTGCTCCCTGCCGCAGGAACTGCGAAGCACCACCAGCCCGTTTGAGTCTCCCTACTACACCTGGCATCTGCGCGGGTTCAGCGAGGATGGCCCCGTCACGGTGGAGGCCAAGATTCTCTACGCCCATCTTTCCGAATTCAGCCAGGACTCCAACTGGGTGCAGCTCTCGCTGCTCTCCGGCCGCCTTCTTTGCGTGGGCACCAACGACCTCCCCTCCGGCGATATCGCCAACCTCAAGGATTGGATGCAGCGCAACGGCCTGCAGCAGTGGCACCCCGGGCTCACCGTTTCCTTCTTCGGCAAACCCCTGCAGATGGTGCAGGACAAACCATTCCCCCTGCGCGCCCGCAAGCCTAACGGCATCCGCATCGTCAGCGGCAAGCGCGTGGTCTTCCTCAACATGTGGGGCCAGCGCTGCAGCCACTACACCGAGGCCATGAAGGAGCCCGACCGCAGCAAGCTGGAGAGCTCCATGCAGCCTGTCCACGG
>JAKSOU010000108.1 GCA_024405435.1 Akkermansia sp. | reverse complement strand
ATGTACAATGTACAAATTATGGTTTTCGCAGCTTCGCTGCGGTTGTTTTGCATGCGGCGGTGATAATGGCGCTCAGCTGGTGCGCTTCATCGATGATGTTTCCCATCTTCTTGGAAGGCAGCAGCCCGGATGCCTCAATCATCTCCAACCAGAACACGGATTCATCGGACTCTTCCTCGCAAATCTTCAATTTGGCGAGAAAGTCCTGAATAGACTTCCCACGGCAGGCGGCGCGATAATTGGCCGCCACCGATGATGCGCAGCGCAGGAGTTGCTTGCCGAAAACGTAGCCCGCAGTGGAATGCGGCAGGTTGTCAACCAAGCAAGCAACGCGCAGCGCGAAGCTCATGGTCCGTTGCATCTGGTCAGCTTTGTTCATGCAGCGAGCGGTGCGGTTATTTCGATTTGTACATTGTACTTTGTACTTTGTACATCATCACACGTCAAGGTTGCGGACGTTGAGGGCGTTGTCCTCGATGAACTGGCGGCGGGGTTCCACCAGGTCGCCCATGAGGATGGTGAACATCTTGTCGGCCTGCATGGCATTGTCGTCGTCCAGTCGGACGCGCAGGAGCTCGCGCTTCTCGGGGTCCATGGTGGTGGCGAAAAGGTCTTCCGCGTTCATTTCGCCCAAGCCCTTGAATCGTGTGATGGTGACGTTGCGGCCGCCGATTTCCAGCACCTTGGTGAGGATGTCGCCCACGTAGAAGATGGGCGTGGCCGCCTCCTTGTTCTTCTCGGCAATCTCGAAGATGGGAGCATCGTCGGACAGCAGGCGGTCGGCGGGGATGCCGAGCTCCTCCAGGCGTGCCATGATCTTGGAGATGGCCTTGGCCTCGTGCAGCTCGTGCAGCAGGGCGCGGCGGGACGGTCCCTCGCGCACGGGCAGCGGGTTGGCGGCCAGCTCCTCCTCGCTCGGCTCGCCGAACAGGAAGAGGTCGCGGTTCTCGTCGGAGTAGGCGGAAAGCTCCTCCTGGGTGGCGAAGTAGAGCACCTCCTCATCGTTGCCGCAGCGAACCTTCACCAGGTATTCCGGGAAGCTGCCGTTGCCGGCGCGGTGGCGCAGCAGGTCTTTCAGGGTGCCGCCGTGCTGGGCCACGCTGTTCTCGAACTTCTGCAGGGAGATGAGCGTTTCCAGGATGCCCATGAGGGAGTCCGCGTCGAACACCTTCGCCTTGTCGGGCGTGGAGAGGGTGACGTCGCCGGCGCCGAGGGAGATGAGCTTGCGGTTGAGGTCCACCTCGTTCTGGATGTACTCCTCCTCCTTGCGGTACTTCACGCGGTAGAGCGGAGGCTGTGCGATGTACACGTAGCCGGCGCGCACCAGCTGGGGCATGTGGCGGCAGAAGAGCGTGAGCAGCAGCGTGCAGATGTGCGCGCCGTCAACATCGGCATCAGCCATCAGGATGATCTTGTGGTAGCGGGCCTTGGTGATGTCGAACGAGCCCTCGCCTTCCCCGTCGCCGATACCGGCGCCGATGGCGGTGATGATGTTCTGGATGGTCTCGCTGCCCAGGGCCTTGTCCAGGCGGGATTTCTCCACGTTGAGGATCTTGCCGCGGAGCGGGAGGATGGCCTGGGTGCGGCGGTCGCGGCCCACCTTGGCGGAGCCGCCTGCGGAGTCGCCCTCCACAATGAAGAGCTCGCACTGCTCGGGGTCGCGGTTGGAGCAGTCCGCCAGCTTGCCGGGCAGGCCGCCGCCCACGGTCATGGCGCTCTTGCGCACGCTCTCGCGGGCCTTGCGGGCGGCCTCGCGGGCGCGGCTGGCAATGAGGCAGCGGTCGATGATGGTGCGGGCCACCTGCGGGTTCTCCTCGAAGTACTCTTTCAATTCCTCGTACACCACGTTGCCCACCACGCCCTCAATCTCGGTGTTCACCAGCTTGTCCTTGGTCTGGGAGGAGAAGCGCGGGTTGGGCATCTTCACGCTGATGACGGCCACCAGGCCCTCGCGCACGTCGTCGCCGTTGAGGGTGGGGTCCTTGGCGGAGAGCAGGTTGTTGGCCTTGGCGTACGCGTTGATCACGCGGGTGAGCGCGCTGCGGAAGCCGGAGAGGTGCGTGCCGCCGTCCGCGTTGTAGATGGAGTTGGCGTAGCAGAGGATGTTGTACTTGTCGCTGTCGTTGTACTGCATCACCACGTCCACGATGACGTCGTCCTGCATGGTCTTGCCGTCGTACTCCACCTCGATGTGGCGGATGCCGGAGATGCTGATGGGGTCCGGGGTGATGAGGGTCTTGTTCTCATTGAGCTGGACCACGAACTCCTTGATGCCGTCCTTGTAGAGGAAGGTCTCGCTGCGCTGGCTCTCCGCGCGCTCGTCCACCAGCTGGATAATCAGGCCGGGGTTGAGGAAGGCGAGCTCGCGCAGGCGCTTGGCCAGCATGTCGAACACAAACTCCGTGGTGTCCGTGAAGATGGTGGGGTCCGGCAGGAAAGTGATGGTGGTGCCGGTCTGGTTGGCCGGGCAGGAACCCACCACGTGCAGTTTCTCCTTGGTCTTGCCGCGCTCGAAGGTGATGACGTGGCGCTTGCCGTCGCGGCGCACCTCCGCCTTGAACCAGTCGGACAGCGCGTTCACGCACTTGGCACCCACGCCGTGCAGGCCGCCGGAGTACTTGTACGCGCCCTGGCCGAACTTGCCGCCCGCGTGCAGGTTGGTCAGCACCAGCTCCACCGCCGGGATGCCGAACTTCGGGTGGATGTCCACCGGGATGCCGCGGCCGTTGTCCACCACGGAGATGGACCCGTCCTCGTGGATCAGGATGTCAATCTTGCTGCAGTAGCCGGCCAGATGCTCGTCGATGGAGTTGTCCAGCACCTCGAAAACGCAGTGGTGCAGGCCCCGCTGGTCGGGGTCGCCTATATACATGCCGGGGCGCTTGCGCACGGCCTCCAGGCCCTCCAGCTTGTCAATCTGCGCAGCGCTGTACTCTTG
>JAKSOU010000107.1 GCA_024405435.1 Akkermansia sp. | reverse complement strand
ATGAGCTTGTGGAGGACATCCCGCGTGTCCAGCTGGGTGGAGACGAGCTGCTTGTCCGCCGTGGCGCAGGCCTGCAAATCGCGGCGCGCCTTCTTGAGGGTGAGCCTGCCGAGGGACTTGGCGGCGTTGAACATGCCGAATGCGTTCACGGAGCCGTCCTTCTTGGTGGGCAGGAGCTTGCGGCCCTCCTCCGGCAGGGAGTTCAGCGCGCTCGCGAACGACTGGTAGTTTCCGGCGTTCAGGCGGTAGGTGTTCATGAGCAGGCAGGCGCAGAAGCGGTTGCGCACGGTGGGGACGATGGCGGCGCGCATGATGGAGACGGGCTGCTCGCCGTTGTCCAGCTGCTCGTTGACGAGGCGGAGCGCGCGGTGGCAGCTGCCGCTCTCGATGGCGCGCGAGATTTCAAAGATGATGCCGTTGCGGGAGACGGCGACCATGAGGTCCACATCTTGGAGGTTGACCATGCGGCGGTCCGGGCCCAGGTAGACATCCAGCTTGGCGACCTCGTTGGCGATTTGGCGTGAGCTCTCGTTGACGCGGTTGACGAAGAGGTTGAGCGCGTCCGTCTCAAAGGTGATGCCGTATGGCTTGGCGGTACGCACCACCAGGGCTGCCACCTCTGATTCCCAGCCGGGGCGCGAGATGTCGATCTTGCTGCTCTCTTTCATCTCCGCGGCGGCGGAGAGCTTCTTGAAGAAGGTGCGGCGCTTGTCCATCTCCGCCGCGCTGAGCAGGAAAAACGTTTCCGGCGGCAGGTTGCCCAGGCAGTCCACCAGGCGCGCCAGGGCGTCCTGCACGGCCTCGCTGCGCACGCCCTGCGGCGTGTCGCCCATGAAGGTGGCGCCGCGCAGCCACACCACCTTGCGGCCGCCGAACATGTTCATCATCTGCAGGCTGTCGATGGTGTGGCGGATGATGCCCAGGGCCTCGTCCACGGTGGCGGCGGCGCCGTCGATGGTCTCGTTGCCCCATTCGTCGGTACCCTCGGTAAGCTCGGCGTACTTCTTCTGTGCGGCGGAGGCGGAGGCCCCTTCGTCGCTGCCGAAGAACACAAAGCTGGCGCAGTCTGCGGCCATGCGGGTATTACAGCAGAAAACGCGCGGCAAGTCAAGGAATGCGCGCGGGCGCTATTTCGCGAATTTGCCCACGGAGAGAACCTCCACCTTGACGGGAGCCACGCCCGCGCCGACCATGCCGAGCTGACGTGCGGCGGCGTGGCTGACATCAATGATGCGGCCGCGGGTGAAGGGCCCGCGGTCCACAATTGGGCAGATGCAGGTGCGGCCGTTGGAGAGGTTGGTGACGCGCACCGTGCAAGGCATGGGCAGGGTCTTGTGGGCGGCGTAGAGGGCGCCGTGGCGGCGGTGGTGGCGGCCGGAGCTGTAGTAGGAGGCCATGCCCGTCTCCTCATATTGCAGGGCGGCCTGCGCGCCCATGGGGCGGTACCACTTGCGGTGCACGCGGTAGGGGCGCATGTTGAGCCCCTCGTCCGTTACGTTGGCGTAGGCGTCGCGCTGCGGCGCGGACCGGGAGGAGCAGCCAACCAAACCCGGCAGCGGAAGCAGCAGGGCGGCCAGCGCCATCATGGCGGGAATTCGGCGGCGGTTCATTATGCAAGCCTATCAAAAAACGCGCGCCGTCACAAGTATTTTCGGCGCGCGCCGCCGCATTCATCCGTTTTCCGCAAAACACGGCGTTGATAGGTGGAATCCGCGCCGGAATTTGCTTAACAAATGCTAAACAAGTGCAAAAAAGTGACATTTTTTCACAAAAAAAGCAAAAATGAGTTGACAACCGGGGTGTATTGGAGTGTACTGGTGGGGTACGCAAGTGTACGGCAACGGCATGAATAATGCATCAAGAGTAATGTTCACCGGCAATGTGACGCACAAGCTGGACCCGAAGAGTCGCGTGGCGATTCCTGCGGGGTGGCGTGCGGCGCAGGAGGGGGCGTTGACCTTGATAGACGCGAACTACGAGGCGTACCCCGTGCTGAAGTGCTACACGGTTGAAAGCTTTGCAGACAAGGTGGCGGCCATCCGCACACAGGCGGAGGCGCGCGGCGTTCCGCCGGGCGATCTGGACCGCTACATCGGCATGATCACGGGCCGGAGCTTCCAGGCGGAGCTGAGCAGCCAGGGCAAGCTGCTCATCCCCAAGCCGCAGAGGGAGCGTCTGAAGCTGAAGGAAAGCGCCACCATCGTGGGGCGCGGAACGTATTTCGAGATATGGTCGCCGGAGGACTACGCCCTCACCAACACGCCGGAGGCCGTATCCAAGATTGAACTGGATCAACTCTTCCACATCCTCTCATGAACCGGGAAGCCACCATTGTACGGGCCACCGGGGCCAGGCCGGGAGGAAGCTGCTACCGCGTGCTGATGTGGGAGGAGGGTGCGCTTTCCGACGAGGAGTTGGAGGCGTGGCAGAAGGAGCGCGCGGCCCTGCTCACGCGCATGCGCGATGCGGGCGTGAAGGGTGCGCGCGGCACGCTGGCCGGGCTGGAGCGCGAGCTGAGGGAGCTTTCCACCCGCGCCGTGGAGGCGCCGCTGGCCACGCGCGGGGGCGCGAGGGTTTCGCGTACGCGCGCAGAGGCGCTGGCGCAAACGCTCGCGCAGGAGCCGGGGCTGCTCGGCTACCGCATCACCGGCAACAGCGCAGACATCCTGCTGGAGCTCACGGGCGAGGAGGGCGTGGACGCCCTGCTCCGCCGCTGGGCGGAGGCCACACCGGGAACCGTGTGGTGCAAGAACCCGCTCATCCAGGTGCTGCAGGCCGCGGAGGCGCAGGAACGCCTCGCCGCACTGGAGGAGGAAGCCCCCGCCGAGGACGAGACGGACGACACCGCGGACGACACGCCCTTCCACCACGTCACCGTGCTGGCGCACGAGGCCGTGGAGGCCCTGCAGCCGGCGGAGGGCCGCGTGATGGTGGACGCCACGCTGGGCGGCGGCGGCCACAGCGAGCTGCTGCTGCAGGCCGG
>JAKSOU010000106.1 GCA_024405435.1 Akkermansia sp. | reverse complement strand
GCGTGCCAGACGCGCTACGAGCCGGGCTCCACGTTCAAGGTGATAGCCGCCACCACCGCGCTGGACACCGGGAAACTGCAAATCGGCTCGCGGATGGACTGCACGCCGCTGGTGGTGGGCAACGCCAGCGCCATCACGGACGGGCGCTACAACTACGGCAACCTGCCGCTGTGGGGCATCCTCGCCAAATCCTGCAACCCCGGCACCGCACGCGTGGCCCTGAAGTGCAAGTGGGCGAACTACAAGGAATACCTCCACCGCTACGGGCTGGACAAGCCCGCCAACATCAAGCTCCCCGCGGGCGGCGCATGCATGATTTCCGACGGCGCCAACATCGTCAACCTCTCCCGCATGGCCTACGGATACGCCGTCTCCGTCTCCCCGCTCCACATGGCCATGGTCTACTCCACCATCGCCAACAACGGCGTGCGCATGAAGCCGCGCTTCATTGACGCCATGCTCAACGACGACGGTGTGGTGAAGGACGCGTGCCCGCCGGAGGTGGAGGCGCGCGTGATGAGCGAGAAGAGCGCGGCCGACCTGCGCTACGCGCTGGAAGCCGTGACCAAGGGCGACAACCCTGACGGAGTGAACCGCGGCACCGCCACCGCGGCCGCCATACCCGGCTTCCGCATCGGCGGCAAGACCGGAACCGCCAAGAAGGTGCGCAGCGGCGGCAAGGGGTACACGGATGGCCTCTATACCGTATCCTTTGCGGGCGTGCTGCCCATAGACGACCCGCGGCTGGTCATCATGACGGTGATAGACGAGCCGCACCCCACAGACTGCAACCCCGGCGGCGGCACGGTTGCCGCGCCCATCTTCCACGCGGCGGCGGAACGCCTCATCAACCTGCTCAACATCGCGCCGAGCGACCCCGCCGCCTACGAGCGCTACCGCAACAGCCAGAACCTCACCGCCAACAACACGCCCCAACAATGAGACCGCAATCCATCATCGCCATTGCCATGGGAGCCGCGCTCTGCGGGTTCCTGCCGCTCCACGGCGCCACAGCCGCCACAGCCGCGGCAGAGCCCGCCCAGGGAGAATCCTCCACCATCGACCCGCGCATCCAGGGCATCCTGGAGCAGGAGCTGGACAAGGGGCTGCAGCAGTATCACGCCAAGGGCGGATGCATGATAGCCGTGGACCCCAAGACCGGGAACATCCTGGGCATGGCGAACCGCACGGAAACGCCGGACGACGGCTGCTTTGCGTGCCAGAAGATCTACGAACCCGGTTCCACGTTCAAGGTGGTGGCCGCCACCGCCGCACTGGACACCGGCAAGATGAAAATCGACACGCGTGTGGACTGCACCCCGTTTGCCGTGGGCAACGCGCCCCACATCACAGACGGCCCCGCCAACTACGACTCCCTGCCGCTGTGGGGCATCCTCGCCAAATCCAGCAACACCGGCATCGCGCGCGTCGCGCTGAAGTGCGGGTGGGATAGCTACAAGGAATACCTCCACCGCTACGGGCTGAACATGGCCATGTGCAACGGCGGTCCCTGCAACAACATCCCCGACGGCTCCAACGATGTCAACCTCGCCCGCATGGCGCACGGACAAGCCGTTTCGGTCACCCCGCTGCATATAGCCATGGTGTACGCCGCCATCGCCAACAACGGCGTGCGCGTGACGCCCCGCTTCAACAACGCTCCGCATGAGGAGACGCGCGTGATGAGCGAACAGACCGCGGCCGACCTGCGCCGCGCGCTGGAAGCCGTGACCAAGACCGACAACCCCGATGGAGTGAACCGCGGTACCGCCACCGCGGCCGCCATACCCGGAGTCCGCATCGGCGGCAAGACCGGAACCGCCAAGAAGGCGGATGAAAGGGGAGGATACATTGACGGAGCCTACATTGTGTCCTTCGCCGGCATACTGCCCATAGACGGCCCGCGGCTGGTCATCATGACGGTGATAGACGAGCCGCACCCCACAGACTGCAACCCCGGCGGCGGCACGGTTGCCGCGCCCATCTTCCACGCGGCGGCGGAACGCCTCATCAACCTGCTCAACATCGCGCCGAGCGACCCCGCCGCCTACGAGCGCTACCGCAACAGCCAGAACCTCACCGTTTCCACAGCCCAGCAATGAACAAGCAATCCATCTTCTCAGTCGTCACCGGAGCCACCATCACAGGGAAGCTCAAGAAGCCGCTCACGCTGGTGACGGATGACAGCCGCAAGGTGATACCGGGCTGCTGCTACATAGCGGTGAAGGGCACGCGGTTCGACGGCCACAGCGCCATCCCCGGAGCCATCGCGGCGGGAGCCGCGGCCATTGTGGCGGAAACCCCGGTGAGCGACGAGGCCAAAGAGAAGGACGTCTGCTGGGTGCAGGTGCCGGACTCCCACCGCGCCAACGGCCGCATCATGAGCGCCTGGAACGATTTCCCCAGCACCAAGATGGTCGTCCTCGGCGTCACCGGAACCAACGGCAAGACCACCATCAGCTACCTCTGCAACGCCATCTTCCGCGCCGTCTGGCAGCGCGCAGGGCTCGTCGGCACCATCATCTACGACGACGGCGCGCGCCGCACGCCCTCGCACAACACCACGCCCGGCTGCGCGGAACTGCAGTCCATGTTCGCCACCATGGTGGCGAACGGCTGCCGCGCGGTGGCCATGGAGGTGTCCTCCCACGCGCTGGACCAGCAGCGCACCTCCGGCACGCTCTTCCGCGTGGGCGTGTTCACCAACCTCACGCAGGACCACCTGGACTACCACGGCGACATGGAGAGCTACTACCAGGCCAAGAAGCAGCTCTTTGTGCGCATGGCGGAAAAGGAGGCCGTGAAATCCACCGCCGTGGTGAACATAGACGACGAGTACGGGCGGCGCCTGGCCAAGGAGCTGAAAACGTGCATGCGCGTGCGCACGTACGGGGAGGCGGCGGGTGCGGATTTCCGCGCCACGCCCAAGCTCATCTCCCTGAAGGGCAGCCAGTACCAGCTGGAGTACCAGGGCCGCCAGTATCTGGTGCGCACCCCGCTCATCGGCAAGTTCAACCTCTCCAACAGCCTCGCCGCACTCGCGGGCGCCGTCTGCGCCGGGGTCAACATCCAGGATGCCGTCACCTGCCTGGCGCAGAGCCCGCAGGTGCCCGGCCGCATAGAGCTGGTGAGCAGCGTGAACAACGTGCAGTGCTTCGTGGACTACGCGCACACGCCGGACGCCGTGGAGAACGTGTGCCGCGCGCTGAAGGACCTCTGCCACTCCGGGCGGCTCATCACCGTGTTCGGGTGCGGCGGCGACCGCGACCGCACGAAGCGCCCGCTGATGGGCAAGGCCGCCGCGCAGTACAGCGACATCTGCGTGGCCACGAGCGACAACCCGCGCACGGAGGACCCGGACGCCATCATCGACGAAATCATGCCCGGCATCCCGAAGGAGAAGCAGCACCGCATCACCGACCGCGAGGAAGCCATCCGCGCCGCGCTGGAAATCTCCCGCCCCGGCGATGTGGTGCTCATTGCCGGAAAGGGGCATGAGAACTACCAGATCTTCGCCAAGGAAACCATCACCTTCTC
>JAKSOU010000105.1 GCA_024405435.1 Akkermansia sp. | reverse complement strand
AGTATCCCTAATGCTGTAGGCATCGCGCAAAGTCGCCAACGGTTGGTACCGCGGGGAATATGCGGATATCTGAACTATACCAAAGCTCATGGAAACTTCAACGGGATGTACGAAATTCCTGATTACGCCAAGGAATCCGGGCTAACCAAAAGCCTACAGCATTAGGGATACTGTAGGCGCCCGAAAGTTTCATAAACGGTTTTTCCCGCGGGCGGCGCGGGATTGTATATGCACGCCCCCCGTCTTGCCAGCGCAGTGACTGTCATTGAGGCCCGCGCATGCTCCCCGGGGAGATTTTTCCTTGATTCCGCGCGGGGCGGGGGTATAATGTGGGGCATGGCAGAGATACATCCCACGGCAATCATCGACCCCGGTGCGGAACTGGCGGAGGACGTAAAGGTGGGGCCCTACTGCGTGGTGGGGCCGCATGTACGGCTGGGGCGCGGGTGCATCCTGCACAGCCATGTGGTGCTGGGCGGGCCGTCCACCTTCGGTGAGGGCAACGTGTTCTACCCCTTCGCGGTCATCGGCCTGCAGTCGCAGGACCTCAAGTACAAGGGAGAGCCCACCTACCTGGAGGTGGGGGACCACAACACCTTCCGCGAGAACTGCAACATCAACCGCTCCACCACCCCGGAGACCAAGACCGTCATCGGTTCCCACAACAATTTCCTCATCAACAGCCACTGCGGCCATGAGTGCGTGGTGGGAGACCACTGCATCATCTCCGGCTATGCCGGAATCGCCGGGCACTGCCGTGTAGGCGATTGGGCGATTGTGAGCGGGTTTGCCGCGCTGCACCAGTTTGTGCGGGTGGGAGCGCACGCCATGGTGGGCGGCTGCGCGCGCGTGCCCATGGATGTGCCGCCGTACACCATCATCGAGGGCTCGCCCGCCGTGGTGCGCGCCATCAACACCATCGGCCTGCAGCGCCGCGGTTTCTCGGAGGAGGATATCCGCGCCCTCAAGTTCGCCTACAGGAAACTCTTCCTCAACAAGGGCGGCAACCTGCAGGAGGAAATCGCCATCGTCAATGCGGATGAGCAGTACGGCTCCAACCCCCACGTGCGCCACCTGTTGGAGTTCCTCCAAACCTCGGAACGCGGCTTCATACACTGATGAAACGGCACCTGGTCTTTGATTTGGACGGCACGCTGGTGCACTCCCTGCCGGGTATCGCGCAGGCGCTCAACCGCGCCCTACAGCAGCTCGGCCTGCCCACCCACCCCCAGCGGGAGGTGCGCCTCATGATTGGCCGCGGCGCCGCCAACCTCTGCGCCGCAGCCATCGGCTACGCAGATGCCGCGGATGCCCCCGTCGACCAGCTGGAGGCCGTGCATGCCGGGTTCCGCCGCGAATACCCGCAGTGCTGGCAGGGCGCCATGACCCGCGTGTACCCCGGCATCTCCATCATGCTCCACCGTCTGGCCGCGGAGGGCGTGAAGATGGCCGTGCTCTCCAACAAGCCGCACGATGTCACCGCCCCCATGGTGCAGACGCTTTTCCCCACCATCCCCTTTGACCCCGTGATGGGATTCACCGGGGAATTCCCCCGCAAGCCGGACCCCGCCGCGCTCCACCACATCGCGCGGCTGTGGGGCGTCTCCACCGCGGAGCTCACCCTGGTGGGAGATTCCATGTACGATGCCCGCACCTCCTGCAACGCGGGCTGCCCCTGCCTGCTGGTGGCCTGGGGCTATTCCAAGGTGCGCGACCTTGTGGAGAGCGGCCTGCCCGTCTACGGCTCCGTGGAGGCCCTGGAGCAGGCCCTGCTCGACTAGCCCCGCCGCCCGCGCACGCCGATGCATGCGCGGATTTGGCTTGCATTGCGCGCCGCGCGCGGTAGAATAGGGCCCGTTATGGCAGACCGCACTCAGCAGGATCCCGTCCGCATGGAAAAAATCGTCAGCCTTTGCAAGCGCAAGGGGTTCATCTTTCAGTCCGCAGAAATCTACGGCGGCCTGAACGGCTGCTGGGACTACGGTCCCCTGGGCGCGGAACTCAAGCGCAACCTCAAGGACTACTGGTGGCGCGTGAACGTGCAGGAGCGCCCCGACATCGTGGGTATGGACGGCGCCATCCTCACGCACAACTCCGTGCTCACGGCCTCCGGCCACGTGAACGGCTTCACCGACCCGCTGTGCGACTGCCTGCTGAGCAAGGAGCGCCTGCGCGCCGACCAAATCCCCGCGCAGAGCGGCGTGGCGTACTGGTGGAAGGGCGCGGCCAAGAAGGACGGCTCCTGGAGCACCTCCAAGGAGTTCTCCATGCTGGTGCCGGATGCGGACGAGAAGAACGCCAAGGTTGCCCGCAAGGGCGCGCTGCAGTACTACAGCCAGATTGCAGGCAAGGGCGTGCAGCCCGGTGATTTGGAGCTCAAGGAGGAGCGCACGGAAAACGTGATGGACTCCGTGCGCTACAACCCCGCCAACGGCTCGCTGGTCACGGAGGCGCGCTCCTTCAACCTGATGTTCAAGACCACCATCGGCGCCGCATCGGACGAGAACGACCCCTCCAGCATCGGCTGGCTGCGCCCGGAGACCGCGCAGAGCATCTTCTGCCAGTACAAGAACATCCTGGATTCCTCGCGCATGAAGATTCCCTTCGGCATCGCGCAGATCGGCAAATCCTTCCGCAACGAGATCAACCCGCGCAACTTCACCTTCCGCTCCCGCGAATTCGAGCAGATGGAGATTGAGTACTTCTGCCGCGAGGAGGACGGATTCCGCCTCACCGACGAATGGCTGGAGCGCTGCCTCACCTTCTACGAGAACATCGGCATCCCCCGCGACAAAATCAACGTGCTGGACGTGCCGGCCGAGGAGCGCGCCTTCTATTCCAAGAAGACGTACGACCTGGAGTACCTGTTCCCGTTCGGCCTGCAGGAGCTTCAGGGTGTGGCCTACCGCACCTGCTACGACCTCACGCGCCACCAAGAGGGCTCCGGAAAGCCCATGGAATACTTCGACGAGACGACGCGCGAGAAATTCATCCCGCACGTGGTGGAACCCTCCGCCGGGTGCGACCGCACCGTCCTCGCCGTCCTCTGCGAGGCCTACGACGAAGAGGAGCTGGGCACCGACGGCAAGAGCGACATCCGCATCGTGATGCGCTTCCACCCGCGCATGGCCCCCATCAAGGCCGCCATCTTCCCCCTGCTCAAGAAGAACGAGGAGCAGGTGCGCATCGCCCATGAGATTGAGGAGACCCTGCGCCCGTATATGAACGTGTTCTACGATGAGGGCGGGGCCGTGGGCCGCCGCTACCGCCGCCAGGACGAGGTCGGCACCCCCTTCTGCATCACCGTGGACTTCGAGACCCTGGGCGAGGAGGGCTCCGACCCCGCATTGAAAGACACCGTCACCATCCGCCACCGCGATTCCATGGAGCAGGAGCGCGTGCCCGTGAAGGACATCCTGCACTGGCTGCTCAAGCGCATCCACTAACCCTCGCCGTGCAAGAAAAAAGGCTTGCCAGCGCGCGCGGCTTCAAGTAAAATGCGCGCACCCCGCCGGTTTAGCTCAGTGGTAGAGCTCCCGATTTGTAATCGGACGGTCGTCAGTTCGAATCTGACAACCGGCT
>JAKSOU010000104.1 GCA_024405435.1 Akkermansia sp. | reverse complement strand
AGGCCACGGGGATGAGCATGGGGAAATAGGCGTTGGTGTGCCCGGTGCGCTTGAACTCGGCATCCAGCTGCTGCTGGATGAGCTCCCAGATAGCGTAGCCCCAGGGTTTGATGACCATGCAGCCGCGGACCTCGGAGTTTTCCGCCATGTCGGCGGCCTTGATGACCTGCTGGTACCACTCGGGGAAATTCTCGGCGCGCGTGGGGGATATTGCGTTTTGCTGTGCCATGCCACCATGATAGGGAACGGCGGCGAAAAGTCAAGGGATTTGCACTTGCAACCGCCGATTTGCGATTTTGAGGGGGAGCACGCGCAGGGTTGCCATGGACGGGCGCGGGTGGTAGAATACACGGCATGAAGAGGATATTTGCACTGGTATTCGCGCTGGTGGCGGCATGCGCTCTGCACGCCCAGGTTCCCGCATCGTGCTCGCAGGTCATTGTGGGCATCACGGAGGGCTGGAACTCGTCGCAGGCCCAGGTGTCGCTGGTGGAGAAGAACGCCAGCGGCCAGTGGGTGCGCGTGCTGGGCCCCTTCCCCGCGCGCCTGGGGCGCAACGGCACGGTGTGGGGGCTGGGGCTGCACGCCAACCCGCGCGGCGCCACGCTCAAGAAGGAAGGCGATGGCCGCTCCCCGGCGGGCGTGTTCGCCATCGGCGGGCTCTGGACCACCACCAAGACCCCGGTGAGGCACGACCGCGCGCTGCCGGAGGTGCACGTGGGCCCGAACGACCTGTGGGTGACGGACCTCTCCATGCCGCAGTACTACAACCGCTACATCCGCCTGAACCACCCCGCCGCCACGGCCTGGGAGCTGCATGAGCAGATGAAGCAGACGGACTACCCGCACAGCATCAAGCTGCTCATCTGCCACAACACGGCCGGCACGCCCGGGCGCCCCGTGCTGGGCGGCGGCTCATCCATCTTCTTCCACATCTGGCGAAACGATGGCGCCGCCCCCACCGCCGGCTGCACCACCCTGCATGAGCAGAACCTGCGCGCCATCATCGCACGCCTGAGCGTGGTGCGCCACCCCGTGTACGTGCTGCTGCCGCGGACGGAGTACGTGCGCCTGCGCGCGGCGTGGCGGCTGCCGTGATTTTTCTGTTGCGCGGGCGCTATTTACTTGCTCCCACAGCGTGTTCATGGTATGGATGAACGTTGGGAACACTATCATCCATAACCATGAGAAACCGCCATACGATATTCGCCGCGGTCCTTGCGCTTGCATGCTGCACCGCCCTTTCCGCACCCGCCGCGCCCCAGGGGGCGCCCGCCGCAGCCCCCGCACCCGCCAAGGGAATCCCTATCGCCAAGCCCGCGGAGCTCATGAAGCTCACCAAGGTGCAACCCGGGCTCTACACCCTGCGCTGCGCCGGCATGGACAAGGCACAGGCCAACTTCTACGGGCCGTATGATGCCGCGGTGCCCGCCGCCAAGGGTGTGTGCGCCGTGCCGCGCTTCGGCTGCTCCTCCGTGGTCAACGGAAACTTCGTGGGCCGCAACATGGACTATTTCATATCGCCCGCACCCGTTTTCATCTTGTGGACGGATGGCGGCAAGGACCACTACGCCAGCCTGGCCATGACCTTCGCCCCGGCAGACCCGGCGAACTACATGAAGGAATCCATCACCGCCCCCGACGACATCAACCGCTACAACACGCCCGAACAGTTGGCCCGTCTCACCACCATGGCACAGGACGGCGTGAACGAGAAGGGGCTCTGCTGCACCTCCCACGTGGTGGACCCCGTGGACTCCAACAACACGGAGAGGGGCACCGACCCCGGCGCTCCGGAGCTCTCCATGTTCATGGTGTGCCGCTACGTGCTGGACCACGCCGCCACGGCTGACGAGGCCATCGAGCTGCTCAAGAAGCGCAGCATCCGCGTGATGAACCGCGGATTGATCCTGCACTGGATCATAGCCGACTCCAACCGCTGCTACATCGTGGAGGTGGTGAACGACCAGCTGTGCTACACCGACAAGAAGCGCGTGATGACCAACTTCCTGCACACCCAGCCGGGAATCAACTCCCACCCGTGGGGGTTCGAGCGCATGCAGATACTGGAGGAGCACTACCATGAGGGAACCTCCGTGGAGGGCATGTACAACCTCATGCGCCGCGTGCACTACACCCAGGCCTACGACCTGAACACCAAGCCCTACTGGTATTCCGAAAAGACCGGGGTCGGCGGCGACGGCTCGGAAACCACCATCCAGACCCCGCGCTACGACCCCGAGCTCCGCAAAGAGATGGAGGAATATGCGGCGGCCCTCAAGGTGGTCACCCCGGAAAACAACCCGCTCCTGCTCTGGGAAACCACCTACGGCACCGTGTACGACATGGCCAACAAGACCATGCGCCTCATGCTGCACGAGAAGTACGACACCTTCTACGATATAAAACTGTAAGGGAATTTACGATTTTAAAAGAGAGGCGCGCAGCACGCGCGTACAGTGAAGGCCCATCCGGCAGATGCCGGATGGGCCTTTGAAGTTTGCGCCGCAGCCTATTTCTCCGCCTTGCGCAGGGCGTTCTGCAGGAGTTCGCGCTGCTCGCGCTTGGGGTCGTTCACCACCTTGACGGAATTGTCGTTGCCGACGACCAGGGTGGCGCGCTTGGCGAGGTCGTACTCCGGCCAGGCAACACCATCGATGGAGGGGTTGCCGGTGCGGGCGAAGTTGGTCCAGGCGCGGCTGATCTTCCTGGCGAGCTCCATGTCCACCTTTCCGGAGGCGGAGTGGGTGTACGGGTTGAGGAACACGTAGGCCAGCTCCACGGAGTGGCAGGCGCCGAGCCAGGGGTCCTTGGTGGAACGCTTGGCGAAGTAGTACATGTAGGTCTTGCCCTTGCCGCCGGCTTTCACGTGGGCTTCCGCCTGGGCGATGGCGGGAATGCGGAAGGTCTTTTCGTTGTTGATTTCCGTGTATTTCCAAATACCGGGGTGCTTGGCGTCCCACTCGTCGCTTTCCGTCTGCGCCAAGTCCAAGAACTCCTTCACCACCTCCGGGGCAGCGCTCGCGGTGGTGGAGCCGTGGTTGCCGATGCGCAGGGCGGTGTCTTTCATGAACCCGTAGTAGGCCTGCATGTTCTCCCCCAGCGTGGGCAGCTCCATCTCCGCCACCCAGTAGCGCCACTCGTCCGCCACCGTGCCTATCATCATGTCGATATCCGCTCCGGCGCCCTCCTCAATGGCCTTCATGGGGTTGTCCGGCACAATGCCGCCCTCGCCGCGCAGGGGCTCGCCGTTCAGGTGGGCCACGCCGCCCGTGCCCTCCAGACCGACACGCTCGGTGGGCTGCTTGAAGGCCTCCAGGATCTGGTCCTCGGTGAGTGCCATCAAGCCGTCCAGGTCCTTGCATCCGGTGGCCTCCATGAGGGCGCCAGCCTGGTCCATGCGCTCGTATTGCTGCTTGGTGATGGTGAGGTTGGCGGCGCCGCTCATGGGGATGGCGCGTTGGAAGAGGCCCTTGGCCTGCCTAGCGATCATGAGGATACTGGAGATGCCGCCGCCGGCGGATTCACCCCACACGGTGATGTTGCCCTTGTCGCCGCCGAAGGCCTCGATGTTGCGGTTCACCCAGCGCAGCGCGGAGATGTTGTCCAGGATGCCCAGCTGCGTGGAGTCCTTGAAGTCCGCCGCCTTGTACACCTTGCCGTCCGGCACGCGGGA
>JAKSOU010000103.1 GCA_024405435.1 Akkermansia sp. | reverse complement strand
ACAATCTGCAAAATTTTTGAACTTTTTTTGCAGAAAGTCCCGGAACCCGCATGGGGAGCGGGTTTGCGGGTGGCATGTTTTTGCGGAAACGTTCTAAAATTGGCAGAAATTCGGGAAAATCGGGCACGATTTGCGGGGTGGGTTGCACGCGCCTGCGAAAAAAACGTGTTTCGGCGCTGCGGGACACCGAAACACGTTTGGGAAAGGCTTGCGCTGCGGGGGAATCAGCGTGCGCGGCGCGCGGGGCGCGGTTGGCGGGGTGCATGCAGGCCCGCGGGGAGTGCCGCGGGCTGCTCTTCCCTGCGGCAGAGGGAGAAGACGGCGCTGGGGTTGTTGGGCTGTTCCGCCAGGCGTGCGAGCACGACTGCGCGGGCGTGCATGGCGGCCTGCAGCGCGGCTTCCTCACCGCCGTACTGGCGGTCGGAGAAGTAGCGGGTGTAGTGGCGCTGGCTGCGGCAGAGGGTGACGCGCCATCCCTGGAAGGAGGTGTTCTCGTACGTGAACCGTGTGATGTTGCGCAGGGTTTTCATGTCGGCGCGCAAGGTAGCAGAGCTCCGCCTGTTTGGCGAGCAAAATTTCGTGCATGGCCGATAATTGTTAGGGAGATTTACTATGTACTATCATTGCCGTCCCATAAAAACGCTCGGAGAGGAGCAGGCGTTAGTGTCACGAACCACCCCGGCAAGCGGGGTTATGGGGATTGGTAGGCATGCGGGGACACCCCACAGGTTGACACCTGTGGCTACATATAAGATTGCGCCGCCCCCTTCGGGTGGGGCGCTTGTATTCAGCCGCGCCATCCGGCGCGGTTGCGGATGAGTTTCATCTGGCGCTCCGCCAGATGAAACATGATTCCACGCGCCGACAGGCGCGTTAACATTGAACCCCACCCTGCCGCAAGGCAGGGGGCGGTGTCCACCTATGCGTAGCCACAGGTGTCAACCTGTGGGGTGTCCCCCTCCGCACGTCAATCCCCATAACTCCGCCCGTCAGGGCCGGAGTGGTTCGTGGCACCATGGGTTGCATCTCTCATGCGCTCGTTGGCACCAATCATTGCATGCCAATCCCGACTTTCTCCAAATCCCTTTGGGACACATGCGAGCGAAATCCCAAACCCAAATTCCCGATTTTCCCTGACCCCTCCCCGCAACCATGCGGGCTTGCGCTCCACTACCGGAGCGCTATGGGATGGCAATGATCGTAGATCGTAAATCAGCGCTTCCTGCGGCGGGCGCAAAGGCCGACCAAGGCCAGCAGGGTCATTGTGCCCGTCATGGGTTCCGGCACTATGGGGTTGTCCCGCCAGAACACGCCGGTGATGCACAGCTGCGTGTTGTCCACCAGCTCGTACCTCAGGTCGGAGATGCGGGTGTTGAGGGTGTCGCCGGCGCTGAGCCCAGCATTGTTGGCGATGGCGGCGCCCGCCTCGTCGGCCACGTAGAAGATGGTCTGGTCGGCGAGCTGCCTCAGTAGGTCGGAACCGAAGTAATCTCCATTGCCGATGCCTGTGGCAATCGTCATGGAGAAGCTGCCGCCGTTGCCGCTGAGCAGGGCGTCGAGGGCACCGTCTGCCACGCCGAAGCTGATTTGGCAGCCCTCTCCCAGCGTGAGGGATCCGTTGGTCATGGCCACGTTGGAATACGTGCCGGAGCCCCAGCCGACGTTGTCCTCATCCGCAGCGCTCTCCCATCCGGAGACGCCGAAGACAATCTCGCCGAGGTTCACGGAGAGGTCGCCGGTGTAGGTCTGGCGGCCGGGGGAGTTGCCCACGATGAGTGTGCCGCCATCATCCACGGTGACGCTCGCGAAGGTGCCGCTGCCCTTGAGCACGCCACCGCCGGACACGGTGAGCGAGACGGCCCCGGAGATGGTGGCATCCTTGCCGAAGACGAAGCTGCCCTCATGCACGCGGATATCGCCCTGGAGGGTCAGGGCGCCCGTCACCTCCGCGGTGCCGGCGCCGGTCTTGTCCAGGTCGCCCGAGCCGCTCAGCGTGCCGAAGGAGGCGGTGTTGCCCTCCGTCACCTCCAGCGTGTTGGTGCCGCTGGTGGCGCCCAGGTTGATTTCCCCGGCGATGGTGTCCGTGCGGTCCACTTTGAGGGTGCGGTCGGTTCCCGCCACCTTGGAATTCTCGAAGCTGATGGTGCCCTCGATACGGCCGCCGCCGTCCAGGTTCTTACGCTCGGGGTCGCAGTCTATCAGAGTCACCTGGCCGCCCTGCAAGTGCATGTGCCCCGTGGGAACCTCCTCGTCGGTGTATTGCTCCTCATAGGACAAGCCGTCGTCGTAGGTAACCAGATTCACCTTCTTGGCATCCACGGGGCTGCCTTTCACGCCGGCGTCGCGCAGGTCGTATTGGAGCCTGTAGTCATCCGCCCCGTCCACAATGAGGTTGCAGTAGTGGGAGAACAGGAACTCGTCCTCGCCCACAATGTTTCCACCCACGCGGACATCGTAGTCCAGGAAGCGGATACCCGTGGTGCGGACCGCGACGATGGTGTTCAACTTGTAACCGGCCCAACTGGTGGCCACGTTGGCGGAGCCGTCGGGGTTTTCCGTTCTCTTGATGCTCACCTCGTAGTACTTGCCGTACGGCATGTTCTGGTTGTTGTTGTCGGAATTGAAGAACGTGGTGAGCAAGCCGTTTTCATCCACCTCCACGCCGTACACGGTCATGGCGTGGATGGTGGTGGCCCAGACCACGCCCCAGTCGTTTTCCATGTAGTCCACAATCTGTTTTGAGGCCCGCTGGTAATTATCCAACTCCGGCTCGAAGTAGCTGTAGTTGCTGTTCTGGTACCACTGGGTCTGGATCATGGTGTACTTGTAGTGCGGATAGATGCTGAACCGCGCCGCCGTCTCCGGGTTGACGCCGTAGGAGTTCCTGTAGTTGGCGGAGTTCAGGCTGGCGCCCGCCAGACGCGGGTAGTACCCGGTGAATTTCAGGCCCTCTGCGGTGGCATCGTAGCCGGGGTACGGGCTGAGCAGAAGCTTTTCTGCCCCGGTCATCCACATTTGGATGGCCGTGCCCTCGTAGCCGCCCACGTTCGCCCAGAGCAACCTCTCTTTCTCGAACACATCGTAACCGCGCGGCGCCTCTTTGGGGATGATGAGCGCGCCGTTCTCCTCCACGCGGTCCTGCCACCAGGCAATCACGTTGCTTGCCGCCGCCACCCAGCACATTTCGGAATCTGCCCCCGCATACGGGTTGTGCTTGTACGAGGTAATAGCCCCCTCCATCATCTGGGTTTCCGGGTCGTGGGTCACGCCTTTCCACCACACTTCCCTGGCGTTCAGCGGTGCGGCGGCTATGGCTCCCAGTAGTGTCAGCAGTGTCAGTGTCCTTTTCATTTCTTTCTTATATTGGTTGTAAACAAGGGCGGTCACCCTGATAATCGGTTAGTATACAGCATTTGGAATACTGTAGGAGGACACCATGCCCGCGAACCCGGATGCGGTGCGGGTTTCAGGGGATTGGGCATATCGGGCACAGACGTCGGGCGTGCTTGGGACACTGCAAAAATTCCCATAACGGCGCGGAAAAATGCAATCCTTCTTGACATCAGTATTCCAAAAACTGTAGGAGGGGGGGGATTTGGCGTGCAATGATTGGCGGTAACATGCGCACGAGAGACGCCACCCATAGTGCCACGAACCACTCCGACCCTAGCGGGCGGAGTTATGGGGATTGACATGCGGAGGGGGACACCCCACAGGTTGACACC
>JAKSOU010000102.1 GCA_024405435.1 Akkermansia sp. | reverse complement strand
TGTTGACGTGGGTGACCTCCAGCTCCGCGGGGATGGAATCCGCATCCACGGCGAACCCGTGGTTCTGCGCGGTGATGGAGACCTTGCCGTCGAGGACGTTTTTCACGGACCAGCCGCCGCCGCGGTGACCGTTGAAGAGCTTGACCGCCTTGCCGCCGAACGCCAGCGCGAGCATCTGGCAGCCCAGGCCCACGGCGTACACGGGCACCTGCCCCACCAGCTTCTTGATTTCCGCATGCACCTGCGGCAGCGCGGCGGGATCGCCGGGGCCGTTGGAGAGCAGCACGCCGTCGGGCTTCATGGCCAGCACCTCCGCCGCGGGGGTGTGGGCGGGCACCACGGTCACGTCGCAGCCGTCGCGGCGCAGGCAGCGCAGCAGGTTGCGGGTGATGCCGAAGTCGTACGCCACCACCTTGTGCTGCACGGGGCCCAGCTCATAGTAGTTGGTGAGGTCTCCGGCGGTCTTATTGGGAAGTTTCCAGATGCGGGACTCGCCCTCCCAGTGATAGGCCTCGGGCGCGGTCACCGCGTCCACCAGGTTGCTGCCCTGCATGGGGGCGCACTCCTGCGCGGCCTTCACGGCGGCGGCGTCATCCAGCTCCGTGGACACGCACGCGCGCAGCGCACCCTTGGCACGCAGCACGGCCACCAGGCGGCGGGTGTCCACCCCCTGGATACCGAGGATGCCGTGGCGGAGCATCCAGGGCTCCATCGGCTCGTCCGCGCGCCAGTTGCAGTGCAGGCGCGCCAGCTCACCGGCCACGATGGCGCGGGTGTGCGGGCGCGCGCTTTCGTTGTCTTCCTCGCAAACGCCGTAGTTGCCGATGTGGGTGTAGGTGAAGGCCAGCACCATCCCGCTGCATGCGGGGTCGGTCATGGCTTCTTGGTAGCCCACCACATTGGTGTCAAAACAGGCCTCCCCCACCGCGGTTCCGGCGGCGCCAAAGGATTTGCCTTCAAAAATCGTTCCGTCTTCCAGTGCCAGGATTGCTTTCATGCTAGTTGCGTTCAGCCGAGGAATCTTACCCAACCCGCGGCAAAAAGGCAAGTCAATAATTCTGCGGCGGGCAATTTGGCGTGGCTGCGGGCCCGATCACTCGATGTGGATTTCGTGCCGGAAGGGGAGGTCGCAATCCACCCGGTGCAGGAGGATGCCGCACCAAGTGAGCTTGTAGGTACCCCAATGGTCCGACGGGGCGGCGCCAATCAACTTGATGATGAGCTTTTTCTTCATGCTACGGCGCGTCATTTCCAAAACAAGGAAGGGAGCCTGGTGCGCCCATACGGTTGAAGGGAGCGGTGACTCCCGAAACACACGTATGAACAAAATCCTCCGCAAGACGATGGTGGCGGCTCTCGCCGCCCTGGTGGGCGTGGGCATGAGCGGCAACGCCTTTGCCCGTCCGCATCCGGGGCCACACCACAGACCGCATCACATCCACCCCGTGCACCCGATTCACCCCGTGCGGCCAGTTATACCGGTGTACCCGCGCGCGGTTGTGCCGGTGTACCCGCGCGTGGTTGTTCCGCCCCCCGTTCCCGTCATCGTGGCACCTCCGGTCGTTCAGGTACGGGTGCCGATTGTGCGGCGCGTTGTGGTGCGGCAGCCCGTGTACCGGCCGGCGCCGCAGCAGCCGGTGTACGAGGAGCCGTACCAGCCCGTGCCCGTGGAGGGATACAAGGAGAAGTAGGGGGATGGGGGTCATTCCCGCTTGACACGCCGGTGTGCAGGGGAGAGGACATTTCCCAAGCCGTTGTGGCACCAGACGATATACGGCACGTCCACGCCCCCTGCCTGCAGCTTCCCCAACACCTCGGACTCCCATGCATACAGGAAAAGGCCGCGGAAATACACGAAGCCCACTTGGCGGACGGGGGGGATGGACGCGGCATCGGGGTAGGATTTGCCCTTGTAGTAGTACACATATCCGGTCGATGCCTTCTCGACGACAATGTAATCGCCGGATTTGACGGCTTGCCGTACGGCTTTGTTCGAGCCTTCGATGTACTGCAGGGAGTCGGCCATCTTGCGTTGGTGCTCCGCCGGCTCAACGGACACGGGATTGCTTTGGCATGCCGCAACGAGCATGCACAGGCACAAGGATGGGAATGTCGCTTTCATCATACACCCATATAAGCATGAAATCCGCCGAATGCACGATGTTTTTTTCAAAAAGTGCCCGCATGTGTCATAAAATGCAGGAAAAGGGGCCAACTTTTCTTGCAAATCGGGAATGGGCGTGTCTATAATAAAGCGTGGAGCATGCACGGTTGCATGCCGCACACGCAAAGCAACAACAGAATCACCATTATGGAAAACGAAACCGCTACGCCGGAAGTGAAGCCGGCAAATGAAATCAAGGACCGCCTGGAAGCCGCCCGCGCCTACGCGGAGGAGAAGTACCATCAGGTGCGCGAAGCCGCCGATCCTTACGTGGAGAAGGCCCGCAAGTACGCCACGGATGCCCGAGAGCAGATCAACGCCAACTGGGACGAGACCTGCACGAAGGCCAAGGAACTCCACAAGGCGGGTGAGGACTACGTGCGCGCCAACCCCACCGGCAGCGTGCTCGGCGCCCTGGGCGTGGGTCTCATCCTGGGCCTGCTGCTCGGCTCCCGCAACTGATTCCCCGCATGACAACCTGGCTTAGAAGCTTGGTGCAGCGCCCGGTCGAGAAGGGACAGGGCGTGGTGGAGCGTACCCGCGAGACCGCCTGTGAAGTGGTGGAGCACGTGAGCGCGCTGGGGGAGCTGTTCAGCGTAGAGCTGCAGGAGTACACGGCGGTGCAGGCGCGGCGCGCGGCGCTGCTGCTTGCGGCGCTGCTGTTTGTGCTTGCGGCGTACGCGCTGATGAACGCGCTTGGCTGCGTGCTGCTGGCCCCGGTTCTGGGGTGGGCTTGGGCGCTGGGCGCGCTACTGCTGTTCAACTTGCTGGTGGGCGGCATCCTGCTGCGCGCCTTTGTGTGCAGCAAGCCAGGCCCCGTGGCTCCGCAAACCCGAGAAGAACTCCAAAAGGACATACAATGCCTCAAGATTATGCTCAACAGCGACGCGAAGCGCTGATGCGCGTGGCCGCATCCCGCAAGGCCATGCTGGATTCCGCAGTCCGAACACAGGCTCAAGTGCAGGGCCTGGTGCCGGATATTTCCAGCGGGTACCGCACGTTCAAAACGCTGGCCTCCATGGTCGGCGGAGCTCTGGTGGCGGGCGCGGCGGCACGCGCCGTACGGAAGGGAGCCGTCATCGGTGCGCGCAGCGGCCACCCGTGGCTTGCCCTGCTGCTACAGCTGGGCACCACCGTGGCCATACCACTGCTGCGCCGCCACCTTTCCGGGGAGCCCCTCCTGCCGGCCCCCGATACCGCCCCCGCCAAACACCCCCTGGGAGCCGTCGGCTCCTGCCTCAACCTTCCCAAGATAGACCTCAACCCGGCACGCGCCTTCTACCGCTGGCTCGGGCTGGAAAAATAACTCTCCATTAACCACTCCCCCCATCTTACAACCATGAAAAAAGTATTCGTCTCCGGAGCGTTCAACGTGCTCCACGCCGGCCATATCCGTTTCTTCGAGGACGCCAAGAAGCTTGGCGACTACCTGATAGTATCCGTACCGAACGCAGACCTGCTGTGGCGCCTGTACGGCAGAAAATCCCTGCTGGAGGACGACGACAAGCTGGAGCTGCTGCGCAACCTCACGATGATCAACGAGGTGATACCCTCCACGGACGAGGACAAGGCGCTCTCCTTCCGCA
>JAKSOU010000101.1 GCA_024405435.1 Akkermansia sp. | reverse complement strand
GACTGCTACATGCTCACCTACGCAAACGGTGATGTCACCTGCCGCGCGGTGGCCCCGCTTCCCACCACGCTCACCGGGCACGCCGCCGCCGTGATGGGCGGCAAGGTCTACGTGCAGGGCGGCAGCGTGGCCGTGGGCGAGCAGGATGCAGAAAGCCGTCTATGGGTGTACGACCCCGCCGCAGACTCCTGGAGCGAGGCCCCCGCCCTGCCGGGCCGCGGGCGCTTCCTGCACCAGATGGCCGCCATCGGCCACATTCTGTACGTGCTGGGCGGCATCGGCATTGTGGAGGGCGAGAACGGCCGCATGGCGCGCGAGATGCTCACCGAGGCCTGGAGCTACAGCGAATCCACGGGTTGGCGGCGCCTGGCGCACCTGCCGCACTTCTGCGGCGCGGCCCCCACACCCGCACCGGTCATCGACGGCCGCATCTACCTGTTGGGCGGCGACGACGCGACCGTGAAGGGCTACACGCCCGCCAACCATCCGGGCTTCCACAACCAGAGCCTGTGCTACAACCCCGCCAACGACACGTGGCACGACGCCGGGACGGTGGCCGCCGCGCGTGCCGTGCTTCCCTGCGCCGTGTGGAACGGGCTGGCCGTCATCGTGAACGGCGAGCAACGCCCCGGCAAGCGCTCCAACGAAGTCTGGGGCGTCAAGATACGCTGACAATCACCCCCCTCTCTCTCAAACCCCGAACCAGAAGACAGCAATGAAGACACTCTATCTCCTGACTCTCGCCCTCGCCCTGCCGCTCGCGGCGGAAGTGCTCACGCCCACGGATGAAATCCCCGCGGACGAATCTTCCCAGCAGCAGGTCTCCCTGCACGTGGCGCAGCATTTGAACATCCCGGATTCGATCGGCCGCGCAGGAATGGGCGCCGTCGGCCTCAACCGCGCGGACGACGGGCGCCGCGCCGTCATCTTCTTCGGCGGCGCCAACTTCCCGAACGCCAAGCCCGGCGCCAAGACCCCGGAGGAGCGCGGCGCCAAGGTCTTCTACGACACCATCGGCTCCGTGTCCTACTCCGCCTCCGGCCAGATGAAGGACGCGCCCGCCCGGCTGCCCTACCCCGTGGCGTACGCGGCGGTGGGCGCGCACGGCAGCGACATCTTCATTGCGGGCGGCTGCAACGCGGACGGCCACCTTAGCAAGGCCCTGCTGCTCAACCCGGACACGCTGCAGACCACCGCGCTGCCGGAGCTGCCGGTCACCTGCGGCTATCCCGCCTACACCGTGCTGGGAGACGACCTCTACATCATCGGCGGCCAGGAGAAGCCGGATTCCACCGCCGCCCTCAAGCGCGTGTTCAAGCTCAACATGGCCGACCCGCAGAAGGGCTGGCAGGAGCTCGCGCCCATGCCGGACGCCGGGCGCCAGCTGGCCGTGGCCGGAACCGCCAACGGCAAGATCTACGTGACGGGCGGATGCTCCCTGCACCCGGATGCCAACGGCAAGGCGGAGCGCACCTACCTCAAGACCACGCTGGTGTACGACCCCGCCGCCAACACCTGGAGCACGGCGGCGGACGCCCCTGAAACGCTGGTGGGCGCCGCCACGCCCATGCCCTTCGTGGAGGGCGGGCTCTACCTCATCGGCGGCGACCCCGGCGAGTACTACCGCGCCTCGCTCAAGGGGCAAGCCCCGGAGGAGCACCCTGGCCAGAGCCGCTTCATCTACCGCCTGGACCCCGCCACCGGTGCCTGGGCCAAGGCCGGTGAGCTCCCGCTCGGCGTCGCCACCCTCCCCAGCGCCACCGACGGCTCCATCATCCTCACCATCTCCGGCGAGACCCACCCCGGTGTCCGCACCCCCAAAATCTTCCACATCTCCATCAACAAATAACCTAACCTTACAACCATGAACCCCTCTCCCGAAGCACCGAACGCTGTCATTCAATCCATCCTGGACGCCTGCGCATCCATGGCGGGCGCCACACCGTGGGCGGCCATCGCCGTGGCCGTGGTGGCCATCCTCATCGTCATGAAGACGGGCGTGAAATCGCGCCCGCTGCCCAAGACCTCGCCACTGCACGGGCCGGGCAAGTGGGCGTGGATAGCCGTCATCGTGCTGTGGGTGGTGGTGATGCTGAACTACTTCGACCGCCAGCTGCTGGCCGTGCTGAACAAATCCATCACGGAAGGCGCGGACGGCATTGCCATGGACCAGGCCCAGTTCGGCATGGTGACCTCCGCGTTCCTCATCGTGTACGCGGCGCTCAGCCCCGTGGGCGGCTACCTGGCGGACCGCTACAGCCGCAAGTTCATCATCCTGTGCTCGCTGGTGGTGTGGTCCTTTGTCACCTACATGACCGGCAAGGCCGCCTCCTACGAGGAGCTGCTGCTGTGGCGCGGCGCCATGGGTATCAGCGAGGCCTTCTACATCCCGGCGGCGCTGGCGCTCATCTCCGACTACCACCGCGGCAGCACGCGCTCCATGGCCACGGGCATCCACATGAGCGGCATCTACGCCGGACAAATGCTGGCCGGCTGCGGCGCGCTCATGGCGGGCGCGCCATACAACCTCGGCTGGCGCCTCACCTTTGAAACCTTCGGCTTCATCGGCGTGGCATACGCCATCATCGTCATCTTCTTCCTGCACGACCCCTCCAAGAACACCGTGCCCGCCGCGGAGAACGCGGAGGAGCCCGCCGAGGAGGAGGCTGCCGTGGAAGCCGCGGCGGAGGACAAGGCCGCCAACGACTTCACCATCGGCCAGGTGCTCAAGAGTCTGTTCACGGGACGCGCGATGGCCATGCTGCTGGTGATGTACGCCTGCGCGGGCTTCGCCAACTGGTTCCTGATGGGCTGGTACCCGCGCCTGCTGCAGGACATGTTCGGCATCTCCGAGGCGGAGGCCGGACCCACCGCCACCTTCTGGATCAACATCGCCAAATACATTGCCGTGCTGCTGGCCGCCGTGGTGGCGGACCGCTGGTACCTGCGCAACAAGAACGCCCGCGCCTATGTGCCGGGCATCTGCTTCTGCCTGGCGGGTCCCTGCGTGATCATCGCCATGCTGCCTGCGCTGGGCGTGCCGATTGCGCTTGGCCTGGGCGCCACCGTGGCGCTGGTTTCCATGCAGGGTGTGGCACAGGGCTCTTTGGACGCCACGCTCATGCCGGTGCTGCGCTCGCAGATTGACGAGCGTTTCTCCGCCACGGGCTACGGCCTGCTCAACCTCACCTCCGTGGCAGCGGGTGCCATCATCTCCACCCTGGGCGGCGTGCTCAAGGACAACAACGTGGACCTGGGCATCCCGCTGAGCGTGGCGGGCGTCCTCATGGTCATCTGCGGCGCCTTCTTCTTCTTCCTTCCCAAAGCTAAAGAATAATCTCCCATGAAAACTCTCGTCTGCACCATCGTGGCCGCGCTCGCGGTCGCTTCATCCCTCGCCCCCGCAGCTGACAAGACGCCCGTGGAGGAATCCGTGGTGGTCTTCGCTCCCAAGCAGGGCAACAACTACCCCAGCATCCGAATCCCCTCCATCATCAACGCCGGCGGAACCCTCATCGCCGCCGCGGAGGGTCGTAAAGCCGCTACCGACCAGGGCATGAACGACATCGTCGTCTGCACCAGCAAGGACGGCAAGAAGTGGTCCAAGATGGTGGTGGCCGCGGCCTCCGGCGAGGACACGTACAACAACCCCTGCCTCATCTACGACAAGGCCACCAAGAACATCGTGCTCTTCTTCCAGAAGTACCCCAAGGGGGTGAAGGAGCGCGGCAACGTGCCCAAGGGTTGCACCGATCCCAAGACCATCCACAACTTCGTCTGCTTCTCCAAGAACGGCAAGAGCTGGAGCAAGCCCAAGGACGTGACCGCCGA
>JAKSOU010000100.1 GCA_024405435.1 Akkermansia sp. | reverse complement strand
TCGACCGCGACGGCACCATCATCCACGAGCCCGCAGACGAGCAGGTGGATTCCCTAGAGAAATTCTCCTTCCTGCCCGGCGCCATCCGCTCCCTCGCCGCCATCCGCGAGCTCACGGGGTACGAGCTCGTGATGGTCACCAACCAGGACGGCCTCGGCACGTCCGCCTACCCGCAGGAAACGTTCGACGCCCTGCAGCGGTTGCTGCTGGACACGCTGGCGAGCGCGGGCGTGGTGTTCGACGCCATCCACATCGACACCCACTTCCCGCAGGACAACGCGCCCACGCGCAAGCCCGGCACCGCCATGCTCACCGAGTATATGGGCGGGGAGTACGATATGGACGCCTGCTACGTCATCGGCGACCGCGACACCGATGTGCAGCTGGCGCAGAACCTGGGCTGCCGCGCGCTGAAAATCGGCGGCGAGATGGACTGGGCGAAGGTGCTGGAAATCGTGGTGGCGGGCGAGCGCGCCGCGGAGGTGCACCGCACCACGCGCGAGACGGACGTGTTCGTGAAGCTGGAGCTGGACCGCCCCGGCGTGTGCAGCGTGGACACCGGGCTGCCTTTCTTCGACCACATGCTGGAGCAGATTTCCCACCACGGCGGCATGGGGCTTACCATCCGCGCCAAGGGTGATTTGCAGGTGGATGCCCACCACACCATGGAGGACACCGCGCTGGCCCTCGGCGACTGCCTGCGCCGCGCGCTGGGCGACAAGCTGGGAATATCCCGCTACGGCTACTGCCTGCCGATGGACGACTGCCTGTGCCGCGTGGCGCTGGATTTCGGCGGGCGTCCCTGGCTGCAGTGGGATGCCACGTTCCGCGCGGAGAGCGTGGGCGGCATCCCCACGGAGATGTTCATGCACTTCTTCAAGAGCCTGAGCGACGCCGCGCTGATGAACCTCTCCGTCTCCGCGCGCGGCGACAACGCCCACCACATGGCGGAAAGCATGTTCAAGGCGCTGGCTCGCGCGCTCCGCATGGCCGCGCAGCGTGATGTGCGCCACCTCGTCCTCCCCTCCAGCAAGGGTACGCTTTAGTCTTTCATGAAGGTCGCCGTCGTCAAGTACAACGCGGGCAACATCCGCTCGGTCGTCAATGCCCTCCAGCGCATCGGCGTGGAGCCCGTGCTGACGGACGACCCCGCCGCGCTGCGCTCGGCGGACCGCGTGGTGTTCCCCGGCCAGGGGGAGGCCTCCACCACCATGGCGCATCTGCGGCAATGCGGGCTGGACGAGGTCATCCGCTCGCTGACGTGTCCCGTGCTGGGCATCTGCATCGGCCAGCAGCTCCTTTGCGAGCATTCGGAGGAGGGCGACACCGCGTGCCTGGGCGTGTTCCCGGGGCTGCGCGTGCAGCGTTTCCGCGCGGCGGCGGGGCAGCGGCTCAAGGTGCCGCACATCGGCTGGAATACGCTGGATGATGTTTCTTCCCCCCTGTTCGACGGCGTGCCTGCCGGCTCCTTCGTGTATTTCGTGCACAGCTACTACGTGCCGGACGGCGCGCACGCCATCGCCCGCACCACCTACGGCGGCACCACGTACGCCTCCGCCATCCGCCGCGGCAACTTCTACGCCACCCAGTTCCACCCGGAGAAGAGCGGCCCCGTGGGCGAGCGCATCCTCTCCAACTTCATCCACCTCTGCCATGATTGAGCCCATCCCCGCCATCGACATCATCGGCGGGCGCTGCGTCCGCCTCACCAAGGGCGACTACGCCGCCCAAAAGGTGTACGACGCCAACCCCGTGGACGTGGCCAAGCGCTTCCAGGACATGGGCGTGGCGCGCCTCCACCTGGTGGACCTGGACGGTGCCAAGGCCGCGCACATCGTCAACCTGGATGTGCTGGAGGGCATCACCTCGCAAACCAATTTGGTGGTGGACTTCGGCGGCGGCATCAAGCAGGAGGCGGACTTGCGCGCGGCGTTCGACCACGGCGCGGCCATGGTGACCGTGGGCAGCCTGGCCGCCACGCAGCCGGAAACCTTGCTGCAGTGGGCGGCAGCTTTCGGCGCGGACCGCTTCATTGTGGGCGCGGACGCGCAGGACGGCCGCATCCGCACCCACGGCTGGCTGCAGGACGGCGGCATGTCGCTGGACGAATTCGTTTCCTTCTACCTGCTGCACGGCATCACGCGCGTGCTCTGCACGGACATTTCGCGCGACGGCACGCTCGGCGGCCCCAACACCGAGCTGTACCGCGGCATCATGCAGGCGCACCCGGAATGCCGCCTGATTGCCAGCGGCGGCGTCTCCTGCACGCAGGACATCCTTTCCCTGGAGGCCGCGGGCGTGCCCGCCGTGGTCTTCGGCAAGGCCTATTACGAGGGGCGGCTGGACCTGCCCGCACTTCTCAACCGCAACTCGCCATGCTAGCCAAACGCATCATCCCCTGCCTGGATGTCAAGGACGGACGCACCGTCAAGGGCACCAACTTCGTCAACCTGCGGGAGGCCGGCGACCCCGTGGAGCTGGGCCGCGCGTACAGCGAGCAGGGCGCGGACGAGCTGGTGTTCCTGGACATCACCGCCAGCCACGAGGGCCGCAAGACTTTCACCGACATGGTGACGCGCGTGGCGCGCGAGCTTTCCATCCCGTTCACCGTGGGTGGCGGCATCAACGAGCTTGCCGACGTGGCGCGCATGCTGGACGCCGGGGCGGACAAGGTGAGCGTGAACTCCGCCGCCCTCCGCAACCCGCAGCTGGTGGGGGACATCGCCTCCCACTTCGGCTCCCAGGTCTGCGTGGTGGCCATCGACGCCCGCTGCACGGACGGAAACTGGGAGTGCTACCTCAACGGCGGCCGCGTGCCCACCGGGCGCGGCTTGTTCGACTGGGCGCGCGAGGTGGCCGACCGCGGTGCCGGGGAAATCCTCTTCACCAGCATGAACCACGACGGCGTGAAGCAGGGCTTCGCCAACGACGCCCTCGCGCGCCTCTCCGACGAGCTCCCCATCCCCGTCATCGCCAGCGGCGGGGCAGGGGCCATGCAGCACTTCGCGGACGCCTTCACCATCGGCCGCGCGGACGCCGCCCTCGCCGCCAGCGTCTTCCACTTCGGCGAAATCGCCATCCCCGACCTCAAGCAATACCTCCGCGCACAGGGAATCTGCGTGCGCATTTGAACACTCAACCGCAAATCACCACCATGGACATCGACTTCGAGAAATCCGGCGGGCTCGTCCCCGCCATCATCCAGGACTCCGCCACCCGCCAGGTCCTCATGCTCGGCTACATGAACCGCGAAGCCTACGAAAAGACCCTCGCCACGCGCCGCGTCACCTTCTGGAGCCGCTCCAGAAACTGCCTCTGGACCAAGGGAGAGACCAGCGGCCACTTCCTGGAGCTGGTGGACATCAAGGCGGACTGCGACAACGACACCCTCCTGGTGCGCGCCGTTCCGCACGGCCCCGTGTGCCACACCGGCACGGACACCTGCTGGGGCGAGACGAACGACGCCAACCCGCTGCTCTTCCTCACCGAGCTGCAGGACTTCATCAACAAGCGCCGCGAGGAGATGCCCGAGGGCTCCTACACCACCTCCCTCTTCAAGGACGGCCTCAACCGCATGGCCCAGAAGGTGGGCGAGGAGGCCCTGGAGGCCGTCATCGAGGCCGTCCACGGCACCGACGACCGCCTGCTCTACGAGGCCTCCGACATGTTCTACCACCTCATCGTCCTGCTGGCTTCCAAGGGCCTCCGCATCGAGCAGGTGGCTGCAGAACTCGCGGAACGCCACCGCCCCGGTTGGAAGAAACACTAAGGGGATTTACTAAGTCAATTATAATTCGACAAAAAATTCAAAAAGGTCGCTTATCTCTGGAT
>JAKSOU010000010.1 GCA_024405435.1 Akkermansia sp. | reverse complement strand
AGGCGAAGTGCTCGTCGTCGCGCTTGGCCTCGCCGTCGTCCAGCTGGTGTTCCAAGCGGAAGTGGGCGCCGCAGGATTCCTCGCGGGCGAGGGCGTCGTAGCACAGCACCTCCGCGAAATCCAGGAACGCGGCCACGCGCCAGGCCTTCTCAAGCTCGGCGTTGATGCCTTCCGTGGAACCCACAACCTTGACGTTGTTCCAGAACTCCTCGCGGATGGCGGGAATCTTTTCGATGGCGTCCATCAGGGATTCCTTGGTGCGGCCCATGCCGACGTCTTCCCAGATGAGCTTGCCGAGCTCGCGGTGGATTTCGTCCGGGGTCTTGGTGCCCTTCACGTCCATCATCTTCTTGATGCGGGCCTTCACGGCGTCCTCAGCCTCCTTGAACTCCGGGGCCGCCGTGGTGACGGAGCCGGGCTTGATGGTGGTGAGGTACGTGGGAAGGGTGGAGGAGATGACGAAGTATCCGTCCGAGAGGCCCTGCATGAGCGCGGAGGCACCCAGGCGGTTGGCGCCGTGGTCGGAGAAGTTGGCCTCGCCGAGCACGTGCAGGCCGGGGATGGAGGACTGCAGGTTGTAGTCCACCCAGAGGCCGCCCATGGTGTAGTGGGAGGCGGGGTAGATCATCATGGGCTGCTCGTGCGGGTCCACGTCGGTGATTTCCTCGTACATGTCGAAGAGGTTGCCGTACTGGCCGTCGATCCACTCCTTGCCCATGCGCGCGATGGCGTCCTTGAAGTCCAGGAACACGCCGCGCCCGGTGGGGGCCACGCCGCGCTCGTCGTCGCACGCTTCCTTGGCGGCGCGGGACGAGATGTCGCGCGGGGCCAGGTTGCCGAAGGAGGGGTACTTGCGCTCCAGGTAGTAGTCGCGGTCGCCCTCGGCCACATCGCTGGGCTTCATCTGGCCCTTGCGGATCTTCTCTGCCACCTCGCGGCTCTTGGGCACCCAGATGCGGCCGTCGTTGCGGAGGGATTCGGACATGAGGGTGAGCTTGCTCTGGTAGTCGCCCTTCACGGGGATGCAGGTGGGGTGGATCTGCGTGAAGCAGGGGTTGGCGAAGTATGCGCCCTTCTTCCAGCAGGCGCATGCGGCGCCCACGTTGCAGCCCATGGCGTTGGTGGAGAGGTAGAACACGCGGCCGTAGCCGCCGGTGGCCAGCAGCACGGTGTCGCCGGCGTAGCTCTTGATTTCGCCGGTCACCAGGTCGCGCACCACAATGCCCTTGGCGTGGCCGTCCACAACCACCAGGTCCATCATCTCGGTGCGGGGGTGCATCTCAATGTGGCCCTTGCCGATTTCCTTCTCCATGGCCTGGTAGGCGCCCAGCAGGAGCTGCTGGCCGGTCTGGCCGCGGCTGTAGAACGTGCGCTTGAGCTGGGCGCCGCCGAAGGAGCGGTTGTCCAGCAGGCCGCCGTATTCACGGCCGAAGGGCACGCCCTGCGCCACGCACTGGTTGATGATGTTGGCGGAAACCTCTGCCAGGCGGTACACGTTCGCCTCACGGGCGCGGAAATCGCCGCCCTTCACGGTGTCGTAGAACAGGCGGTACACGGAGTCGCCGTCGTTCTGGTAGTTGTGCGCGGCGTTGATGCCGCCCTGCGCGGCGATGGAGTGCGCGCGGCGGGGGCTGTCCTGGTAGCAGAAGCACTTCACGTTGTAGCCCAGCTCTGCCAGGGTGGCGGCGGCGGAACCGCCCGCCAGGCCCGTGCCCACTATCAGCACCGTGTACTTGCGGCGGTTGTTGGGGTTGATGAGCTTGGCCTCGCGCTTGTACTTGGTCCACTTCTGTTCAATGGGGCCCTCCGGGATGCAGGAGGAGGGCATGTAGTCGCTTACGGGAAACTGGATGTCGTTCATAATCGGCTTGAGGGTTGAGGTTTAGTGCAGGATTCCGGTAAGCACGGCCACCGGGATGGAGATGAAGGCGCCGCAGAGCACCACGCCGAAGAGCACGGCCACGATGTTGTAGAGCGGGCGCACCTTGCGGGTGTTCAGGCCGAAGGTCTGGAAGACGGATTGCACACCGTGGCGAACATGCATGAACAGGCAGCACAGCGCCACAATGTAGAACAGGGAGCACCACCCGTTGCGGAACGCCGCAACCACGTGGTTGTAGCAGTCGTGCGGGTCGCCGTTGAAGGTGAGCTGCCACAGGTGCCAGCACAGGAAGCAGAAGATCATCACACCCGTGAGCACCATCGTGCGGCTGGAGAGCGTGGCCTTCATCGTGCCCTCCTTCTGGTAGTGCGTGCGGGCGTGGTAGTTCTCCCACTTCAACACCAGCGTGAAGCACACGTGGATGAGCAGGATGAGCAGCAGCCCCAGGCGGATGGACATCAGCAGCCATACGGGCATGGAGTGCAGACCCGTGGCGTACGCGTCAATCCAGGAGGGCTCGCCCTGCGCAGGGCAGCCCCCGTAGATGGTCATGTTGCCGGCCAGGTGTCCCACAAGGAACAGGAGGAGACACGATCCCGTCAGGGCCACGATAATCTTGCGGCCAATCGAGGACGTGACGAACTTGCATGCGGTCGTGATAATGTCGTTCATAGTGCAATACGTCTTTGCGGGGGCGATTATACGGCTTCCCGAACTAAAAGGCAAGCAACAATCCACACGTATTTGCAATTTACGGTTGAGGATTGACGATTCTTGATGTTCTGCGCGGCCATGCCGCGTGATTTTCCAAGACGGGCGGCGGGGTATATCCACACCGCAAGCCGCCGTGAGCGGCCGAGCGCACCTTTTTGAAAATTATGTTGACAAATGCTATCATTTGTATACAATTTGTTCAAAAGGACAACATGGCAAAGAAACAGGAAGTATCACGCGGCACGCTGTACTATCGGGAAGCAAAGGGCGACCTGATACGGCTGATGCCGGGCTTTTTCGTGAATGCCGACGAGCTACCCACGGAGGAAAAGATGATCCAATGGATCACGGCGCGCCAACCGGCGGCGACCATGAATCTGATATCCGCACTGAGCCACCACGGCATCACCACGCAGATACCGGCATACTTGTCGGTGGCGCTTCCCAGAGGAGTGCGGATGCCCAGGGTGTACGACTATCCGGTCAAGGCATGGGCAACCAAGAGGGAATGGGCGGAAATAGGCGTGGACGAATATCGTGGTGAGTTCGGACCGTACCGCGTCACGTCTCCTGAGCGCACGCTGGTTGATTGTTTCCGCTACCGCCATAAAATCGGGCTGGATGTGTTTATGGAGGCGCTGACCATGGCGCGGCAGCAAAAGAAGCTGGACACCTGGAAGCTGGATGACATTGCCCGCCGCCTTTCCGCAAGCCGCCTCATCACCCCGTACCTGAAGATGGCACTCGCATGAACATTCGCCAAACACTCGCCGCGCGCGCCAAGGAAACCGGCTGCTCGTACAAGCAGCTGCTCACGCACTATGCCATGGAGCGCTTCCTGTACCGGCTTTCATGTTCGCCGCACGCCGGCTCCTTCTTTCTGAAAGGAGGCATGCTGCTCATGGGGATGGGCACGGCGCCCGCCCGCACCACCATGGACATAGACCTGCTGGGACGGGTGGATAATTCCCCGGAGAACATCGCCCGCGTGTTCCGTTCCATCCTGCACGCCAAAACGCACGGTTCCGACAACGTGACCTTTGATGCAGGCAGTATGCGCACCTCCGAAATCATGAAGGACGCGCTGTATGTCGGCGTTCGCGTGACCCTGAACGCGAATGTTGCCGGCGAACCCTGTGCGGTGTCGGTGGATATCGGATTCAGCGATGAGATATACCCAAAGCCTGTGGAGCTGCAATACCCACCGACGATACCCGGTCAGCCCACGGCCAAACTGCTCTGTTACTCGCGGGAATCAATGGTGGCGGAAAAATGGCAGGCCATGGTGGAACTGGGGCGCTTCAATTCCCGCATGAAAGACTTTTACGACCTCTGGTTCCTGATGCACCACTACGCATTCAAGATGGCAAGCCTGCAGGAAGCCATTAGGCAGACCTTCGAGCGCCGCGGGACATCTCCGGAAAAATACGTGTCGCTCAGGAATGCTGATTTCATCGACTCCCACCAGCCCGAATGGGCGACCTATGTCACCAAGCTCAAATCCGCCACATACATGCGAAAACCCAAGGTCGTGCTTCCGTCCAAGGATTTCGCAGCGGTTATGGCGGAGATTTTGGAATGGCTCGGTCCAGTCATGGAGCAAAGCTCCTTCGCCTCATGGAAACCCGGGAGAGGATGGCGTTAGCCCTCACTCCACGAGGATGATGATGGCGAAAATGGCGAGGAGGACGGCGAAGGTGGCGTCGATGGCGGCGGCGTGGCGGAGGTAGAAGGCGCGGATGGGGTTGCGCTGGAGGAGCCAGCTCCAGAGCATCCATCCGAACTGGCTGGCGAGGATGAGGCCGACGGCCAGGGCGGGGGTGAACCAGGGAATGGCATCCCCGTAGATACGGATGGGGCCAAGGCTGAGCCCGCTGATGAAGAGCAGGCATTTCACGTTGAGGACGTTGCAGAGGAAGCCCTGCAGGAAGAGCGCGCCCGCCCCGGGCTTGACCTGCGTGGAGGAATCAATCTCCACGGCGCCGAACTTGCGGGGGAAGATTTTCCAGGCGAGGTAGAGGAGCCAGAGCGCGGCGGCCACGAGAAGCCATTTGCTCCACGGCTCGTCCATGATTTGCGTGCCCGCGGTGCACACCAGCGCGGTCTGGATGGCGAATCCGGCGGTGATGCCGGTGACCACCATGCACGCGGAGCGGAAACTGCGCGACATCGCCGTGTACACCACCAGGAACAAATCCGGCCCCGGGCTCAGCTGGGAAAGCACCAGCAGCACGCACACGGAGAGGATGGTGAGCGCGGCCTCGATCATGCCTGTTCACAGGGCGGCAGCGGCCGTACCACGTTGGTGGGCAGCGGCGGCTTTTTCTGCAGGATGCCCTTGCCGATTTCCGGCTGGGTGGCGTACGCCTGCGCGAACATCTCCATCTTGGCGTCCATGTCGTCCGCGTGGTGCAGGATAAGCGCCTCCGGGGTCTTGGGCATCACGGGGGAGCCGTACTCCAGCAGGCCGTGGTGGGATGCCACCATGTGCAGCAGGTGCAGGCGCACCTGTTCGGAGGCGGGCTGCAGGTCTTTCCACTGCTCCTTGCGCTCGTCGGTGTAGATGCGGGACCAGAGCTTGTTGATGATCTCGATACCCATGGTGATGTGGCCGAGCATTTCGCCGCTCTCCACAAAGGGCATCACAAAGCTGTGCTCCTCAAAGCAGTTCTCCCACATCTTGCCGCAATCATGGAACAGCGCGCCCGCCAGCAGCAGGTCGCGGTTCAGCTGCGGGTACGCGCCGCACAGGGCGTCCGCGTTGCGCATCACGCCGGCGGTGTGCTCCACCAGGCCGCCGCGCCGCGCGTGGTGGAACCCGCGGGCCGCGCCGGAGCGCCGGAAGCGCGCTTCAAAGGTCTCCAGCAGCGCACGGCAGAGCATGTTGAGGCGCGGGTCGCGTATGCCCTCCGCCATCCCGGTGATCTGCGCCCAGTCGTTCTCCTGGCGCTCATGCAGCTGCGGGCTGCCGGAGAGCATGGCCTCCTCTTCGTCCGGGGTGAGCGGGCGCACGTCCAGGTCTGCGGCATCCATGCCGTACTGGTTCATCTGCCAGTTGCCGGTGACGGCCACGGCGGTGTTGGGCTGCAGCGGGGCGAAGGCGCCGTGCCACGGTGCGTTGTCCCACACCTTGATGGACACGCTGCCGTCTGCATCCGCCAGCACGATTTCCAGGTAGGGCTTGCCCTGCTTGGTGGTGCGGGTGTTGTTCTGGGCCACCTGTGCGAAGACGGTGCCCTGCACGGTCTCCTTGGCGGCCTCCGCGGTCAATTGGGTGAGGCTGTCGAACTTCATGGCTGGTTGGGGTTGGGAAAGGGTGGGTGCGGGAGCATCAAGACTCCGCGGGTGCCGGGGCAGGGGCTTCTGCGGGAGCAGGCTGCTCTGCAGCAGGCGCGGGGGCCGGAGTTTCAGCCGCAGGGGCTGCGGGCTGCTCGGCGGCAGGCGCGGGGGTCACCAGGTTTTCCAGGTTGTCCTGCGCGGGCGTGGCGGGAGTCTGCTCGGCTGCGGGGGCCTGCTCCTTTTGGGCGTCCTCCTGCTTGGGTTCCTCGGCCTTCTGCGCCTCCGCGGTGGCGGCGGGCACGGCCTGGGTGCCCAGCTGGGACTTCTGCAGCTGGAAGCGGTGGTTCATCAGAAGCGTGAGCGCGAAGCACAGCACCATGAACAGCGTGCCGAACAGCACCGTGCCCTTCTTGAGCACATCCGTGGTCTGCGCGCCGAACGCCTGGTCGGTCATCTGCGCGCCGAACGCGGCGCCGAGGCCTTCCTGCTTGGGACGCTGCATGAGCACCACGAGCAGCAGCAGCGCGCAGACGATGAGAAGAATGGCAAAGACGATGTAGATGGCGGCGTTAAGCATGGCTGGATTTTATCTGATGGTTGGGGGTTTGTAAAGGCTCAGGCGATGATTTCGTTTTTCTCGTTGCAGATGATGCGCTGCGGCTTGATGGGCTTGTCGTCTAGGGCGAAGCTCATGATGATGACGCGCTCGCCGGCCTTGACGAGGTGCGCGGCGGCGCCGTTCACGATGATCTGGCCGGTCTTGGGCGGGCCCACCAGCACGTAGGTCTCGAAGCGGTTGCCCGTGGCCACGGAGGCCACCAGCACCTTCTCGCCGGGCCACAGCCCAGCCGCTTCCACCAAATCCTGGGGGATCTCTATGCTTCCCTCGTACTCCACATCGCCACGGGTCACCATGGCGCGGTGTATCTTCGATTTGAGCTGACAGACCAACATGATTCGATAACGACGGGCGCGTATTGAACTACTTTCCCGCCCAAAGGTCAAGCCTAATCCGTGAGTGCCGGGGAAATATTTTGGACGCATGGGCTGCGAAATTAGGATGAGGATTAAGATTAGGATTAGGAACGCACCGCAAGCGGCGCGGACAATTTCCCGCACAGCGCGCGTGCGCCGCCATTCATCTCCTAATCTTAATCCTAATCTTAATCCTAATTCTCACCTTCCCGCCAGCTGCGCGCAGATGGGGCAGGGGGGCTTGCAGCCGCGGGCGGGGCAGCGGGTGCGGCCCCAGAGGACGAACTGGATGTGCACGCGCCCCCAGGATTCCATGGGGAAAGCCTTTTTCAGGTCGGCCTCCACCCTCTCCACGGTGGTGCCGCGGGAAAGGCCCCAGCGGCGCGCCAGGCGGAAGATGTGGGTGTCCACCGGGAAGGCGGGGTGGCCGAACGCCTGGCTCATCACCACGGAGGCGGTCTTGTGCCCCACGCCGGGCAGGGCCTCCAGCTCTTCAAAGGTGGAGGGCACGGCGCCGCCGTGGCGCTCCAGCAGCAGGCGCGAGGTTTCCACAATCCGGCGCGCCTTGGTCTCCGTGAGCCCGCAGGTGGCGATATAGCCGCGCACCTTCCGCCAGCCCAGCTCCACCATGGCCTGCGGGTTGGGCGCGGCTTGGAACAGGGCGGGGGTCACCTTGTTCACGCGTGCATCCGTGCACTGCGCGGAAAGCATCACCGCCACCAGCAGCGTGTAGGCGTCGCGGTGGTGCAGCGGCACTTCCGGGTGCGGGAACGCGCGGTCGAATTCCGCGGCCACCAGGGCTGCACGCTCTGCGCGGGTCATGGCGTGTGCACGCGGTGTTTGCGGGCGGCGCCTAGCGGCGCTCGGAGATTCCGCTGAGCGGGCCGAGCGTGGCGTCGCCCTCCTGCTTGGTGGGATTGCTCCAGGGCTTCAGGTTCTTGGTGGTGCCGCTGGGGGCCACCACGGTGCGGTTGTGGTTGCTGGCGGGCACGGCGGGCATGGCGCCGCTTGTGCAGGATACCAGCGTGAGGGCGAGCGGCAGGGCCGCGGCAAGGAGTTTGGCTGTGGGGTGCATCATGATTGTGGAATGGTTTGGTGTGAGATTGTTTTTGGGGGGATAGAAAAGGCCGCCTGCCCTTTGCAGGCAGGCGGCCGGAGAAAATCCTTACGCGCTGCGCAGCGGATCAACGGCCGAGCGGCTTGATGCGGAAGACCGTGTCGCCCACGTGCGGGTGGTTGACCGTGGCGGGATTGGCCATGTGCGGCACCTCGCAATCGGAGTACTGCGCCACCACCAGGCCGTCGTCGATGCTCATGATCTTCAGGTTCGCCACGGCGTCCGCGCCGCGCTTCACCATCAGGGTCTTGTCGTCGCCTGCCACCAGGCCGCTGTCGTTGCCCACGAAGAAGGTCACGTAGTTCCAGCGGCGGTCAACGGCCACAATGGGGAACTCGTCCTTGTTCTTGCTGTAGTCGTTGAAGAAGTTGGTGTTCACGCGGGTGGCGCGTGCCAGCTCGTCCTTCTCGCCGGCCAGCTTCACGGCCGCGGCCTTGTGGGCGGCGATGGCGTCCTTGAGCTGCTGGTCCAGGTCCTTCTTGCGGGCCTGCTGGCGAGCCACGAACTCGCGGATGCTCTCCAGCACCTCGGAGCAGGACTGGTCTGCGGAGATGTCCGGAATGCCGGAGGATTCCAAATCCTTGAGGGATTCCTTGATGGAGGCGATGAGGGCCTCCACGCTGGCGTGCTGGGCGTCCACGCTGGCCTGCACGTCCGCCAGCTCCTTCTTGTGGGTGTTCAGGAGGGTCTCGGCGTCATCGCGCTGGTTGTGGTGGTCGTTCATCACGTTCTGCGCGCTCTCCGTGGCCTTGATGGCGTTCGCGCGCTCCTCTGAGATGCGCGCGGCTTCCGCCTCCAGCTCCTGGTTCACCTTGCGCAGGCCCTGCGCGTCCGGGTCGGCCACCTGCTGGCCGCCGCCGTGTGTGGCGATCAGCAGGTCCATCACCTTGTCCTGGTCGCAGGAGTAGTACACGGCCGCCCCGCCGAAGAGCAGGACCACGAGCGTCAATATCAACTGGTAAAGTTTCATGTCAGTATGGGAGAGAGGGGTTGTTCTTACTTGTCATCGCGGACGGCGTACACGTGGTCACCGGGAAGCACGCGGTCACCCGGGCGGATGGTGCTGTAGATGATATCGCAGCTGGAGCGGTTGGATTCCACCAGCGTCACGTCCAGCTCGCAAATCTTGCGGTCGCCGCGCATCACCACCAGGCGGGAGCCGATGACGATGCCCTTGTCGATGCCGGCGTCAAGGATGACGTAGTCCCACTTGGGATCCGCGGAGATGACCGCGCAGCGCAGCTCCGCGGGGGAGAGGCGGGCCAGGCGGTCGGCATGCAGGCGCTTGGCGGCGCGGGTGCCGGCGATCGTGCGGGTGCTGGCCTTGCCCAGCGTGTCGGTGATCTGCAGCTCGGTGGCAACCTCGGCCTCCGTCTTGTCGTTGTGGTTCTTCAGCTCTGCGATGGCCTCGCCCACGTCACGCAGGGAGTCGTCGTCCACGTCTTCCAGGCTGAGCATCTCGCGGGTTTCCTTCTTGAGCTTGTTGAAATCCTCCTGAAGCTTGTTGTACTCCTCCTTGGCCTGGTCGAGCTCTTCCTGCTTGCGCTGGATTTCAGCGGGCAGGGGAGCGTCCTGCTCCTCGATGGCGGTGCGCTCCTGGTCGAAGCGTTCGGTTTCCTGGTTGAAGAAGGCTGTGCGGAGGACGGCGTACTGCTTGATGGCCTTGTCCAGGTCAATGTCCTTGCTCTTGCGGATGGCGTTGTCGAACTGCGTTTGCACGGCGGCTACCTCACCCGTGGCGGGGGTTGTCATGGCTTCGTGGCCTTTGTAGAAGAAGAATGTGCCAGCGAGGAAGAGGACTGCTGCGCCTGTATTAATGTATTTCCACATGGTATAAGCTGTTTTGCGGCTGTTCACTAGTTAATCTATACCAGATGGGCTCCCTTTGCAATCAAAAAAAGCGGTTCCCCGCAATTTTTTTTGCAAATTCCTGCGGATTGGACACCCTGCGGGCATGAAAAAGGACCGCCCCCGGCGTGCGGGAGCGGTCCTGCGTGATTTTTGCGGGTGCGCCGGGCTTACTCCGCCGCGCCGGCGGCCTCGGCCTCCGCGGCCTTCTTGTCGCGCAGCGCCGCGCGGATGGACATCTTCACGCGGCCCTTGTCATCGATGCCGATGCACTTGGCGGTGACGATATCGCCGACCTTGACGACGTCCTCGGTCTTCTGGGTGCGTCCCTCCGCGAGCTCGGAGATGTGGATGAGGCCGTCCTTGCCGGGCAGCACCTCCATGAACGCGCCGAATTCCTTGGTGGAGACGATCTTGCCCTCGTAGGTCTCGCCCACCTCGATTTCCTTGAACATGCGGGAGATGAGGTCCAGCGCGCGCTGCACGCCCTCCTGGCGGTTGCCGTAGATGCGCACGGTGCCGTCCTCCTCGATGTTGATGTCGGTTCCGGTCTCGGCCTGGAGGGCCTTGATGTTCTTGCCGCCGGGGCCGATGAGCTCGCCGATGCGGTCCTGCGGGATGGTGGTGGACTCGATGCGCGGGGCGTACGGGCTCATCTCCTGCGGGGCTGCGATGGCGGCGTTCATGGTGTCGAGCACCTCCAGGCGTCCCTTGCGGGCCAGGTGGATGGCGTCCTCCAGGATGTAGAGCGGGATGCCGGGCAGCTTGAGGTCCAGCTGGTATCCGGTCACGCCTTCCGTGGAGCCGCACAGCTTGAAGTCCATGTCGCCGTAGAAGTCTTCCGAGCCGATGATGTCAAGCAGCGTCTTGTAGCGCTTGGGCTCGCGGTCCCCCGCGTTCTCGAACTCCGTCACCAGGCCCACGGAAATGCCGGAAACCGGGCGCTTCAGCGGCACGCCCGCCGCCAGCAGGGACATGGTGCCGGCGCACACGGAGGCCATGGAGGTGGAGCCGTTGGATTCCATGATTTCGGAGGAGACGCGGATGGCGTAGGGGAACTCGTCCTCGGTGGGCACCACGGGAGCGATGGAGCGCTCCGCGAGGGCGCCGTGGCCGATTTCGCGGCGGTTCTGGCCACCGAAGCGGCCGGTCTCGCCCACGGTGAACGGCGGGAAGTTGTAGTGCAGGATGAAGCGCTTCTCGGAGACGGAGCCCGTGTAGTTGTCCAGGTACTGCTTCTCCTCAAGCGGGGCGAGCGTGGCCAGGCACAGGGACTTGGTTTCGCCGCGGGCGAAGAGGGAGGAGCCGTGCACCTGGCGGGGCAGCACGTCCACCTCCGCCAGCAGCGGGCGGAGCTGCTTGATGGCGCGGCCGTCCGCGCGCTTGTCGTGCTCCATGATGGAGATGCGGAACGCCTTCTTCTGGATGTACTCGAAGACCTGCTCCACATCGAAATCGGTGGCTTCCGGGTGGGATTCCTTGATGGCGGCCTCCACCTCGTCGCGCAGGGCGCCCACCTGCTTCTGGCGCTGAATCTTGTTGGGGGCGTAGATGGCCTCCTCGATGCGGTCGCCGGCAATCTGGTAGCCGATTTCCAGCAGCTCGGGCTTGGCGAGCGTGAGCTCGTACTCGCGCTTGGGCTTGCCGCAGATGCCGCGCAGTTCCTCCTGCGCCGCGCAAATCTTCGCCACGTTCTCCTGCGCGCAGTGCAGGGCGGCGATGAAGTCCTCCTCGGGCAGCTCCTTGGCGGAGCCCTCGATCATGATCACCTGGTCCTTGGAACCGGCGTACACCAGGTCAAGGTCGGATTCCAGGCGCTGGCTGTTGGTGGGGTTGATGACGAACTGGCCGTTGATGCGGCCCACGCGCACGGCGCCCACGGGCTCCGCGAACGGAAGGTCGGAAATCACGCAGGCGGCGGAGGCGCCGTTGATGCTCAGGATGTCCGGCTCGTTCTCCGCATCCGCGGAGAGCAGCAGCGTGATGACCTGCGTGTCGTAGAAGTAGCCTTTCGGGAACATCGGGCGCAGCGGGCGGTCCGTCATGCGGCATGTCAGGATTTCCTTCTCCGTCGGCCGCCCCTCGCGCTTGAAATAGCCGCCGGGGAACATGCCTGCCGCCGCCGCCTTCTCCTTGTACTCAACAGAGAGCGGGAAGAACGTCTGGCCTTCTTTTATCTTGGTGGCGCTCACCACGGTCACCAACACCATCGTATCACCACAGCGTACCGTCACGGCGCCGTCTGCAAGCAGGCCAATCTTTCCGGTCTCAATGGTGATGGGATTTGCGCCAACGGCGCATGATACGGAATGTATACTCATTTTCTTTTCTTTCTTCTGATTGCCGGTTCCGGGCATCGTCTCGGCGGGGGGGAACCGGCATGGTCCCCGCCAGACAAGCGGCCGCGTGGCAACACGCAACCGCGAGGATTCTATATGATATTTCCACGCTTTGCAAGCCCAAAAATGTACATCCTTTTTTCTTTCCTGGGCGCGGCATATCGTGTAGGATGGACGGCATGGAAGACTGCGACGACGAGCCCACGCTGCAGATGCGTGATTTCATGAAGGAGGACCTGCCGCGGGAGAAGCTGCTGCAGTACGGGCGCGGGCAGCTCTCCGACGAGGAGCTGATCGCCATCTTCCTGCGCACGGGGCTGCACGGGTGCAACGTGCTGGAGCTGGCGGGGCGGCTGAAGCGCGCGGCGGGCTCGCTCTCCGAGCTGGGGCGCATGGAGGCGCGCCAGATCATGGCCTGCTGCAAGGGAATCGGCACGGCGAAGGCCGCCACACTGGCCGCCGTCTTCGAGCTGGGACAGCGCGCCGTCAAGGAGGAAATCCGCAAGCAGGACATGACGAACCCCAAAGTGATCTACGATTACCTGGCGAGCGACCTGCGTTTCCGCCCGGAGGAGAACATGGTGGTGCTGCTGCTCAACGCGCAGCGCCGCCTCATCCGCCGGTGCGATGTGGGGCGCGGCACCCTCACCCGCGTGCTCACGCACCCGCGCAACATTTTCAGGGATGCCATCGTCTACAACGCCTGCTCCATCATCCTGGCCCACAACCACCCCAGCGGTGACCCCCACCCCAGCAAGATGGACATGGAACTCACGGAAACCGTGCGCAAATCCGGGGAAATCATCGGCATCCCCCTGAAGGACCACGTCATCGTGGGCGCGGAGGGCAGCGGCGCGCTGCCGTACTACAGCTTCCACTCCCACGGACTGCTGCCATGAAAGACTACCACACCCATTGCCCCGCGCCGGACGGCGGCTACCTGTGCGCCGTGACGCGCGCGGACTGGGAATCCGTGGCCGCCGCGGAGGGCATGGACCCCTGCTTCGGCATCCACCCCTGGCACGCGCATGAGGTGGACCCCGCGGAGATTGCCTTCGATTTGGACGACTGGCTCACGCGCCACCCGAAGGCGGGCGTGGGGGAGACCGGGCTGGATGCCGCGCCCGCACACGCCGCCACGCTGGAGGCCCAGCGCCTGCTGCTGCAGGTGCACCTGGGCGCCGCCTTCCGCCATGAGCGCATGGCGCACCTGCATGGCGTGCACGCCTGGGCGGAAATCCTGGAGCTGCTGAAGCAGCGGGAGCGCGCCGGCACCCCGCCGCGCGTGCTGCTCCACGCCTGGAACGGCTCGCACGAGATGGCGCGGGAATTCCTCCGCCTCGGCGCCGTCTTCTCCGTCGGCCTGCGCGAGCTCTCCTCGCCCAAGGCCCAGGAGAGATACGCACGCATCCCCGCAGACCGCATCTTCCCGGAGACCGACGGACACCCGGAGGACATGCCCCGCACCGCAGCCCTGCTGGCCATCATCAAAGCCCCTGCGCCTTTCAGCGCAGGGGCCTAGTTGCCCGCGCGGCGAACGCCGCGCCTATATTCTCAAATTGCTTGCCTCGGCGTAGCCTTGGCGGAGACGGGTAAATCGTAAATTGTCAATCGTAAATTACCGCTTGCGGCGTCTTGCCGCCAGGGCGGCAAGCGCCAGCAAGCTGAGGGTGCTTGTGGTGGGTTCGGGGACCTGCATGATGTAGATGGTTCCCACGTTGCCGCCGGCACCGCCCGCCTGGGTGGCGCCGCTGTAGAACACGTAGTATTCCTTGCCGCCGTCGCTGAAATCGTCGTTGGCGAAGACCTCGGAGGCCTTGACCCAGCGGTCCATGAGGGCGATTTGCTCATAGCCCGTGGAACCGATGGTGAAGCTGTCCGCCTCGCGGAAGAGGTCGTACTTGTCCATGAAGCCCAGGGTGCGCACGGCGTCCATATCGTTCGCGGAGAGCTGCATGCCCTGGTTCAGGGTCACGGAGCTGCCCATGAGCAGGCCCATGCCCTCCGTGGCGGAGACATCCAGCGTGGAGCCGCTTTGCATCACCAGGTTGGCGTTCAACTGGGCGCCACTGCCGGCGGTGAGCGTGTGCCTGTCACTGATGGTGAGGGTGCCCTCGTTGGCCGTGTCCGGAGTCACGGGGGCGGTTTCGCCCTGGTACACGCCGAGGGTGCCGTTCATGATGGCGACATCCGCCACGTTCAGCTGGGCGGCCTCTGCCATGTTCATGAGGTTGAGCGTGCCGCCCTGCACCTCCACGTTGCCGGTGAAGTCCTTCATGCTGCCGGTGAAGCCGGCGGTGCCGCCGTCGTCATTCTTCACGAGAGTGCCGCTGCCGCTGACGGCGCCTGTGACGTTCAGGGCGGCGCCCAGGTGGAGGGCCTTGCCGGCATCCACCACAACGCCGCTGGCGACCGTGCCGTTGCCGATGGTGGCGGAGGCGGCGTCGGCATCCAGTTTGAGCGTTTCAACCGCGAGGGAGTGCCTGTTGAGGTCGAGCGTGGATTCCTGGCGCAGGGCGACGTAGGTCTTCTCGCCCCGCAGGTTTGTGCCGAGCACCAGCGGCGAGCCGTCTTTCGTTTTCTCCACGAGCAGGGTGCCGTTGTCGATGGTGGCGCTGGCACCGGTGAAACTGAACACGTTCAGGCGCGCCTTCCTGGATGAGCGGCCGCCCAAATTCAGGTACGCGGTATCTCCCATGAAGAAGGTGGCGCGGTCTCCGATTACCACATCAAACCCCAGGTAGAGGCGGGAGGCGTCGTGGATATCCACCTTGGTATCAACCGTTCCGTACTCCACGACGTTGTTCTTTACGTCCTGGCCATTCCACACGATAATGTTCAGGTTGGTGGTGTGGTTGTTGAGGTCGAAGGTGCTGCCGTCCAGGCAGTAGGCGGTAACACCTTCGCCCTTCAGGTTCTGCACGCCGTTGTCCAGCGTGTACACGCCGCCGTTGGTGTTGGGGTTGATGCGGAGGAAGGCGTTGAACATCGTGGCCTCACCCTCCACTGCAAGATTGGCGATGTCGTTGATCCAGATGTCGCAATTTGGGTCCATCTCCAGCATGGAGCCGTTCTTCATCAGAATGGAGGTGGGGCCGTCCCAACCCGCCAGGCTGCCGGCGGATACCAGGTGGCTCCCAGCCTCCAGGGTGAGATTGCCGATGAACGCATTGAAGCAATCGCCCTCCATGCGCGCGTCCGTGCCGGTCACAACGAGGTCGAAGGACTTCGATCCGTTGGCAATCTGCACCGTGCCGCCCTGCAGGGTGACGGTGCCGAAGTCCGCGGTCGCGCCGGAGTAGTTCAGCAGGAGCGTGCCGCCATCCTGCATGCCGCCCGCCTGGGTGCCGCCCGCCTGCATGCCGCCCTCTTGGGCGATGCCCTCCTGGGTGACGGCCGCCAGGGTGACGCCGCCGGAGCCCAGGGCGCCGGCATGGGCCACCTCGAGCGTGCCCTGCATGATGATGGTTCCGCCGGAGTAGGTGTTGGCGTTGGTGATGGTGAGCGTGCCTTCGCCATCCTTGGTGAGCGTGGTTGTTGTTCCGTCAATCGCTCCGGAGCCCATGAAGGTGTAGTCGTTCCCCGCGCTGTTGTTCACCTGCACGCTGCTGGGCGTGTACACGCCCTCCAGGTGCACGTCTCCCCCGTAGTTCTCAAGCATGTTGAAGGCCGTGTCGTCGAACACCGTGGTAACCCCGTCCTTGTAGCGGTAGCGCACATCGTCCTGGAGCCAGTTCTTGTCCGCGGTGTTCCACTGGTGGCTTTCCTGTGTGGGGGCCCAGATGGCCGCTTCCAGTTCGCGCCCGTTCCGGTAGTATAGGGTGTTGTCCCTCCAGAAAAAGTTCTCGTCCGTTGCCTTCGCGTTGAATTGGACATGGGGGGTCAGGTCCACGTTATCCCAGAAATCCGGTGTTTGGCCGTCTTTCAGGCTTATCAGGGCATACTCCTTGCCGCCCTCCACATCATCGTTCCCGCTCAGGCAGATGGTGATATAGCTCACATTGCCACCATGCGAGGAACCCTCTGCATTCGAGGTCAACTCCCCGTCCATGGTCAGCACCGCGGTGGTCTCGTTCGCCGCTGTCAGGTGGTCGAACGTGAGCGTGGCTTCGCCGGAGGCCTGCAGCTCCATGTCGGAATTGAGCGCGGAGTTTTCCGTGACCGTGAGCTCGGTGACCAGCACCTGGCCTGTGCTGCCGCCCTGGTTGGTCACCGTCAGGCTTCCGCCGTTCATGGTGAGGTAGTCAATCGGCTGTCCGTCCGTCAGCGCCGTGATGGCGGATGTGCCGGAGGAGACCACGGCCAGAGTGCCATCCTTGTTCACAACCGCGCTGCCCACGCTGCCGCTGTCGAGCACCAGCTTGGTGGCGCCGCTCACCTGGCCGGTGATGGTGGAGTGGTCCACCGTGACAATCGGTTCGACATTGTCCTGCTTGTTGATGACCACATTGCCGTTCACGGTGGAGTTCTCGGTCAGGGTCAGGAATCCGTTCACGTTCACGGTTGCCGCAGAGCCCGTGCCCGCCGCAGCCAGCAGCAGGCGCGGGGATTTGGCGGGCTGCGGCGCCCAGTGGGAAACCGTCACGTCGGAGAGCGTGGTGCCGTTGCTCCAATCCACCTGGGGCGCGTTGATGACGGCATGCGCCAGATTGTTCACGCCGGTGGCGCCGTTGAACGAGACGCTGCCCGCGGCGGTGAAGGTGTTCCTGTTCTCCCTGGTGGAACCGGTGGCACCCATCGCCACCGTGACACTGCCCTGAGAGGCCTTGATTTGCGCGCCCGCGCCGCTGAACGAGTTCAACGTCACATCGCCGCCCTCGCCCGTGGAAAGAATGCTCGCCTCCGCACTGCCGACCGTCACGTCCGCCATGCTGATTGACCCCGCCGCGGTGGCCGTCAGCATACCCGCGTTCACATTGGCCGCCGTGATGCCGCCGCCCGCCGTCAGCCGCACCGTTCCCGCAGCTTGCCCGGTGGCGCCGATATGCTGCAGCGTGATGGATTGCCCGGCCGTGGCCGTAAGCGCGCCGCTGCCGATGAAGTTGCCCGCCGTGATGCTGCTGCCCGTCGCCGTCAGCTCCGCATTCTTGGCGCCGATGGAGATATCCTTCAGCTGGATGGCTTGCCCGGCCGTGGCCGTCAGCGCGCCGCCCGTCACATCGCCGTCCACGGTGATGTTCGCCGCGGAATCCAACGTGCTGGAGACCTTGGCGCTCAACGTTCCGGTAATCGCAATGTCCCCGGCGGTGCCCTTGACGTAGTTCTTGCCCTCATTGGCGGCGAGATTGCCGCCGATGCTCACGCTGCCGCCCTCCAGCGCCACGGCGTACTTGGGGGCGTCCGCAGCTGTGGTGAGCTGCCATTTGCCTGCGCCGGATGCCACCACATTCCCGTTGAGGGTCAGGGCTGCATTGGCATTCGCCTTCAGGGCGCCGCCGGTGAAGGCTCCCGCCGTGATGCTGCCGCCCGTTGCCGTCAGCTCGGCATCGTTGGCGCCGATGCTGATGTTCTGCATCTGGATGGATTGGGCCGCCGTGGCCGTCAGCGCGCCGACCGTCGCATCACCTCCGATGGTGATGTTTTTCGCCGATTCCAGGAAGTTGGATATCTCGGCGTTCAACGTTCCGGTAATCCCAATGTCCCCGGCGGAGCTCTTGACGTAGTGTCTGCCGGCGCTGGAGGAGAGCGAGCCTTTGACGCTCACGCCGGAGCCCATGAGCGTGGCGCCTGTAGATGCCGCCGCGCTCCCGTTGATGGTCACGTCTCCCGTGGCTTCCGCCCTCAGCACGACGCCGTTGAAGGAGCCGGCCGTGATGCTGCCGTCCAATGCCGTCAGCACCGCATCCCTGGTGCCGATGCCGATGTTCTGCATCGAGATGGATTGCGCCGCCGTGGCCGTCAGTTCGCCGCCCGTCACGTTGCCGCCCACGGTGATGTTCGCCGCGGAAATCAGCGTGCTGGAGTCATTGGCGTTCAACGTCCCGGTAATCCCAATGTCCCCGGCGGTGCTCCTGATGTAGTCCTTGCCGGAGCCGACGGCGAGATTGCCGCCGATGCTCACGCTTCCGCCCTCCAGCACCACGGCGTACGGGGCGGTGCCACCCGCGGCGGGTTGCCATTTGCCGGCGCCGGATGCCTCCACAGCCCCGTTGAAGGTCAGGGCCGCCTTGGCATTCGCCTTCAGGGTGCCGCCGGTGAAGTTGCCCGCCGTGATGCTGCCGTTCGTTGCCGTCAGCAACGCATCCTTGGCGCCGATGCCGATGTTCTGCATCGAGATGGATTGGACCGCCGCGGCCTCCAGCGCGCCGCCCGTCACATTGCCACCGATGGTGATATTTTTTGCCGATTCCAGCGTGCTGGACACGCCGGCGCTCAAGTTCCCGCCAATCGTGATATCCCCGGTGGTGCTCTTGATGTAGTCCGCGTTTGAACTGGCGCTGAGCGAGCCTTTGATATTGACGCTGGCTCCTTCAAGCTCCACGGCGTGCTGCTGGGGGCCGTCCCAGGCGGGAATCCCGCTTGCCGCCACGTTCCCGCCCGCCGGAAGGCCCGTGACGGACAGGGGATAACCGCTTGCGCTGTCACGGCCGACAATCAGGGCGCCATTGGCTTTCGCCTTCAAGGTGCCGCCCGTGAACGACCGCATGACAACATCTCCCGTGTGGGAGGTGACAACCGCGCTTGAAAGGGTTGCCCCCTCCTTTCCCAGCAGGTCCAGCACCACGTTGCCGCCGCCCTCCACCTTCAGCGCCCCGCCCTTGAACCCCTCGTTGATGCCGATGGTGCCCGTGGCGTTGATGGTGCAACTGTCTGCGAACTCCACAAAGGTCGCGCCGTCGCGCGCGTCGCCGTAGACTCCCGTGCCGCTGATGTTCTGCCCCGTCAACTCGATGCTGTGCGCACTCAGGTTGGCCTGGAAATTGATGTTCGGGTTCTTCCCCCGTGCACCGCCTATCACCAGTTTGGCTCCTGTCCCCAGATTGGCGACTGCCGTCGTACCGGTATTGTTTCCGAACGCCCTGCCGTTCCCCGTCAGCTGCACAGATTCGCTCGCATAAAGCGTCATGCTCTGCCCAATGAAGGAGGTGACTTTGATTTCATCCGCATCCTCAACGCTGACTGTGCCGCCGGGGGTGGTTCCGTCATTCTCGAAGCCGACCGGGCCGATTGCGATTGCGCAGCCGTTCATCGTCGCCGTCAGGTCGCCCATCAACCTGTAGCCGGTCACATCCACATCGAACGTTGTCGAGTCGATGCGGGTCTGGCCCTTGTGGGAGATGTTCACTTTGCCATAGAGGCGCCTGGTTATGCTGCCCCCCTGCCCATCCTTGGCATCGCCGAGGAGAAACTGGCCATCGGCCACCACGTCCAGGCTCACCGGGCGGGTCGGATTGTCTAGGTAGTCCCCGTGCACCAGAAAGCGGGTTTTTTGGTTCGTGGCGAACTTGACATCCCCTTCCAGGTCGAGCCTGACGTTGTTGCCCTCGATATATGAGGGCTTGTTACCTGAATTCCCGAACTTCAGCGTGTAGGGCATCTCCGAATCCCCGCCACCCGGTATGCCAATCTCCCCGTTGCTCACCGTGGCCGTCGCACCGCTCGCAAGGGTGATCTGGGACAGCGAGATTGCATGCCCGCCCAGGTCCAGTGTCGATCCATTCCTCATGTTGAAGGCAACACCCGCCGCTACCGTCGCGCCACTCTGCATAGTCAGCGATGCCCTTTCACCTAAGTTGAAGGCAACACCCGCCGCTACCGTCGCGCCACTCTGCATAGTCAGCGATGCCCTATCACCTAAGTTGAAGGTGGCACCCCCCGCTACCGTCGTGCCATTTTGCATAGTCAACGATGCCCTTTCACCTAAGTTGAAGGTGGCACCCCCCGCTGCCGTCGTGCCATTCTTCATAACCAGCGACGCCCCGACACCTACGGAGAATACCGCGTAGCGTTGAATTTCCACATCTTCCAGATTGAGCGTGCAGTACTTGCGGGCATCGTAGGTATCGCGGATTTGCACGTACTTGTTTATCTTGCCGTTCCTGATGAGAATATCCGCAGGATCGACCGATTCCCACACGATGATGTCGAAGTTCGCGGTGTAGCCGTCGAGATTGAAATGATCCCAGCGGTCATCGCCGGTGAGTACGAAGAAAGTTCCGCTTCCATTCAGATTCTGCACGCCGTTGCCCAGCGTGTACTCGCGACCGGGCGACAGGACGGAGCGCACGCGAAGGAAGGCGTTGTTGATGGTTGCCTGTCCGTTCACCCTGAGCGCGTTGAGGTTGTTGATCCACACATCATGCCCCGTGACCATATTCAACGTGGAGCCGTTTTTCATCTCAATGAGCTCAGGTCCGTTCCAGCTGCACATCCCGCTGTCGGAGGTCAGGACACTGTTCTCCGCCATGTATAGTTTGCCGACGAAGGAACCGTTCTGCAATTTGTTTCCCGTACCATTCACGTACATTTCAAAGGAGCGGTACTGGTTCCCCAAGTCCAGCGTGGCAGCTCCCTGCAGATGCATAGCCGTATATGTAACTGACATGTCGGAGTTCATAGTCAGCGCACCATTGGCAATTTTGGCAAAACCTCCTTCTATTGAGCCGTTCTTGATAACATTCCCCTCACCCTTCACATACAAACCAAACGGACCAAATTTCGTATTTTGTCCTCCAAGGTTCCACACTTCATTGCCGTACATGTAGTAACTTTGACTCAAGTAGTTATCTGCCCTAGCCTGCGGAATAGCTGCGCTGGCGAGCAATGCGGAGAGGATGCAGGAAAGGAATGGGGTCTTTTTCATGATGGTGTGGTAAAAGTTTGGAATGACGAGCGTATATTCAAGCGTGTGCGCGTGATGACACGCGTTCGCGCGTATTATAGTGTTCAGAATTGAAAAGTCAAGGGGATTTACAATTTACGATTTACAATTTACCCGTCTTCGCTAAAGCTACGCTGAGGCAAGCGATTTGGAAAGTAAGGCGCGGCGGTGGTCGCGCGGGGAGATGGGGGTGGCGCGCCAGTAGGCGCGGGATTTGGGGGGATGGTGGGTGCGAGGGTGGTTGGATACGCACGCCCACACCGGCCCACACCGCCGTCCGGCGGCGTGTACCAGGGGAAGCGGGGATTAGGATTCCGGATGGTCGATGGGACGGAACATGCGCAGCGCGCATGAATGCAAGGAGGTAAAGCCGTACTTCTTGTAGAACGCCTTTATCTTTTTATTCTTCGCATCCACGATGAAAAGGGCACCGGCTCCATGAGCCGAGCGCTTGCGGATATTGTTCATGGCATCGAGCAGAAGCGCCGCACCCAAGTGGCGTTGCTGGTATCTTTTGTCGACGGCAAGGCGTCCCACAAGCCAAGCCGGTATGGGGAAGGCCACATTGTACGCCGCGCGCTGTGCATCGGAAAGCCTGCCAGCCTCCACGCTCAGCGGGGAAATGGCATAAAACCCGGCTACCTGTTCGTTATCCATATCGACCAGCAGTCGGACAGCGCTCAGCCCCTGCTTGACGAAACGGCGGGCGTCATCCTGCAGGAATTCGTTGAGCTCCGGCACCCCGCAATCAAACGAGCCGGGAAGGAGCGCATTCTCACCAAGGTATCTGAAGCCGAACGCCATGGCTAATCCAGCTGAAGAATCGAGCTGTAAAGGGGCTCGACACTCTTCAACCCCGCGGAGGGAGCCGGGGGATTGTTGATTTGCCCGACAACGAGGTCAACATCCGGTCTTGTCAGGTGCATCCAATCGGAGGCGATAATCAACTTTTTGCCGTTGTTCTTCTTGACGATTTTCACGGCCACAGAGCGCCCCTTGCGGGGACGAGCCTTCGCCGCCGCTGATCGCCGTCTTTTCTCAATCGCCTTCACAACAGGGTTATGATACCGTTTTTGACCCGCCTGTTCAATCCTTTTTGCAATATCCCTCGAAAATTCCCGCGCGGCGAAGCCGCGCCTAACTCTCCAAATTGTAAATTGTAAATCGTCAATCGTAAATCCTTACGGGATATCAATCATATCCTTGACGATATGCAGGGATTCGCGCAGGACGGGATCGATGTCCGAGGGGAAGTCCGGGGTTTCCACCAGCTCGTCCTCCGGGTCGTCGGCCATGTCCATGAACTTGTCCTTGTCCTCCTTGGTGGCGAGGGGCAGCTTCTCTGCCTCCACGTCCTCCAGGTTGAGGCGGTAGATGACCAGGTCCTTCTCGTCCTGCTTGGCCATTTTCTCATAGCGCACCTTGCGCTCGGCATCGATGGCCTTCTTGCGCTCCAGCAGGGTGTTGTTCTCGTCCTGGCGCTTCTGCTTGTTGAGGGAGACGGAGTTCTCCTCGTATCGCTTGTTGGCGCGGTCGGCGTCCTCCTGGTAGTACTGGAGGTCCTTCTCCTGCTTCATGCGGGCCCGGCTCTTCTCCTGCAGGGCGGGGAGGATGCGGGCGATGCGGTCGCTCTTGACGTATCCGCCTGCGGAGGGGATTTCATCGTAGGGGAGCACGTAGTCCTGCTCGCCCTCGCCGATGCGGAAGCCCTGTGTGACGGAGGGGATGACGATATCGCTGGCCACGCCCTTGAGCTGGGTGGAGGCGCCGCCGATGCGGTAGAATTTCTGGGTGGTGACCTTGATGAGGCCGCAGCCCTCCTGGCGTGAGAAGTAGGGCATGAAGGCGGCGAGGTCGCGCGGGAGCTGGACGGTGCCCTTGCCGAAGGTGGTGGGATCGCCCGCGATGAGTGCGCGGCCGTAGTCCGCCATGGCTCCGGCGAAAATCTCGGAGGCGGAGGCGCTGAGCTTGTTGGTGAGCACCACCACCTGGCCGTTGAACATGGGCTTGCCGCTCACGGTGATGCGCTCCACGTTGTTGCGGGAGTCCTTCACCTGCACCACGGGGCCGGCCCCGGTGAAGAGGCCCACCATCTTGCGGACCTCCTCCAGCGAGCCGCCGCCGTTGAAGCGCAGGTCCACCACCAGGCCCTGCACGCCTTCCTCTATCATGCGGCCCAGGATGCGCTTCACGTCCGCGGCGCAGTGCACCTCGTTGGCGTCCAGGTCCATGTAGAAGGAGGGCAGGGTGAGGATGCCCAGCTTGTAGGTGGCGGGGGCGCCCGCGGTGTCCTTGGCCTTCATTTCCACAATCTTGCCGCTGGCCATTTCCTCGGACATGGGAACAACGTCTCGCGTGATGGTGACCACGTGCGCCTCCCCGGTGTCGGCATCCTGCACGCGCATGCTGATGGGCTGGCCGGCCTTGCCGCGGATGCGGTCCACCACCTTGTCGATGCTCAGGAACATGATGTCCGTCCAGTTCTCGCCGTCCTCGGAGACGGCCACGATGTGGTCGCCGAGCTTGAGCTGGCCGCTCTTGGCGGCGGGGCCGCCCTTGACGATACCCTCAATGGTGGTGGAGCCGTCGTCGTCCGCCTTGAGGCGTGCGCCGATGCCCACGATGGAGGCCTTGAGCATGTCCTTGAAGCGCTGCTCCTCGCGCGCTCCCATGTAGTCGCTGTGGGGGTCGTACACGCGGGCCACGGCGTTGAGCAGGTAGGAGACCATGTCCTCGCGGTCCACCTCCGCGTAGTCGGAGCGCATGCGCTTCAGGCGCGCCAGCATCTTCTCGTGCACGCCCATCTCGTTGGCGTTGGGGTCCGGCTTGCCCTTGGCGGCGGCCAGCTTGGCCATGTTCTCGCGGCGGCTGACCTCGGAGAGCAGCATGTCCTCCACCTGGTCGCGCCACACCTGGTCCAGCTCGGCGTCGTCCTTGGCGCGGGGCAGCTTGCGGCGGGTGCGGGGGATGGAGCGGTCGGAATCGAAGGCGGGCAGCTTGCCGTTCATCCCTTGAATCATCTTCTCCGCCTGGCCGATGCGGTTGAGCGCCTTCTCCTGGAACACGCCGTAGAGCGCCTCCGCCAGCTTGGTGGTCTCGCCCGTCACCAGGTAGTCCCCGAACGTGCTGCCGTACTGCTCGTACAGCGCGTCCACGTCCTGCTGCGTGAGGAACAGGTGCTGCGGGTCCTGCATCTGGATGTAGTTCAGGAAAAACTTGGTGTACATGTCCTGCGTGAACAGGGCGTGGCTCACGTGAGAGCCCTGTATCAGGCCGGAGAATATCTTGCCTATCTGGTCGTAGTCGGGAGCGGCCTGCACGGCCGGTGCCATCACGCCGAAAGCCATGGCGGCCACGGCGCCCACTGTGCGCGCGCGGCGCATCCACTGGTTCATCTTGGTGTTCATGTTGAAAATTGCTGCGGGGCCGGCGTGCATGGACCCACCATGCCCCGCCAACCGGGAACGCTGTATACTATGCCTAAAAACCCGCCGATGCGCCACCCCCTTTTGGGGTGATGACACAATCGGCGGGGAAGTTGCACGCCGCCGCACGGCCCTTGCGGGTGGAACCCCGGCCGTGCGGGCTGGCGGCACCCGTGCCTTACGCCTTCTTGGCGCGGCGCGGGCGGTGGGCCTTCACCATGCGGCAGCCCATGCCCTCGATGAGCTTGCGCACACCCTCCTCCAGGACGGCGATGCGCTCGCGGGCGGCCTTCAGGTTGTTTTCCAGGCGCTTGGCGCGTGCCTTGGCCTTGCGGGCCTCCAGGCGGGAGGCGTGGACGCTGGCCTTCGCATCAGCCTTGGTTGCGGTGGCCTTGCGGCGGCCGCGGGGCTGGGGCTGGAAGCGCGCGAAGATGGCGTCCTCCGCCTGCTTCTTCCAAAGGGAGACGAGGGTGGGAGCAATGCTCTTCTCCTTGGCAATCTTCTGGATGCTGGTTTTCTTGGCGAGAATGCTGCAGATAATCTGCTTCTTCTCTTCTGCTGTATAGGTCGTATGAGTTCTAGCCATAACGTTAAGGCGAATATCGCCGCGCGAAATGTAACACGCTTGATTCATGTTGGCAAGTCTTTTTCATAAGAAAATTGCAAAAATTTTTGGCGCAATGTCAATTTTTCAAGCGGCAACGCCCATACCGCGCCACATACAGAACCGCGCCGTATCATCCCGCTGCCGCCGTTTCGCGCACGCCGCGCCACGGCGCCTCCCTTTCGTATGTTTGCCTTCATATCGGCATGCCGCTGGCGGGGTTTGGAGCGTTTGACCGGCATTTTCTTTCGCTAAACTGAAATGATTTCTTGACACGCCGTTGCAGCGGTGCTAACGTATCGTGCGGGTGGCGGAATTCAACGGCCGCAACCCGCCGAACCAAATTCCAAGATGATGAAACATAGCACACAGGCCCTTGCAGCCGGATTGGGATTGGCTGCCGCCGCACTGCTTTGCAGCTGCGGGGACGACAACAGCTCCCAGAAGGAAACCGCCCCGGCGGAACAGCCTCAGGCCGCGCAGGAGCAGCCCCAGGCGCAACCCGCCACGGAACAGGCGCAGCAACCCCAGGCTCAGCCGGAACCCCAGAAGCCAAGCCCAGCAGCAGAGGACGAGACCGCGGAGGAGGTGACCCCGCAGGAAACCACGCCCGCGCCCGCCATCCCCGCCGACCTCGCCATCCCGGAGCCGCCCGCGGGTGCGCAGGACGCCGTGGTGAAACTTCACCAGGCCGCCAAGGACGGCGATATGGCCGCGCTCAACAACCTGGGCGTGCTGTACGCGCACGGCACGGGCGTGGAGCAGAGCGACCAGAAGGCCTTTGCCTGCTACTACCTGGCCGCGGAGGGCGGTGATGCCAATGCGCAGTTCAACCTGGCCCGCTGCTATGTGAAGGGGCAGGGCATCGCTGTCAGCGTGGAGGAATTCTTCAAGTGGTGCAACAAGGCCGCGCTCAACAACCAGGCGGACGCCCAGTACATGCTCGGCATCTGCTACCGCGACGGCCGCGGCGTGCCCGCCAACCCCATCGATGCCAAGCGCTGGCTGCAGCGCGCCACCGCCCAGGGCAACGAGGGCGCCGCCCGCGCATTGTTTGCCATTGAGCACCCCGGCGAAACCTTCCCCGGCGATACCGCCGCCACCGCGCAGAAGGCGCAGCCCGCCCCCGCCACCGTGGAGACCGCCGCCAAGGACACCACCGCCACCACCAGCCTGGCCGAGAACAACAAGAAGACCAAGCCCGCACCGCAGCCCGTGGCCGTGGAGCAGCCCAAGCCCGCACCGGAACCCGTGGCCGTGGAGCAGCCCAAGCCCAAGCCCGCTCCCGAACCCGTGGCCGTGGAACAGCCCAAGCCCGCCCCCGCACCCGAACCGGCTGCCGATGATTCCGGTGCCGCCTACCACATTCTCGCCAAGGGGGAATCCCCCGCCACCGTGGCCAAGAAGTACAAGATCCCCCTGAAGAAGCTCATGGAGATCAACCACTTCACTGACAAGGATGTGCGCCGCCTGCAAATCGGCCAGAAAATCAAGGTGAAACCCTGAGGGGCATGTACAAAGTACAATGTACAATGTACAAATTGGTGATTCCCGCGCGGCAAAGCCGCGCCGCATTTCCAAATTGTCAATCGTAAATTGTAAATTGTAAATCCGCCATGCAGCTGACGGCCGAGCAGGAGGGGCGCGTGCTGGCGCTTTTCGGCAAGGACGGCTGGCGTGACGCGCAGCGTGACCTGCTTGCGCTCGCCCTGCGCGGGGAGAACGCGCTGGGCGTGCTGCCCACCGGGCACGGCAAGAGCCTGTGCTACCAGGCGGCCGCCGTGCTGCTCGGCGGCGTGAGCGTGGTGGTCTCGCCCCTCATCGCCCTCATGCGCGACCAGAGCGAGGGCCTGGCCAAGCTGGGCATTCCCGCCGCGCGGTTCGATTCCACGCTGGAGGACGATGTGCGGGAGCGCGTGCTGCATGCGGTGGCCGCGGGGGAGCTGCGCCTGTTGTTCGTGGCGCCGGAATCCCTGGAGAACCACGCGCTGCAGGAGGCGCTCTCCGCCGCGCCGCTCTCCCTTTTCGTGGTGGACGAGGCACACTGCGTGTCGGAATGGGGGCACAGCTTCCGGCCGGACTACCTGCGCCTGGCCCGCTGGGCGGCGCAGAGGCCCTTCCGCTGCACCATGGCACTCACCGCCACCGCCACCACCCGCGTGCAGCGGGATCTGGCAAACACCTTCTCCATCGCCCCGCAAAACATCATCACCCTCCCGCCGTACCGCCCCAACATCTCGCGAATCGCCGCCGCTCCCGCCGACAGGTTCGCCGCGCTCGTGGAATTTTTGTCGGCGGACGATGGCGCGCACCTGCCCGCCATCGTGTACTGCCGCGCCCGCAAGGAGACGGAGGCCCTGGCCGCGCGCCTCTCGGAATGCGGGTTCCGCGCCGCCGGGTACCACGCCGGCCAGCCCCCGGAGCTGCGCGAACAGCTGCAGGACGATTTCCTGGAGAACCGCCTCCAGGTGCTCACCGCCACCATTGCCTTCGGCATGGGCGTGGACAAGCCGGATGTGCGCTCCGTGGTGCACTTCTGCGTGCCCGGCTCCCCGGAGGCCTACCTGCAGGAGAGCGGCCGCGCCGGGCGCGACGGTGCACCCTGCACCAGCCTGGTGCTGCTGGACGCCGCGGATATCCTGGACGCCCGCAACCGCATACGCGCCGCGGAGCCGGATGCGGAGGGCGTGCTGCGCGCCGCGCGCTGGATGCTGCCCGCAGACCGCCGCGTGGTCTCCTTTTGGGAGCTCACCACCTCATGCGATGTGCCGGACGACGTGCCGCTGCGCATCATGCTGCGCCTCCAGGAGATGCACGCCGCTGAGCCGGAATCCTACGGCTGCAAATTCTACAAGGTGAAGCCGCTTTTCCCCATGGCCACCATCCTGGACGGCCGCGGCGCCGACGAGTCCGCACGCCTGCAATGGCTGGACGCCCACCGCGAAGGCGAGGTGCAGGACGCCGCCGACGCCTGGGGCTGCCCCTATGCGGAGGCCATGGACCAGCTCCGCGAGTGCGAGGCCGCCGGCGAGTGGAAACTCACGCTCCGCCAGCAGGCCGTCTGCCTGCACGCCACCGGGCCGGCGGACGCCCGCGAAGTGGCGGCGGAGCTTTCCGCCGCCTACGCACGCCGCCGGGATGCCGATCTGGCGCGCCTGGACACCCTGCTGCAGATGCTCACCGCCCCGCAGTGCATCAACGATACCCTGCAGCAATACTTCGCGGATGAATCCATGCCGCCCTGCGGCCATTGCTCCGCATGCATGCACCGCGTGCCGCAGCTGCCGCCTCCACCCACGCAGCCCGCCGTGGAGACCGCGGCGAGCGATGCCGCGGCGGAGATGCCGGAGTTCGACCGCGATGCCCAGCGCCGCCGCTTCCTGCTCGGAATCGCCTCCCCCGGCATCATGGCCCGCCGCCTCTGGTCACACCCACAATACGCCTCCCGCACCGGTATCCCCTGGGAGGAGGTTTAATCTCGAACTATACGGTAGCCCCTGATTTGAAACCGGAAACCGCCGGGTGCCCCCTCGTTTTCCCGCTTCACCTGCCGGGTACCATTTCAAAGGTGTAGCCCTTCAGGTATTCTGTTTCCGGGATGTTGAGGAGGACGGGGTGGTCCGGGCTCTGGCCGTGGGTTTTGACGAGGCGGAGGGTGCAGTGGCCGTCCACGGCGGCATCCGCGATGGTCTGCTTGAAGATTTCCGCGCTGGCGTGGTGGGAGCAGCAGAAGGTGGAGAGCACGCCGCCCACGGGGAGCATCTGCATGGCGCGCAGGTGGATTTCCTTGTAGCCGCGCATGGCGCCGCCCAGGCTCTTCTTGTTGCGGGTGAAGCTGGGCGGGTCCAGGATGATGAGGTCCCACTTGGGGTCGGCGCCGTTGCGCACGGCCTCGCTCTCGCGCTTCAGGAAGTCGAACGCGTTTTCCGCGACGGCGTCCACCTTCACGCCGTTGAGCTGCGCGTTCTTTTTGACGGATGCGATGGCGTCTTCCGAGATATCCACGGCGGTGACGGATGCCGCGCCGGCCTTGGCGCAGGCGAGGGCGAATCCGCCCTGGTTGCAGAAGCAGTCCAGCACGCGGCGCCCGCGGGCGAATTTGGCCACCTCGCCGTAGTTCTGGAGCTGGTCCAGGTAGAGCCCGGTCTTCTGCCCGGTGGCGAGGTCCACCAGGAACTTGATGCCGCGGGCCTCGGCCTCGAAGGGCGCCGGCTGGCCGCCGCGCGCCACGTAGGTCTCCGGCTCGATTCCCTCCGCCACCAGCATGGGCGAATCGTTGCGCACAATGATGCTGCGCGGGTTGAAGAGGTCGCCCAGGATGTCGCGTATCAGCCCCAGGCGCAGGTACATGGCCATGGTGAGCGTCTGCACCACCAGCACATCCCCGTAGCGGTCCACAATGAGGCCCGGCAGGCCGTCGCTCTCGCTCCACACCAGGCGCATCAGGGTTTCGCCGGGCAGCATGCGTTCGCGCAGGTTGGCGGCCATGCCGATGCGGCGCGCGAAGAAATCGCGGTCCAAATCCTGCTTGCGGCGGGAGAAGCGGCGCGCCACTATCTGGGAGTGCGGGTTGTACATGGCGGAGCCCAGGTAGCGGTCCTTCTGGTCCTTGAGCAGCACCACGTCGCCCGCCTGCGGGTTGCCGAACACCGCGCGCACCTCCGTGCCGTATACCCAGTCGTGCCCGTGGAAGATGCGCGCCTTGGGCGCTATGATGAGACCTGCCATGCCCCCAGCATACCGCATCCCGCACCGCGCGTCAATTGATTTGCCGCAACGCGCGCCGCGGGGGAAATTTATTTTAGGATTGCAAAATAATTCCAAAGGGGTTATGATGCCGCGCATGCGGAGGATAGGAGTCATTGCAGCCATCGGTTTGATAGCGTTTGTGAGCGCGTGCCAGGAGCCCCAGGCCAGCGTGGTGAACCGGCAGGGCGTGGCGATAGCCGGGCGCGGCTACCCCGCCGGGCAGCGCGTGGCGAACGCGCCCGCGCCCATCCCGAACGCGGCGCTGGCCATACCGCGCAGCAGCGGCAGCCTGCTGCCCTCCCGCGCGCTGGCGCAGCCCGCCACGCCGCCCCCCGCGCCCACATGCGCGGCGGTGTGCGTGATCGACCCCCGCACGGGCAAGGTCTTGTATGCCTACAATGCGGATACGCGGCGCCAGGTGGCCAGCACGCAGAAGATTGTGACCGCCCTGTGCATCTGCGACGAGCGGCGGCTGGACAAGATGGTGACCATCCAGGCGTCCGACAACCAGGCGCCGCCGGTGAAGCTGGGCCTGAAGCCCGGCACGCAGTACCGCAAGATAGACCTGCTGCGGGCGATGATGACCGGCAGCTTCAACGATGTGGCGGTGTGCCTGGCGCGCGACACGGCGGGCAGCGTGGAGGCCTTTGTGGAGCGCATGAACGCGCGCGCCGCGCGGATGGGCATGCGCAACTCCCATTTCGCAAACCCGAACGGCCTGCCCGCCGCGCAGTACTCCACCGCGCGGGATATGGCGCGCGCCGCCTGCTACGCCTACAACAACCGCGTTATCCGCAGCCTCATCAACACCCCGCAGTACACCTTCGTGAAGGCGGACGGCTCCACCAAGCTCATCCGCTCCACCAACAAGCTGCTGGGCAAGTACCCCTGGGTGCAGGGCATGAAGACCGGCTACACCAACGCCGCCGGCAAGTGCCTGATATCCTGCGGCGCGTACAACAACACCGCCGTGGTGGTGGTGGTGCTGGGCAGCACCGGCTCCAAGGTCTGGGGGGAATCCCTCAAGTACCTCAAATGGGCACTGGGTATCGCCTGACTTTGCTTGCCATACTGGGCGTTTTTTGCTTCCCAACGACTGCGGTGCGGGGTATAATGCGGCTTGCTGCTAGGCATGGCCTCCTCAGGTAACAGAAGGCGCACCACGCGCTCCAAACGCACGGCGGAAGGGGAACCGCTGTGGGGCGGTCTGTTTACCGGCGCGGAAGAGCAGCCGGAGATTCCCGCACCCCGCTCCCAACCGCCGGAGGACGAGCCCGAACCCGCCCATGTGTACGCGCCGCAGGAACCCGCCCTCTCCTTTTGGAAAAACATCAACGGCTGGCACCTCTGCACCTACACCCTCTACTTCATCTTCGCCGCGCTCCTCTACTGGCTCGCCATCAGCATGTGGGTGCCGCAGGACATGCGCGACATAGCCGGCTACACGGACAAGGGGGCCGCGCGCGACCTGACAGCCGTGCTGCGCAACGCCAACGGCGGGGAGGTGGTGTTCACGGAGGCGGAAATCAACCGCTACCTGCGCGACACGTGCCGCATGCGCCAGACCGGCATCATGGCCATCGTCTCGCACAGCGAGGGCGTGGCCCTGCGCATCCACGACGGGTACTGCGAGTTCATCATCGACCGCCTCATCGGCTCCAACCTGCACCAGACCACATCGGTCTACCTGACCTTCCACCGCGTGACGGACCACGGGCGGCAGGTGGTGCGCATGAGCATCTGCGGCGGGGAGCCCATGTTCGGCAGCACGCCGCGCGGCGGGCGCATCGGCTGTGTTCCCTTCCCGCAGCAGTACATGCGCATGCTCCAGCCCGCGCTGGAAACCATCCCGGACTGCTACCCGGATTTCTTCGGCATGATCCGCGAACACGGGTATTATCCCACCTTCACCAAGGGGCGCGGCGGGCGAGACTCCACCGTGCTGCTCACCCCCATCGACTCTTTTTCGTAACCAAACCCAATCCAAGATGAAAAGACACAACATAATCATCACCACCGCCCTGGCCGCGCTCTGCATCGGCTCCGTGAGCTCATGCGTCCACCAGGTGATTGCCCAGCATCTCACGCGCGATGTGTATCCGGGAGACCGCCCGCCGCACGTCATCGCCGATGCCGGCGGCAAGCCCGCCAGCCAGAACTGGCTGCGCTCCGATCCCGTGGCCCTGCCGCCCTCCGGAAACGAGCTCTCCAACATCAAGTACGGCTCCGACGGCACGCCCTATGGCATCCCCAGCAACTTCGCCGGCATCGTCACCTCCCCGCACTCGCCGTACCACCAGCTGGACTGCCAGGGCTGCAGCGCCAACCAGCGCGTGTGGGACCCCTACACCGGCAAGTCCTTCTTTATCCCCCGCACCTACACGGTAGACTAATAGCGGATGCCCGTGCAGGAGACTCAGAACGCCGCCCGCCCCAAGCTTGCCGACAAGCTGGCCCTGTGGGCCTACAAGGGGCTGTGCGGCCTGTTGCGCATCACGGATGTGCGGGCAGTGGCGCTTGCGGGCCGCGCGGCGGGCTACGCCGTGTGGCTTTGCGCGCCGTCGCGCCGCCGCATCGTGGCGCGCAACCTGCGCATCGCGGTGGATCCGATGCTGCGGGCGGACAAGCTGGCGCCCATGGTTCGGCGCAACATGGTGCGCACCACCATGAACCTGTTCTGCTCGTTCAAAACAGGGTTGATGAACGAGCGTGAGATGGAGCGCTCCATCCGCGTGGTGGGCGGGGATGTCTTCGAGGCGCATGGGGTGGACGGCCAGTGCGGCATTGCGTGCATCCCGCACGCGGGCAACTGGGAGGTGCTGGCGCGCATCCGCACGTGCTTCCCCAGGGTGGGGCACTACGGCTCCATGTACCGCCGCCAGGACAACCCGCTCATTGAGGGCTTGGTGTACAAGAGCCGCACAAGCCACGGTTGCGAGATGTTCAGTAAGCAGGACGGCCTGCGCGCCGTGCTGCGCTTCGCCGCGCGCGGCGGCTTGCTGGGCGTGCTGAGCGACCAGTACACCGGAGAGGGCGTGCACGTGCCGTACTTCCGCAAGATCACGGGCGTGACCCCGCTGCCGGCTCTGCTGTACCGGCGCTGCAGGGGGAAGGCCACGCTGTTCTCCGTGTTCACGCGCAACACGGGGCTCGGCCGCTGGGATGCGGAGATGGGCCGCATCATCGAGGCGCCGGAGGGCTGCGAAAGCACCGCCGCACTCACCATCCTGGTGAACCGCGCGCTGGAGAAATGCCAGATGGAAAACATCCTGGACGGCTTCTGGATGCACCACCGCTGGAAATCCACCTACGCCTTCGCGCCGAAACAGGACCCGGAGGACTGGGAGCTAGCCATGCAGACGCCCGGCCTGCTGCCCTTCCGCTTCATCGTATGCGTGCCGGAGGAATTCGAGGAGGCCGTGCTGCTCATCCCCATGCTGCGCGCGCTGGCCGCCAGCCGCCCAGACGCCCAGCTGAACATCGCCTGCCCGCAGGCGCAGGCACCCTTCTGGCGCACACAGGACTACGTGGCGAACGCCGTGAGCACGGATGGCTCCGCGCCGCCCTCCGCCCAGCTGGAGGCGGACGAGCTGTACAAGGACGGCCCGTACGACTACCTTTTCATGTTCAGCGAGAGCAGGCGCGTGTTCCGCGACTTGACCAAGCACCTGGGTCCGCTGTATGTGAGCGGCTTTGCGGAGAACCCGTTGGCCGAGCGCGGGCACGCGTTCCGCACCAAGTACACGAGCCTGCACTTTGCGGCACCGCGCCACCGCGCGGAGGACTACCTGGTCCTCCTGGAAAAGGCGCACGACTTCCGTGTGGAGGGTGCCGTGTATGCCGCGCCCGGATACGGCAACGCAGAGACGGCGGAAAACTTTGTGGCACCTTTCTCCACCCTGGGAGAGGCGGATTCCTGGGCGGAGGAAAAATGGGCGGAGCTTTGCGCACGCCTGGATTCCCCCACCCTGCTGGCCCTGCCGCAGGACAGCGATCGCGCGGAGACCATGGCGCAACGCCTCGGCATCCCGTGCCGCGTCTGCGCGCCGGAGGACGTGCATCTGCACTTGGGGGAAAACTGCCGCCTGTATGCGGTGGACGGCCTGCTGCCGCACCTCGCCGCGCTCTGCGGCACCGCCTGCACCGTCATCATGGCCAGCCGCCTGGCGGACCGCTACCGCCCGCTGGGAGACAACCACCGCACGGTCTACCGCCACCTGCCGTGCCACCCCTGCCACCGCGCCGATTGCGATTGGGAGCACCACTGCACGGATGAGATTTCCGTGGAACAGGTGGCGGGGAATCTTGAATTGTAATCATTGCACGCCACCCGTCTCGGCGTAGCCCCACCGGGGCGAAGACGGAACCACGCTTTGCAAAAAACATGGGGACACATGTGGAATTCCCGGGGGCAGCCATTATTGGTTCTTTACAAACGGTGGGGATGGTGGTAATGTGCGGCCTTTCCCGCACGGGGACAGAAGATTACTGCAATGAAGAACCTGCTTTCCATAGAGGAGTTGACGTCCGATGAAATCAAGGAACTGCTGGCCTTGGGGCACCGTTTGAAGGCGGAACGCGGCGCGCACCGCGAGCAGCCGCTCGCCGGGCAGACCTGGGCGCTCATCTTCTCCAAGTCCTCCACCCGCACCCGCGTTTCCTTTGAGGTGGGCGTGAGCGAGCTGGGCGGTCGCCCGATGTTCCTTTCCGTGCGCGACATCCAGCTGGGGCGCGGCGAACCGATACGCGACACGGCCCGCGTGCTGGGCCGCATGGTGCACGGCGCCATCATCCGCACCTACGCGCAGGAGGAGGTGGAGGAATTCGCCCGGTATTCCGGCCTGCCCACCATCAACGCGCTCACCGACCGTGAGCACCCCTGCCAGATATTGGCGGACCTGCTCACCATCGAGGAGAGGTACGGCGTGGGCTCGTGGAAGGACATGCGGATAGCGTTTTTCGGGGATGTGGACAACAACATGGGCCGCTCCTGGATGTGGGCGGCCAAGCGCCTGGGGTTCACCCTGGTGCTGGCGGGCCCGCAGCAGGCGCTCCCCAAGCCCCACGTGCTCCAGGAGCTGGACTGCCCGAACATCATCTGCACCACCGACCCCGAGGAGGGCGCGCGCGGTTGCACCGTGGTCAACACAGACACCTGGATTTCCATGGGGCAGGAGGCGGAGAAGGGCACCAAGGAAAAGGCGTTCTTCCCCTACCAGGTCAACAGGGAGCTCATGTCCCTGGCCGCGCCGAACGCCAGCGTGTTCCACTGTTTGCCCGCCTACCGCGGCTATGAAATCACCAACGAGGTGCTGGAGGCCAACGCCGAGGCCATCTTTGCCGAGGCCGGGAACCGCCTGCACGCCCAGAAGGCGGTTTTGTACGCATTGGCGCACGGCGGCATGTAGCCCGCAAACGGGAGAAATGCTTGCCAGCGGGGGGAATACATGGTAGCATGCGGGGGATGAAAGGCTTTGTTCAGGCCACCTGCATGATGGCGGTGCTCGCGCTGTGCGCGTGCACGAGCGCGCGCGCGCCCAAGGGCGGCGCGGAGGGGCAGGTTCCCGCGCCCGCCACCACGGCGGCGGGGGATATCGCCGCCGCGCAGGATGCCGAGGCCAAGGCCGCGGAAGGCACCACGTTCTTCGGCCGCTTCTTCGGGAGCCTGTTCGGCCGCGGCAAGGATTCCTCCGCGGAGAACGCGGAGACAGCCCAAACGGATGGCGCCGCCACAACCGCCAACAGGGAGCAGGTGCTGCCCTCCCCCGCGCAGGAGGAAGCCGCGCTGCGCCTGCTCGCGCAACAGAACTCCGGCAACGTTGCCGTTGACGCCGCCATCCCGGAGCCGATGGTGAACGGCACCCAGACCGGCCCGCTCACCATGGGGTTGCCGACCTTCGGCAACGACGGCACGGACGGCATGGGAACCGGCTCCCTGAGTTCGGCCAAGGGGCTGCGGGCGGCGCCGGGGCTGCGCATCCGCAACATGGCCCCGCCGGAGGAAGCCATCAGCGTAGACGGCAACTCGGAGGGTCCCAAGCCGAATTCCGCGGAGCTGAAGGGGCTGCGCTCCATCTCCCTGCCGGAGACCCTGCCCATGGACATCAACGGCAAGCTCACCAAACCGCAGGAGAAGCACTGATGGATACGCCACCGCGCAAGTTCGTGCCCGTGCCCTTCGCCTACCACCAGGAGGTGGAGCTCACCATCGACAACCTCACCAACCAGGGGGAGGGCGTGGGGCGCATCGACAACTGGGTGGTGTTCGTGCCGTTCACCCTGCCGGGGGAGCGCGTGAAGGCGCGCATCTACCGCAATGAGAAGAACTGCTCCCACGCGGATTTGGTGGAGATACTGGAACCCTCGCCGCACCGCATCGAGCCGGTGTGCCCGGTGTACGGCTACTGCGGCGGCTGCCAGTACCAGCACCTGGAATACGCGCGCCAGCTGGAGTTCAAGACCGCGCAGGTGGCGGACCTGCTGCGCCTGCAGACCGGGCTGGAGCCGCAGGTGAAGCCCGCCATCGCCTCCCCGCAAACCTTCGGCTACCGCAGCAAAATCACCCCGCACTTCCACAAGCCCAAGGAGGCCAAGATGGGCAGCATCGGCTTCCTGCGCGCGGGCTCCCGCACCGAGGTGTGCGATGTGAAGCAGTGCCCCATCGCCATGGAGCCCATCAACGCCGCCCTGCCCGCCCTGCGCAAGTCCGTGCAGCAGGCCGCCGCGCAGTACAAGCGCGGAGCCACCCTGCTGATGCGCGTGAGCGAGGGCACAGTCATCACCAACAACAACGCCGTGTGCACCGAGCACGTGGGCGCGCTCACCTTCAATTTCCTGGCGGGGGACTTCTTTCAGAACAACCCGTACATCCTGCCGCTGTTCACGGGCTACGTGGCGGAGAAGGCGTGCCGGGACGGCATGCGCTACCTGGTGGATGCATACTGCGGCAGCGGGCTGTTCGCTCTCTCGCTGGCGCCGCACTTCGAGAAGGTGCTGGGCGTGGAGGTGAGCGAGACCAGCGCCGACTGGGCACGCGCCAACGCCCGCAGCAACGGCATCGGGCACGCTTCCTTCCTCGCCGCCAGCGCAGAGGCCATCTTTGCGGAGGTGGATTTCCCCGCCGCGGAAACCGCCGTGGTCATCGACCCGCCGCGCAAGGGGTGCGACAAGGTTTTCCTGGACCAGCTCTTCGCGTTCGGCCCGGCGCGCGTGGTGTACGTCTCCTGCAACCCCGCCACGCAAATCCGCGACCTGGCGGAGTTCGACAAGGCCGGATACGAGGTGGAGGAGGTGCAGCCATTCGACCTTTTCCCGCAAACCAAGCACCTGGAGTGCGTGGCCGTGCTCCGCAAGAAGCCATGAACCGCAACGGAACAGATTCCGCACGCCTCGGCCGCAGCGCCGAGGACTACCTGGAGGCCATCGGCATGCTCTCCAAGCCCGATGGCTCCACCCAGCCACGCGCCATCGCGGAGCACCTCGGCGTCCGCATGCCCAGCGTCACCGCCGCCTTGAAAAAGCTCGCCGCGGAAGGGCTCATCACCTACGCGCCGTACGCGCCCGTGCAGCTCACCGACCGCGGCCGCGCGTACGCGGAGCGCGTCATCACCGCGCACCGCACGCTCCAGCGCTTCATGCATGAGGTGGCGGGGCTTTCCGAGGAGCGCGCGGAGCAGGCCGCCTGCCAAATGGAACACTTCCTCACGGAGGAGGAAATCGCCGCCATCGCCCGGCGGCTGACCTAACAAGCCCTGAACAAAACGCAGCGCCGCCGTGTCTCACATGCCAAGATGAACCAGACCCGCCTCACCGTCACCCACTCTTTCCTCCTGCTGAACATCCTCATCTTCGTGCTGGGGCTGTTCGTGCAGCGCAACGCCACCATGTGCATCCAGGAGCCGGAGGGCTATCCAGTGTCCATCTTCGAGCTGCTGGGCGCGCACTCCTGGTACCTCACGTTCACGGAGGGGCAGATCTGGCGCCTGATCACCTATCAGTTTGTACACGCCAACCTGGGGCACGTGGTGTTCAACATGTGGGCACTGTACTTCTTCGGCCCCGTGGTGGAGGAAATCATGGGCTCCCGCCGCTACCTGGCGTACTACCTGGCATGCGGCGTGGCGGGCGCGCTCTTCTCATCCCTGCTGGCATACTACGGCGTGTACACCAACATCCCGGACACCGCAGCCTTCACGGAATACTGCAACCGCCTGGTGAGCTTCGCCGGGTACACGGACCCCGTGGTCCCGTGGCAGCTGGTGCCCTTGGTGGGGGCCTCCGCGTCCATCTACGGCGTGATGGTGGCGGCGGCGTTCATGTTCCCGGATGCGCGGCTGCGCCTGCTGTTCCCGCCCATCTCCATGCAGCTGCGCACCTTCGCGTGGGTGGTCATCGGCATTGCCACCGTCGTGATTGTCTTCAACTTCCACAACGCCGGCGGCGAGGCCGGGCACCTCGGCGGCATCATCCTCGGCGCCATTGTCATGATTGCCTGGAAATGGCGCATCACCCACAACTATAGAAAATGACTGCTATCTTCGACATGGACGGGACGCTGTTCCCGGGAGACTCCCAAATCCGCTTTGCACGGCGCGTGCTGAAACGGCACGGCAAGCGCCGCCTGTACCTGCTGTTGCTGGTTCCGGCGGGCATCCTGCGCGGGCTGCGCCTGGTGAGCGCGGACTTCTTGAAGCGCGCCTTCCTCTCCCTCGTATGGCGCATGCCCAAGGATGAGCTGGAGGCCGAATGCAACGCCTTTGTGCAGGAGGAGCTGCTGCCCCGCGTGTACCCCGCCGTGCGCGAACGCCTGGAGCGCCACCGCGGCAACGGCGACAAGACCGTGCTCTGCTCCGCCTCCCCCGGCTGGTGGACACGCCCCCTGGGCCGCGCGCTCAAGTTCGACATCTCCATCGGCACCCCCGTGGACGTGGAGGGCCGCGTGGCCCTCATGCCGCCAATCGCAGCCCCCGGCAACAACCGCGGCGCAAACAAGCTCGCCCGCCTGAAGGGACTGGCCATCTCTCACGCCGATGTGCTCTACACCGACAGCGCCGCGGACGAACCGCTCATGGACGTGTGCGACCGCACCGTGCTGGTGAACCCGGACGCCAAGCTGGCGCAGCGCCACCCGCAGGCGGAGGTGCTGCGCACGGAACCCGCTGCGGAGGATGCCTCATCCCTGTCCTTTATCTGCCGCTGCCTGTTGGGAATCTGATACACCATGAACCTGAAACGCATCATCGACGCCATTCTGGGGCACATCGGCACGGGGCTTCGCCTGTGGCTGGCGCTGGTGTTGCTGCTGGCGGCGGCGTGCTACCTGGGCGGCCTGCGGGACGCCTCGCTGGTGGATTTGCTGGAGGCCTACGGGCCGAGCGGCTGCGGGCTGATACCGCTCGGGTTCTGGAAGGTGCTGAGCATCCTGCTGCTGGCGGCGCTGGCGTTTGTGCCGCGCGGGCTGGCGGCCCTGTGGAACATGGTGCTCTGCGCCGCCGTGCTGGTGGCGCTGCCGTGGCTTTCCTGCATGGTGTTCGGGCCGAACCTGCTGCTGCCCGCGTCGCTGGATTCCTGCCGCCAGGCCATCGATTTCATGCAGCTGCCCGACACGCACGGCGCGCTGGTGGCCCTGGGGCTCGCCGCGCTGGTGGCGGGCCTGTTTTGCGCGGGCAACAGCGTGCGCGTGCTGGTGACGGCGCTGGCTTGCTTCGGTCTCTGGTTCGTGGCGTCGGATGTGCTGTGGATGATTTTCAGCCGTGATATGCAGCCGGACGCCCTGCTGTACGACATGGCGCGCTCCGTGCGCTTCAACCCGTGGGTGTGCGCCCTGCTGCCGGGGCTGTTCTTCGGCGTGTTCGCCATGCTGGTGTGCCCGCTCTACGCCTACTCCGGCACAAGGCGGCGGGAGGAGGAACAACCCTCCCTGCCGGAGCCGCCGCCGCAGGAGGAGGAGAAGGACATCCTGCCCGCGGAAATCGTGGAGCCCGCCAAGCCCGCGCCTGCCCTGCCGGAACCCGCCGTGGTGGATGTGGAGGCCGAGGTGCAGAAGGAAGACGAACCCGCCACGCCGCCCGCGCCATGATGAAACGCACCCTCCTGCTTGCCGCCGCCTGCCTTGCCATGGTTCCCACCTCCTGCACACCCGACGAGACCGACCGCGTGGCGATTGCCTACCGCCACGTGGAACCCGTCTGGGGCGGGCATTTCGGCAAGCCCGTGTTCATCCGCATCGTCAAGGAGAGGCGGGAGCTGGAGCTGCATGTGAAGGAGGGCGGCACTTGGCGCCTGCTCAAAACCTACCCCATCGCGGGCATGAGCGGCACCCTCGGCCCCAAGCAGGCCGAAGGCGACTTCCAGGCCCCCGAGGGATTCTACGAGGTCTACCCAAACGCACTCAATCCCCGCAGCAACCACTGGCTCGCATTCAACGTGGGCTACCCCAACGCCTACGACCGCTCGCTCGGCCGAACCGGCAGCTACATCATGGTGCATGGCGGCGACAGCTCCGTGGGCTGCTTCGCCATCACGGATCCCGCGATAGAAGAAGTCTACACCATGGTGGACCAGGCACTCAAAGCCGGCCAGCCCTGCGTGCCCGTGCAAATCTACCCCTTCGAGATGACCCCCCAGCGCATGCAGCAGGAACAGGATTCTCCCCACATCCAATTCTGGCAATACCTCCAACCCGGCTGGCAGTTCACACAAGAACACGCCGCACCGTACGTTCCTGAACGCTGAAAACGGCGAAGGCATGCAACGCCGCATTGTGTGTGCAATCCCTATACACCCTGCCTGTCGTAGAGCTCCCTGTAGAGCGGGCAGGTGGTGTAGAGGTGGTCGTGGGTGCCGTCGCCTATGATTTGTCCGTGGTCGAAGACGAGGATTCTGTGGGCGTGGCGGATGGTGCTGAAGCGGTGCGCGATGATGATGGTGGTTCGGCCCTGCGCCAGGCGCTCCAGTGATTGCTGGATGGCTTTCTCGCCCTCGGCGTCCAGGGAGGCGGTGGCTTCGTCCAGAATGAGGATGGGTGCGTCCTTCACGAAGGCGCGTGCGATGGCCACGCGCTGGCGCTGCCCACCGGAGATACCCGCGCCGCCTTGGCCGAGTACGGTGTCCAGGCCGTCCGGCATGGAGGCTGCGAAGGTGTCCACGCCCGCGGCGCGGGAGGCGGCCTCAATCTCCGCATCGGTGGCGCCGGGCTTGCCGAGGGCGATGTTCTGCCGAATGGTGCCGCTGAAGAGCAGTGCCTGCTGGCCCACGTACGCCAGCTGTGAGCGCAGGGCGTGCAGGTCCAGCTCGCGCACGTTGATGCCGTCCACCTCCACGGCGCCGGCGGTGGTGTCGTAGAAGCGCGGGATGAGGTTGGCGAAGGTGGTTTTGCCGGCACCGCTGGGGCCCACCAGGCCCACAATCTGACCGGGCGGGATGGAGAGCCGGATGTCCTGCAGCACGGCGTGTCCGTCCTCGTAGGTGAAGTTGACGCGGTGGAAGGCGAGCGCGCCGCGGAGGCTGCCGTCGGGGAGGGGTCTCGGGTTTTCGGGGTTGGGGATGGAGTTGGGCTCGTTGAGGATTTCAGCGAGGCGGTGGATGGAGCCCTGGGCCTCGTTGAAGCGGTTGAAGGCGTTGCCGGCGCGCTTGAGCGCATCGAACGCGAAGAACAGCGCGCCCGCCATGGCCAGGAAATCCGTGAGCGACATGCCGCACGCGCGCCCGCTCACCATCAGGAACGCCAGCGCCAGCGCGGTCACCGTCTCCATCACGGGCACCAGCGCCTTCTGGTACTTGACGAGCTTCACGTAGTTGGCGCAGTAGGAGAGTGAGACGGCGGAGAAGCGGCGGATCTCGTGCTCCTCCATGGCGTAGGCGCGCACCTCGCGCTGGGTCTCCAGGTTCTGCTGCACGGCGGTGTTGAGCTCGCCCAAGCCCTCCTGCGCGCGCAGGGCCTTGCGGGTGATGCGCCTGCCGAACACGATGATGGGCCACGCCGCCAGCCCGATGAACACCAGGTTCACGAAGAACAGCAGGCCGTTGCCGGACATCACCAGCAGCCACACGAAGGCGGCCAGGGCGCACACGGCGGTGACGGGCTGCTTCACCAAATCGTTCGCCACGTGGGAGAGAATGTTCTGCACGTTGGCGGTGTCTGCGGCGATACGGCTCACCACATCACCCTTGCGGCGGTGGTCCAGGAAGGCGATGGGCAGCTCCTGCACGCGCTGGAACACGCCCATGCGCAGGGATTCCAGGATGCGCAGCCCCAGCAGGTTCACCATCACCGCGTTCAGCCACATGGCAAGCCCGCGCACCACAAACACCAGCGGCAGCATGGCGCACGCCGCCACCAGCAGGTGCGTGTAGCTCCACTCCGCCAGGCACGGCGCGTACTCCAGTATCTCCGGCGCGGCCCCGGTCTCGCTGTGGAACACCAGCGGGAACACGAACTTCACCATCATGGGCACGCCCATGCCGCTGGTCGCCGCCGCCACCATGCCCGTGAGCAGCACAATGCCCAGCAACCCCAGGTGCGGCACCAGGAAGCGCTTCACGAAACTGGCGTAGGTCTTCAGCATGCGCTCTCCTTTCCATGCTCCTCCCGCCGCACCTGCTCATCGTACAGGTGGCGGTAGAGGGCGCAGCTGCCGTACAGCTCCGCGTGCGCGCCGTCCGCCACAATGCGGCCGCCCTCGAACACCAGGATGCGGGAGGCTATGCGGATGGTGCTGAAGCGGTGCGCGATGATGAAGGTGGTGTGCCCGCGCGCCAGCTCCTCCAGCTCGCCCTGGATGGCGGCCTCGCTCTTCATGTCCAGCGCGGAGGTCGCCTCGTCCAGTATCAAGATGGGCGCGTTCTTCAAGAAGGCGCGCGCAATGGAGACGCGCTGGCGCTGCCCGCCGGAAAGCCCGCCGCCGCCTTCCTCCAGCATGCGGTCGTACCCCGCGGGGTCCCGCAGCGCGAACTCGTCCACCTTGGCGCGTTCCGCGGCGCGCTCCACGCTGCCGTCGTCCGCATCGGGATCGCCCACGCGAATGTTCTCGCGGATGGTGCCGCGGAACAGCGCGGAGAACTGGGATACCAGCGCAATGGCGCGGGTGCGCTCCGCGCGCGTGAGGTCGCGCACGTCCACGCCGTCGATTTCCACGCTACCGGAATCGGGATCGTAGAAGCGGCAGACGAGATTGATGAAGGTGGTCTTGCCGGAGCCGCTTGGTCCCACCAGTGCCACCACCTGGCCGGGCGGCACGCTCACCGTGATATCGCGCAGCACGGGCGTGTCCTCCACATAGCTGAAATTCACGTTGCGGAAGTCCACCGCGCCTTGCGTTGGCTGGGGCAGCGGCTGCGGAACCGCGGGCTCCGGCGTTTCATCCTTGGCGTGCAGGACTTTGTTGACGCCCTCAATGCCCACGCGCACCATCTGGCAGCAGTTGGCGGTGGCGCCCAGGCGCTTCACGGGGTCGTAGCAGAAGTAGAATGCGGTGGCGATGGCGCTGAACTGCTCCAGTGTGAGGCCGTCCTGTGCGCCCCGGTACAGCGCGAACGAGAGTGCGAGCGCGGTGATGATTTCCACGAGCGGAGTGAGCAGCTGCTGCCATACGGCAATGCGCATGAGCACACGGTTGAAATAGCGGATGGCATCCTGAAGCAGACCTTCCTGGCGCTTCTCCAGGTTGAAGGCGCGCACCTCGCGCTGGGCGGAGAGGGTCTCCTCAATGGTGGCGGTGATGATGTTCATGCCCATCAGGGACTTGCGGACGTGCTGAACCAGCTTCTTGCCCACGAAGTGGATGACGGGGATGACCGCGGCGGAGATGACGATGTTGCCCAGCAGCATGGCGCTCTCATGGTTGGTGAGGGCCGCGAACAGCAGGTACCCGGCCGCCGCCACCAGGATGAACGGCTGGATGAGCACATCGTTCAGTATGGTGATGATTCCCTGCTGAATGTTCTGCGTGTACTGGATAACCACCGTCATCAGCTCGCCGCGCTTGTGCCGGTCCAGAAACGAGAAGGAGAGCCACTGCAGGCGCGCGAAGGTGTCTGTGCGCATATCCGAGAGGGCCAGCATGCCCGCCTTGGTGAGCAGGTAGGCGTTCAGGTACGTGGCCATGCTGCGCACCGCCATGACAAGCGGGATGAGCAGCGCCGCGCTCCACAGGATGGCGCCCGCCATGTCCTCCGCCGCCACGTGCGCCTGCAGCCACGCGTGCACCGCCTCCGGCGGCTGCGCCTCGCCGAACACCACCGGGAACACGTAGCGTATCATGAACGGCAGGCCGAATCCGCTGGCCGCCGCCGCCACCATGCCCGCCAGCACGCCCATCCCCACCAGCGCCGTGATGCGCCGCGAGCCCAGCACGTACCTGCGCACCACCGGCGCTATCACCGCCCATGCGCTTTGTTCACGCTCCTGTGTGCTATCAGCCAACGCTGCCATTGTACCATATCCGGGAGGAATTGGCAATTTCAATTGACGATAGAACAGGCGGATTGCACGCGCGGAATTCTCTCTTGACAATCGAGGGGGCGTTTTTACAATAAGCGCAAGGGATTATCTCACTGCCAAACCGCAACAAATCATTCGAGCCGCGTCTTTAAGTCAATGGAACAGGAACCGAACACCAAACAAAACTTGCCCAGGGTTACCGTTGTCACCGTGCTTTTCAACATAGTGCGCGGCAACCGTGTGGAACACTTCCGCCAGTGCATGGATTCCGTGCTGAAACAAACTCACCGGGATATCGAGCACTTGCTGGTGGACGGGGCCTCCACCGACGGCACACTGGACCTGTTACGCGAGTACGAGGGCAAGCGCGGCGTGCGCATCATCTCCGAGCCGGACACCGGCATATACGACGCCATGAACAAAGGCGTGGCCGCAGCCACCGGCAAATATGTGGTTTTCCTGAACTCCGATGATTACTGGCATGACCCCCGCGGGCTGGAATGCTCCGTGGAATGCTTAGAGCGCGCCCAGGCGGATTTCTCCTTTGCGCCCTGCCGCTACGTGAACGATGCCGGGAGCGAGGTAGGCAACTCCATGCCGGAACTTGGCTGCGTGTGCTCCGCCATGCCGTTTTGCCACCAAACCATGCTCTCCCGCGTGGATGTCATACGCAAGGTTGGAGGTTTTGCAGACAAGGCGCTGCGCATCTCCGCAGACTATGATTTGATTTTAAACCTGCTGGTGCACGGAGCCAAGCCCGTGCACGTGCCGCTAAACTTCACCACGTTCCGTACGGGTGGGGCCTCTGCCACCGACCAGAAACGCACGGAGGCAGATTTCAGCAAATCCCGCGAGCGCCAGCTGCAAAGCCTGGTTACCCCACCCGTTGTGGAGATGCTGGAGGCCGGCTACATGCCTGATTGTCTGTACCGGGTTCTCAACTTCCACCTGCATCCGTCTGCCATGCTCTGCCTGATGGAGGCCCACGGGAAACAGGATGAGGATGGCCTGCGCCGTCTCAAGAAGTATATGTGCCTGAGTGCCCCGAGCGGGGACCCGGACTTCCCGCAGAAAAACAAGAAGGGGCGGCGCTATTACGGCCCGCTGGGCATACTGCTGATGCGCATCCGCAATCTGCGCTCCGGCTCGCGCCTGTACCTGCTCTTTGGTTTCATCCCCATTCTGAGCAACGTCTTCAAGCCAGAGCGCCGCAGCCACTGCTGGAAACTCTTCGGGTTCATTCCTGTGCTGCGCGTGAAACGCCGAATTTCCAGCACCACATGCTACCTCTTTGGGCTCCCCCTCTGGAAATCCCGCTTGGAACGCTGAAACTCGCAGTGTCTCCCCAATACGCACAAAAGCAAGGCAAAGCATTTTACCAGCAATTTGCATTTCTGCATCGGACAACGCGAGAAAAAGGGATTGACTCCCAACAATTGCCCATGCTACAATCTTCCCCCCAGAATGGAGAAACTGCTTTTTTTGCTCCCGGCAAACAAAGCTCAGCAAAGCGAAGATTATGAATAACACGCCGAAGATTTCCGTCATAATCCCCGTATACAAGGCGGAACAGTATTTGCGCAAGTGCCTGGACAGCGTACGCCAACAGGATTATACCAATGTGGAAATCATTTGCGTGGATGACGGTTCCCCGGACAACAGCGGAAGCATTTTGGATGAATATGCAGCCCAGGATCCTAGGTTCAAGGTAATTCACCAAGAGAACAAGGGGCAGGGAGCAGCCCGCATGCTAGCGCTTTCCCATGCCACGGGAGAATGGATTTCAATGGTGGATTCCGATGACTACTTGGAGCCTGGAATATACGCAAAGGCCGCAGCTGTAATAACGGATGAGGTGGATGTGATTTGCTATGAAACCCGGGTTGTCGAGGAAGGAGACTTCAAGCAGGAAAGCATAAAACCATACTTGAAACTGCCAGTCTGGGGCTTGAAGAAAATGACGCCGCAGTTGGCGCGAAAAATTAATGTTTTGCCGTGGAGTAAGCTCTGGCGGAGAAGCACGATCGTCTCCAACAATGTCTTTATGCCGGAGGGGCATATCCATGAAGACTACGTGTTTTACAACTGCTTTATCCCATTTGTCCGCAATGGGTATTTTTTGAAAGAAACAGGCTACAATTATCTAGTACACGGAGGATCTCTGACGCAGAGCTACGAGGAAGACTCGGCTGAAAACATCATCTCATACGGAGAATCATGGAACTATATCCTGAAGTTTTATGCCGACCATGACCTTCTGGAATTATATTCAGACCTGGTTATAAAAAGTCTGGAAAGTTATATACGCCAGGCAAGTTGCCTGCCGGAGGAACGTAACCGCAAAGAATGCCGTTCCACATTTCTTTCCCTTGTCATCAAGCATAATTTGTTAGACCTGGCGGTATACAGGGAGCACCTTATGCCGTATTTCGCATTCATGCAGAAAATCGACAATCAGATGGCAGGGTTGTTGCTTCCTTTGCTGAAAAAGGATGCCAATGCTCTCAAGGTGCGATACAAGCTAAGCTTTGGCGCACGACGGCATGCTTTGAAGCATCAGCACAAATTGCTGCTGTGCTTTATTGCGAACTTGGAGAGGGAACAGGAGATTCCAGGGCAAAGCCCGCAATAAGACGGGGGGCCGGAACGGCCCAAACGGCTTGCTACATTCGCCGGGGCGGTAGTTGACCAACATGTCGTCCGGAATGTTGAGATTGTCCTGAATAATGAGAAAACCGGTGATATTCCCGGTTGCGTGGCGGTATGGGCCGATGTGGGCGTGCGCGTAACCCATTTCACGCCATAGCCTGCAGGGCGGCGGCAGAACCACGCCTCTTCACGTCGAGTTTTTTATGGGATGGCAATGAATTTGAAATGCGCAACCGCCGCTTTTATCCCAGTCAAAATACAAACCGCTCCTGTATATCCTCATAATCCTTGTAGCGCCTTGTACATGATGGACGCGACGCCTTATTCCGGCAGGGTCTGCATGAGCTCGTCCCACATCGCCTTGGCGGTGATGATGTCCTCCCGCTTCACGGATTCGGAGAGCTCCCAGGTGAGCGGCATGGAGCGGCGGAAGAAGCGTGGCAGCAGGGTGCGGAAGTCCACATCGCCGCCGAAGAAAGGCGCGCGGTGGTCTCGCGAGGGCCACTGCACATCGTTCACGTGGCCGCCGTAGATGTACGGCTGCAGGCCTTGCAGGTACTGCGCGTGGTCCAGGAGAAGGAGGTTGTGCTTGCGCTGGATGTGGCCGAAATCATGCCAGTACATCACGTGCGGGTTGTCCTTGAACTCCTGCATGAGCAGGGGCATTTCCGTTTCGCCGGGCACCTGCTCGAAATTGCTGCGCCCCTCTACGCCCAGCACCAGGTTGTACTCCGCGGCCTTTTCCGCCAGCTGGTGCAGGGCCTCCCGCGCGCGCTCGAAGTACAGCGGCGCCAGCTTGGCGCGCTTGCGCACTAGCTCGCCCTTGAACGCAGCGTATTCCCTGGTGCCCAGACTGCCGTGGCGCGCCAGGTGCTCCAGCGGGCGCGTGGCCTTGCTGCGCCGCAGCAAATCGATGGAGCCCATGTGCAGCACCACGTACCTTGCTTCCAGGCGCGCCGCCACCATGAGCGTTTCCAGGGAGAGGCGCATGGCGCGCTCCCGCCGCTCCGCGCGGTACGAGGTGAACTGGTAGGCGTCCGGCGCATCGCCGGGCACATCGATGGGCGCCGGGCAGAAGTTGTGCACACCCTGCACAATGATGCGCTTCTCCTCCACGGCCTTGATGAGGCCGGGCATCATGGAGAGCGGGATGCCGTGCGAGGCCTCGATGCGCTCGAATCCCAGCTCGCGGATTTCATCGCACACGGCGCCGCCGTCCTTGTGGCGGGAGCTGTTCCAGCATGTGGAGAAAACGTTCACGGCGGGGGGATGAAAGGGATGGGTGAGTGTGTCAATCCAGCTTGCGCTCCACCATGGCGTAGGCGTTGTGGTTGTGGATGGACTCGAAGTTCTCCGCCTCCACGCGGTACCAGCTGAACGCGTTCGTGCGCTCCGTGGCCACCGCCACGTTGCGCACCAGATCCTCCACGAACACGGGGTTATCGTACGCGCGCTCCGTCACGTACTTCTCGTCCGGCCGCTTCAGCAGACTGTACAGCTGGCAGCTCGCGCACTTCTCGATGAGGTCGATGATGTCCTCTATCCACACCGGCGCGCCGGAGAAGCGCACGGAGTAGGTGACGATTCCGCGCTGGTTGTGGGCGCCGTGCTCGCTCATGGCCTTGGAGCACGGGCAGAGGGTGGTGACGGGCACCTTGATGGTGAGGGTGAAGGTGTTCTCGCCGCTGCGGTCGGCATCGATGACGAAGCGCACATCGTAGTCCATGATGCCGTGCATGCCGGAGACGGGTGCCTTCTTGGTGCGGAAGTAGGGGAAGTCAATCTCCACGTGCGCGCGCTGCGCGCTGAGCTTGGTGAGCAGCCGGTTGGGCAGGCGGATGGCCGTGCGCACATCCAGGTAGCGCTTGTGCTCGTGCAGCGCCTCCACAAAGCGGCTCATGTGCGTGCCCTTGTACTTCTCCGGCAGGTCCACCATCAGCGCCACACGCGCCACCGTGGATTGCGTGCGGTTCTCCTTGTCGCTCACCACTATCGGGAAGCGGATGTCGCGCACGCCCACGCGGTCGATGGATATCTTGCGGGTGTCCGGCTCGTTCTGGGTGTCTTTGAGCTCCTTCATGCTGGTGCGGGTTGGCGGCTTCCCTTCGGGAAAAGAGCGGCGGAGCTTGTGCGCCACCGGCATACAAGCTCCGCCTTTGCGTTAGTCAACTTTCAGTTATGGGTTGCTCGTGGCAACGCCCTTGCCGCGTGCGCGGCTCAGGGCAGCAGGTTCACGGCACGGGCGCGGCGGATTTCGCGCGTGATCCGGCGGTGCATCTTGGCGGAAACGCCCGTGACGCGGCGCGGCAGGATCTTGCCCGTCTCAGAGGTGAACTTGGAAAGGAATTCGGGGTTGCACATATCCACGGCACCGGCGGGGATGTCGATGCGGCGATGCGGCATGGACTTGTTGCAGGTGCGGAAACGGATGCGGCGCTCGACGCTCTTGAATTCGGTCATCATGGCTTGGAATCTTTCTATGGGGGTTAGCGCATCTCGCGGTGAAGCGTGCGACGCTTCAGGAACGGATTGAACTTGATCTTCTCCAGACGTCCGGGGGTGCGCTGGCTTTTCTTGTTGCGGGTGGTGACGTAGCGGGAGGGGGTCTTGCCCTCCGCCTTGGCCTCCGTGCATTCGAGGATGATGATGTCTCTAGGCATAAATAACGAATTGTTGACTTGCGGGCGCCTATTCTACACGATTATTCGTCTCCGTCAAGCGAAATTACGTTTTCCATGTCATTTTGTAGGTTGGCGTACCCTATCGCGTCCTGGTTGTGTGCCTTGTAGTTGGCGTAGGAGCCGTACTTCTTCTCGTACTCCTCCTGGCATTTCACGGTGAGGCGGCAGTACGGGCGGGCCTGCAGGCGCTTCTTGGGGATAATCTCCAAGGAGGATTCGCAGATGCCGTACACCCCGCGCTCGATGCGGTCCAGAGCCTCGTTGATTTCGATGAGCTGCTCCCGGTCCTTGTCCAGCAGGCGGATGGTCAGGTCGCGCACTTCAGCCTCGCTGCCTGCATCCCCGATATGCTGGCCGGACGCCGAGGAAACGTTGGATTCCCCGCTGCGCAGGTGGTCGCGCGTCACGCCCTGCATGTTGGGCAGAATCTTGTCGCGCATCTCGAGCAGCAGCTTCTTCTGCTCTTTCAAGAAAGAGGGCCACTCAGGATCAGCTTTCAGCTCCGCCAGTGTGGCTTTGAGCTTTTGGGCGCGGAGCTTTTCCTCCGGCGTCAGCTGGTCTCTGAGGGCCCTATTGTTAACCTTTGGCTTTTTGGCGGCCCCCTTCGCCGGCTGCGGCTTGGGGGCCGGTTTTGTGGTGTCAGAGGTTATTTTTTTTTTGCAGGAGCCTTCTTGGCCGCCGGCTTCTTCGCAGGAGCGGGCTTCTTGGCCACGGGCTTCTTCGCAGGAGCGGGCTTCTTGGCCACCGGCTTCTTGGCGGGAGCCTTCTTGGCCACCGGCTTCTTCGCGGGAGCCTTCTTGGCCACCGGCTTCTTGGCGGGAGCCTTCTTGGCCACCGGCTTCTTCGCGGCGGGCTTCTTGGCGGGAGCCTTTTTAGCGACCGGCTTCTTGGCGGCGGGCTTCTTGGCAGGAGCCTTCTTGGCCACGGGCTTCTTGGCGGGAGCCTTCTTGGCCACGGGCTTCTTGGCGGCCGGCTTCTTAGCAACCGGCTTCTTGGCGACCGGCTTCTTAGCAGCGGGCTTCTTGGCAACCGGCTTCTTGGCGACCGGCTTCTTGGCAGCGGGCTTCTTAGCAACCGGCTTCTTGGCGGCCGGTTTCTTAGCAGCGGGCTTCTTCGTTGTGGGTTTCTTTGTTGCCATAACTGTATGTTGTTTTTTTAGCAGGCCACTGGTTGCACGATGTATCGCGCGCATGACCTTCTTGTGAAATATCACAGCGCATCTGGCTTGACAAGAAAAAATTTCATTTTTCTTAATTTTTTTTCGCGGAGGAATTTCCGGTGGAAAAATTCCGCGGAGGAATCGCGGCGTGAATTCGCTTTGAGGCATGGGCGTGCTGTGGTAGAATGCACACGCATGAAGCGTGACCGAATGACAGGCGTGTTGATGCCGCTCTTCTCCCTCCGCCGCGTGAACGACGGCGGCATCGGAGACCTGGCGGCGCTGGAAGAATGGATCGACTGGGCGGCGGAAAACGGCGTGGGATTTTTGCAGCTGCTGCCCGTGAACGCGCTCGGCGAGGACGACGCGCCGTCGCCGTACTCCGCCATCAGCTCCGTTGCGCTGGAGCCGCTCTACCTCACGCCGGAGCGCATTCCCGGCATGCCGGAAAACATTCCGCCGTACCCGCGCAACCTCCCGCCGCTGCAGCAACCCGGCGGTGAGAACCTGGTGGACTACGCACGTGTCCGCACCTACAAGCGCCACCTCTTCATGCAGGCGTGGGAGCGTTTCTCACACGATGACGAGTACGCGGACGAGCGTGCCGAATTCCAAGCGTGGTGCGGCACGCAGGACTGGCTGGACGACTACGCGTGCTTCCGCGTGGCGAGCATCGCGTTCGCATCTCCCGCGTGGTGGAACTGGCCGGAGCAAAACCCGGATGCCATCCGCCGCATGGCCAACGAGACGGACGATGCGCGCAACCAGAAACGCTACCAGGAGTGGCTGCAGTGGCTCTGCGCGCGTGAGTGGAAACAGGTGCGCGAACACGCGGATGAACGCGGCGTGCTGCTGATGGGTGATGTGCCCATCGGCATCTCCGTGTGCAGTGCGGATGTGTTTTTCCAGCGGCACCTGTTCGACATGGACTGGAGCGGCGGCGCACCCGCGGAGGGCAACTTCGCGGAGGATCCGTTCACGGGCAAGTGGGGGCAGAACTGGGGCATCCCGCTCTACCGCTGGGATGTGATGGAGCAAGACGGTTTCGCCTGGTGGAACCGCCGCCTCCAAAAGCTCGCGGAGATTTTCCGCATGAACCGCATCGACCACATCCTCGGCTTCTACCGCATCTACGCCTTCCCGTGGATGCCCGACCGCAACCAGGAATTCCTCAACCTCACGCAGGACGAGGCCGCCGCGCGCTGCGGCGGGCGCCGCCCCGGTTTCCGCATGCGCGGCGACTGGACCGCGGAGGACCGCAAGCAAAACCTCATGCAGGGAGACCACCTGCTGCGGCAGCTCATCAAGGCCGTGCCGGGGCAAATCATCATCGGCGAGGATTTAGGATGCGTGCCGGACTACGTGCGCCCGGACCTCTCCTTCCTGCGCATCGCCGGCTTCAAGATCCCCCACTGGGAAATCGACTCGCAGCAGCACATCGTCAAGGGCCACACCTACAACCCCTGCTCCTTCGCAACCTACGCCACGCACGACTTCCCGCCGCTCTGCAACGACTGGGCGGACTGGTACGCCAACGTGCAGGCCGCGCGCGACGCCGTGAAGGACACCACCCTCCCGCCGGAGGAACTGCGCCGCCGCATCCTCACCGGGCGCGACTGCGCGCGCGTGCTCTGCTGGCT
>JAKSOU010000001.1 GCA_024405435.1 Akkermansia sp. | reverse complement strand
CGCCGTCCGTGGTGACGGTCACCTGCATGTTGGGCTGCACGCGCTCCAGCAGGGCCTCGTCGATGTATGCGCGCACCCACACGGGGTTGCGCAGCGAGATGCCCAGCACGGGTGTGCCCGCGGCGAGCATGGTGCCGGGTTCCACCGTGCGGGTCATCACGATGCCGTCGGACGGGCACGGCATTTCCGTGTCGGCCAGGTTGAGGCGGGCCTGCTCCAGCTGGGCGTCTGCGGCGCGGGAGCGTGCGCGTGCCTCCTCCACGGCCACAACGGCGGCGGAGTAGTTGGCCTTGGCGAGGTCGATTTCCTCCTGGCGGAACCCGCGCACGGCCTGGTCGTACTTGGCGCGCGCGGCGGCCACGGTGGAGAGCTGGCTGGTGTAGGCGTTCTCCGCGGCATCGTACATCTGCTGCGAAACTGCGCCGTTGCCGATGAGCGACTTCATGCGGTCGTAGTCCTTCTTGGCGTTCTCCAGCACGGGGATCTGGGCTTCCAGCGTGGCCTTGGCCTGGTCGATTTCCTCCTGTCGGTACCCGGCGAGGTGCAGGTCCAGGTCGGCCTTGGCGGCGTTGGCCTGCTGCTCCGCGGCGGCGATGGCGGTGCGGGCGATTTCCGCGTTGGCCTCCGCCTGGTGCACGGCGATGCGGTACGGCTCGGGGTCGATGCGGCCGAGGATGTCGCCCTGCTTCACGCGGTCGCCCTCGTCCACGGCGAGTTCGGCCAGCCTGCCGCCCACGCGGAAGGAGGTGTTGACGCTGCGGATGTCCACGTTGCCGCTCAGCACGATTTCCCGCGGCGTGGCGGAGACGGAGGATTCGGCGTACCAGATGCCGCCCGCGGCGAGCGCTACGATGACGATGGGTATGATGATTTTCTTCATGGAATGTATGGTGTCTATTTTTTGATCATGATGCCCTGCAGTGCCCAGTCCAGGCGTTGCAGCGCGGATTTTTCGTCCGCCGCGCCCTCCATCACCTGGAAGAACCCGGCGTCCTCGGGAAGCCCCTCCTCCGGCATCAGCTGGTAGAGCAGGCAGGGAAAGTTGATGGCTCCGAAAAGGTACAGCATCACGCGCTCCACCGGCTCCCGCACGATGTAGCCCTCGCGCTGCGCGTCCGCTATGGCCTCGCTCAGCCAGCTCATGTGCGTCAGGCGCGCCGCGTGCAGCAGGTGCTGCACGTTCTCCTGGCTGCGGCTCGCGTCGATGATGAGCTGCATCATCACCGCCGCGTTCTCATGGAAGAAATGCGCGGACGCGTGCAGCTCCGCGCGCAGCCGCTCCAGCGCGTTCCCGCCCGCCCGGCGGCGGCTCGCCACCGCCGCCTTCAACGGCTCGTACCACTCCGCCAGCAAGCGGTCAGCAAACTCGCCCAGCGTGCGGAAGTGCGTGGTGAACGTGCCCGGGCTCACTCCCGCCTCCGCGCAGATGCCGCGCACGCTCAATCCGCGAACGCCCCCGCGCATCAGCCATTTGCGCCCTATCTCCAAAAGCTCGTCTTCTGCTGTCCTTTTCATATTTTCCGTACAGGTGAACGGAAACACCGTACACCTGTACGGCGCGCGGGTCAAGCGAATTTGTGTCAACGTGGCGGATTTTATGATTCATCGTAGACGCGAGGATAATGATTGACGGGAACGAGCGCATGAGAGAGACCACCCATAGTGCCACGAACCACTCCGGCCCTGACGGGCGGAGTTATGGGGATTGACATGCGGAGGGGGATACCCCACAGGTTGACACCGTGTGGCTACGTATAAGATTGCGCCGCCCCCTTCGGGTGGGGCGCCTGTATCTTGCCGCGCCATCCGGCGCGGTTACGGGTGGGTTTCATCTGGCAACATGCCAGATGAAACATGATGCCGCGCGCCGCGAGGCGCGCCAAAATTGAACCCCACCCTGCCGCAGGCAGGGGGCGGTGTTCTCCTGTGCGTAGCCACATGGTGTCAACCTGTGGGGTGTCCCCGCATGCCAACCAATCCCCATAACCCCGCTTGCCGGGGTGGTTCGTGACACCAACGTTTGCTCCCCTCTGAGCTTTTTTTCCTGCATTGCATCGCCGTTTTCATTCCACAAAGTGGACAATTTGTATACAAACGGCGCGATTTGTCTACAAATTGTCCACTTTTGGGGTGAATCGGCTCAAATTTTGCGGAAAATGAATGCAAATCGGCCCTCTTTTGCCAAAAATGAGCCGATTTCAGGCCCAAAATGAGCCGATTCTCTCAAACATCAGCCACCCGGCGATGCTCACGAAGGTGGAGCCTTCCTGTACCTGGTCAAGCGAGTTGACGCCCGTCTCTCCTTATGCAATTTTGCCACGCGATGGCAGCAAATTTGCCACGGCGTGGCAAATTTGCATAAAATCGGCTTAACTCGGCGGGCGGTTTCCCTGAGATGTCCGGCAGTCCCGCCAAGATGCGGGCAACTAGTCCGGGCGGCCGAACTTCTCAAAAATCCCAAATCCCAAATCCTAAATCCCCAATCCTAAATTGCCGGATGGGCTTCTGTGTGGCCGCCTACGGCAGATATTCCCGCAGCCTTTCCCACACCATGTCCACGGTGATTTGGTCAATCGTGGAATCGGAGACGAGGTTGATGGACTTTGGCCCTCTGGTGGCGCTGTTGCGGGTGCGGTTGTCGTAGATGGCGATGGTGGGGCCGCCGGACATGGCGGCCATGTGGGAGGGTCCGGTATCGTTGCCGACGGTGGCGAGGGCGCGGCGGGCAATCTCCGGCACATCCAGGAGGGCGGTCTTGTTGAGCAGGCTGACGGCGGCGGGGCAGGCGGCGGTGACGGCGCCGATTTCCGCGGCCTCGGCGTTGGTGCCGATGAGCACGGGGGCCACGCCGCGCGCGGCCAGGCGCTGCGCCAGCTCGCAGAAGAACGGCACGGGCCAGCGCTTGTACGGGTGTGTGGGTGAGCAGCCGCAGATCAGCAGCACGTACTTCTCCGGCAGCCTCTCCAGCTCCGGGTTCTCGCTGCGCATGAACGACAGGTCGGTGGGCGTCCACTCCAGCTCCACGGGCTCCACCCTCACGCATCCGCAGCCGAGCGCGTGCCGCTTGGCGATGGTGGCGCAGGTCTTCTTCCTGCCGTCGATCCATTGGTACGTGCCACGGCACAGCCAGCGCAGGATTGCGAAGTAGCGCTTGCGGGTGCGGTTGGAACACTGCAAATCGTAGATGACATCATACCCGTTCCGCGCAATCCCTCGCAGGATGCCCAGCGGCAGGTGGGAGTCGCGGTTGTCCACCGTGATGTCGTCGAAGATGCCCATCATCTTGGCCATCTTCACGAATGCGGAAGCGGTGAGCAGGTGGAGCTGCGCCTGCGGGTGGCGGCGGCGGATGTCGAACATCGCCCCGGTTTCCAGGACGAAGTCGCCGAGTGCGCCGTGCTTGATGACGAGTACTTTCTGCATGGTCAGGGAAGGAGAGGGATGAGTTGCGCGGGCGTGGCCACAATGCCCGCCGCACCGGGGCAGGCGGTGGCTTCCGCATCCAGCAGGTAGTTCGCGCCCACGCCCGCCGCCGCGCCCGCCGCCACGTCACGCGGCTTGTCCCCCAGCGAGACGGAGGCCGCCAGGTCGATGCCCCATTTTCCCGCGGCCTTGAGGAACATGCCGGGGTTGGGCTTGCGGTCCGGGTGGTTGAGGAAGGGGCAGCAGAGCACATCCAGCAGGGGCGCGCCGTGCTGCGCGAAGAGGCAGCGCATGTGCGCGGTGAGGGCCTCGTACTGCTCCATGGTGAAGTACCCGCGCTCAATGCCGGACTGGTTGGTGACCACCACCAGGGCGTAGCCCTTGGCGGCAGCGGCGGCGCAGAGCTCGAAGATGCCGGGCACGGGCTCGAAATCCTCGATGCGGTGGACGTAGTGGCGGTCGATGTTCACCGTGCCGTCGCGGTCCAGGAAGAGGGCGCGTCGTTCAGCCATGGAGATCCTTTTCCACGAGTTCGCAGATGAGGTGGCCGCAGGTGATGTGCATCTCCTGGATGTGGTTGGTGGCGGTGGCCGGCACGGCCAGGCAGATGGAGGCGGCATCCTTCATGGCACCGCCGCCCGCGCCCGTGAGCGCCACGGTGGTGATGCCCATCTGCGCCGCCTGTTCGAAGGCGCGCAGCACGTTGCGGCTGTTGCCGCTGGTGGACAGGCCGACCAGCACGTCTCCCGCCTCCCCCAGTCCCTCCACCTGGCGGCGGAAGATGTCGTCGTAGCCGTAATCGTTGCCCACGGCGGTGAGGATGGAGGTGTCCGTGGTGAGCGCGATGGACCGCATGGCGGGGCGCTCCAGCTTGTAGCGGCCCACCAGCTCGGCGGCCAGGTGCTGGGAGTCTGCGGCGGAGCCGCCGTTGCCGCAGAACATGACCTTGCGGCCGTTGCGGAGCGCGGCGGCGCAGGTTTCCGCAATCTCGCGGATGACGGGCGCGCAGTCCGCCAGGCGGCGCATGCCGTCTGCGGCGGAGATGATTTCCTGGCTGATCCACTCGGTGTCCATGGGGGTGTCAGTGTTGAAGCTTGTCGATGATGGCGGTGGAGGAAAAACCCTCCAGGCGCGGCAGCTCCACCGCGCGCCCGCCGTAGGATTCCACCAGCTGCCCCTCCGGCCACTTGTCGATGGGGTAGCCTTCCTTCGCTATCACGTCCGGCCGCAGCTTTTCAATCAGCGGCAGTGCCGTGTCGTCGTCGAACAGCACCACATAGTCCACCGTCTTGAGGGCGGCCAGCAGCGCCGCGCGCGACTGCTCGTTGTTGACGGGGCGGCCCGGCCCCTTGAGGCGGCGGATGGAGACATCCGTGTTCAGGCCCACGATGAGCACATCGCACAGGGCGCGTGCGCGCTCGAAGGATTGCAGGTGGCCGGGGTGCAGCAAATCGAAACAGCCGTTGGTGAAGCCCACCACCTTGCCGCGTGCGCGCAGGTCCTCGCAGAGCGCGGCGGCGGCGTCCGCGGTGATGATGCCGCCGGCGGCGTGGCGCGGGGAGATGGCCTGCGCCAGCTCGTCGCGCTGCACGCAGGCGGTGCCGAACTTGCCGACCACGATGCCGGAAGCGGCGTTGGCGATGCGCATGGCCTCCCGCATGGGGGCACCCGCCGCCAGTGCGGCGCCCAGCGCCGCCAGCGAGGTGTCGCCCGCGCCGGAGACGTCGAATACGTCGCGCGCCTCCGTGGGTATCCACTGCGTCTTTTCACCTTCCGCGCCGGGGATGTAGATCATGCCGTGCTCGCTCAGGGTCACCAGCAGGCCGCCGATGCCGTAGCGTCGGCAGACCTCGCGCCCGGCTTCCACCGCCTCTGCGGCGAATCCCGGGGCCGATGGGTCGAACGCGCGCCCGGTCACCCCCTGGAACTCCTTGAGGTTGGGTTTCACCAGGAACGCGCCGGAGTACACGGTGTAGTCCGTGCGCTTGGGGTCCACGATCACGCGCTTGCCGTACTTGTTGCAAAGGGAAATCAGGGCAGGGGTCAGGCGTTCATCGAACAGACCCTTGCCGTAGTCGGAGAGCAGCACCATGTCCACCGTGGGCAGGCAATCCTCCACGCGGTTGAGCAGGGTGTCCACCTGTTCCTGCGTGAGGGCGAGCGGCTGTTCGCGGTCCACGCGCAGCAGGTGGTGCTGGCCCGCCACGTAGCGCGTTTTCACCGGGGTGGCGTAGCCCTTCAGGCGCAGGGTCTGCGAATCGTCCGCGCCCATCTCCGCCAGACTCTCGTGCAGGGAGCGGCCGCCGTCGTCTTCGCCCACGGCACCGATGAAGCGCACGGCGCACCCCAGGCTGCGCAGGTTGGCAATCACGTTGCCGGCGCCGCCGGGCATGCTGCGCTCCTTTTGGCATAGAATCACCGGCACGGGCGCCTCCGGCGAGAGCCGGGAACTCTTGCCGTACACAAATACATCCAGCATCAGGTCGCCCATGCAGAGCAGGCCCACACCCGGAAAACGGTCGATGTACGAGCGGTAATCTCCCTGTGCCATATCGGCAGGATACCACATTCCGCCGCCGTTGTCAGCAGTTTTCTACGGGGTGGCGCGCGGCGGTGCCGCATGCGTCCCCGCGGCGCGCGCCCAAGAGGCGGGCCATACGGCGGATGCGCCACCAGGTGAAGGCGTACACGGGGCGGTAGAGCGCGCGCTTCACGGCATCCGCCCAGTTGAAGCCGGGCAGGGGAAGGGATTGCGCCAGGCCCGCCCGCAGCATGCTCTGCTCATAGCGCGCGGCCTCTATGCGGTGGTTGTACAGCCAGGGCTTGTGCACGCCCTGGTAGTGGAGCACGGCGGGGCTGAGCGCGGCCTCCACGGAAAGGACGGGAGTGTTGCCGCGCCACAGCTTGGCGGAGGGGCTTTTCCTGGCGATGAGGCGCGTCAGGCCGTCGTGCCAGTTCCAGCGCGGGTGCAGCTGGAACAGGCGGTCGCACAGCGCGCCGTTGAGCGCGTCCTGGTCCGGGCAGGTGAGCACGTCCCCATGCGCCTGGGCGAAATCTATCACGCGCTGCACCAGCCCCTCCGCGCGGAACACGTCCAGGTCCATCAGCAGCACGCCGGAGTTGAAATACCCCAGGCAGCCCTGCGGGATATCCAGGCGCTCGTTGAAGTGCGAACCCACATGGGAGACGTGCTCCAGCACCACGCCCAGCGCCGCCCCGTGCATGTCCGTCTCCGCCAGCATGCGCAGGTCCGTGCACGCCAGCGTGTCGATATCCAGGTACACCGCGCGGTGCACCTCCGGCAGCAGGTCCGGCAGGAACACGCGGGCCCACGCCACGCGCGGCCAGCGCTCGCCCACCACCTTCAGCCCCTCCGGCAGCACGCGGTCAATCTCGATGAAGCGCACGCGGTGGCGTTCCCCCGCGCGGCGGACGAGCGCGCGCAGCTCCTCCTGCTGCGCGGCGGGGATGCCGTCGCTCAGGATGCAGATATCGCACACGGTGGAATCATGCGCCTGCTCCGCCACGGACCACGCGGCCACGGAAAGCGGCAGCATGCCCCGCGCGTTGCTGGCAAAGACCACGGTGACGGTGTACGGCTCTGCACACATAGACTGCGGCCACTATACCCGATGAAGCGCGGGGGAGTCAAACATATTCCGCCTTGCAGAATTCGCTGGAATTCGCCCGCGCCCTCTGCTAGAATGCCACCTAGGGCAAAGCACGCCCCGCAGCACCATGATTATCGTCACCGGAGGAGCCGGCTTCATCGGCTCATGCATTGTGGCCGCCCTGGAGAAGGCCGGCAAGAGGGATATCGCCGTCATCGACTACCTGGGAACGGACGAAAAGTGGAAGAACATCGCCAAGCGCGAGCTGGCCGCCTGCGTGCACCCGGACGATGCGGACGCCTTCCTGGAGCGCCACAAGGGGCAGATCTCCGCCATCATCCACATGGGCGCCATCTCCAGCACCACGGAGACGGACGCCGACCTCATCGCCCGCACCAACTTCACGCTCTCCCAGAAGCTGTGGGAATTCTGCTGCGCCAACAAGGTGGCGTTCATCTACGCCTCCTCCGCCGCCACATACGGCGACGGTTCGCTGGGGTTCGACGACACGGACACGCAGGAGCACCTGAACGCGCTGCGCCCGCTCAACTGCTACGGCTGGAGCAAGGCCGTGTTCGACCGCAAGGTGGCGCGCGAGCGCGACGAGTTCCGCCCCGTGCCGCCGCAGTACGCCGGGCTGAAATTCTTCAACGTATACGGCCCCAACGAGTACCACAAGGGTAGCATGAAGAGCGTCATCGCCCACATCTTCCCCATCGCCAGGCAGAACGAGGAGGTCAAGCTCTTCAAGAGCTACCACCCCGACTACAAGGACGGCTGGCAGCTGCGCGACTTCGTGTGGGTGGGCGACATAGCGGACGTGGTGCTGTGGCTGCTGGAGCACCCGCGGGTGAGCGGCCTGTTCAACGTGGGTTCCGGGGAGGCGCGCTCGTTCCACGACCTGGCGGCCTCCACCTTCGCCGCGCTGGGGCTGGAGCCCAAGATCGGCTACAAGGAGATGCCGGAAAGCCTGCGCCCCAAGTACCAGTACTACACCAAGGCCAACCTGGAAAAGCTGCGCGCCGCCGGCTACGACAAGCCCATGACCCGCCTGGAGGACGGCGTGCGCCAGTACGTGCAGAACTTCTTGAACACGGAGGACCCGTACCTGTAATTGTAATTTGTAGGCTTGCTATGATGGAAAGTGAAAACAACAAGGGTTGGAATAACCCTGCCGGGCGCGCCCTAGGGTGCTTCAACATGAGGGATGCCAAATGGCTGCTGGCGTTTTTTGCCGTATACATGCTGGTGTATGCCTCTTACTTGTTTTCAGGGGTTGTTCACGTTGAAGACCTGCTGGAAGGCAAGGTCGGTCCGGAATACTTGTCCAACGGCCGATTTGTGATTTGGATTTTGCGGCGCATTACGGGAGGTTTTGCCGTAATCTACCCTGCTGCCGGTGTGGTTTCCGGACTTTTCATATCTGCCGCGCTTCTTTTGCAGGTGAAACTGTTGGGTTTAAACAGAAATTTCCAACGCTTTGCCTATGGCTGTATTTACGTGGGCTGCACGCAATGGATGGGAGTCCTGTTTTTCCAAAAGATGTGTGATGGCGCGGCATTGGGCATTTTGCTCAGCACCTTGGCAGTTATCCTGACCCTTTCAGGCAGGCGTTGGCAAATTGTCTTGGCGGTCTTGTGTTGCACGTTGGGGGTGGCGTGCTACCACACTATCGTTTTGGTGTATGCCACGCTGATGTTTGCCTGGTTCCTGTTCCGCGCCGTAGACAACCTTTCCGAAAGGCCGGATTTCCGGTGCCTGTTGCATGGCTTGGGCGTGTGCGCGGTGTCCTGCACCCTGTATTTCGCAATTGCTGCAACCATTAAGTTCTTCTTGCCGCATGATGTGCTGGCTGGAACGGCGGATTACCAACAATCCATCGTGGGCTGGCAATCCATGCACGGGGTGCCGGATTACTGCCGCCTGATGTGGGATTATGGCGTGGTGGAACCGTTTCGTAAAATGTTCTCGGCCGATGGAAAAATCTACACCTACGGCTGGGTGGCGGTAGGTGCGCTTTCTGTGTTGTCATGGCGACGGCTTGGGTGGCGCAAGGCGGCGATGATAGCTGCCGGCGGTATCACATTGCTTTGCATTCCCTACCTTTCCGGCATCATGCTTTTGTCTCCAATCGGCACGGAATCTCGCGTGCTATTGGCAAAACCGCTGGCTCTTGCATGTTGTGTGGGGCTGTTGCTGTGTCACCCTGTTTGCTCACTTGCATATTTTCGCCGTGTGCTTCTTGTCGTAGTGTCCTTTGTTGTAATGCAAAGTACATACCGTGTTTCAAATACTGCGAAGAACGAGCAATACGGAGCGGCTACCGCCCTTGCCGAACTACGGGACATGAATGCGCGCGGGCAAGCTGCCGGGGTTCAGGCGGGCTGCTTGGATTGCCCCATTCTTCTTTGCGGCCGTCTGCCAGGAGATTATCATCAGGATTCGCGAATTCAGCAGAGACGCAGCTCCTATTGGATATCCTCTTGCGCCAGCCCCTTCCTGTTTGCCCATCCCAAGAGGCGCGTTGCAGAGTTCACGGTGCAGTCATATATAAGGTCTGAACGTTTGCCTCGGCTGAAGGTGGCCTCCCGCGAGCAGGAGGCAGAGCATGCACAAGCCCTGCGGGAAATGCCAATTTGGCCGGCGGACGGCAGTGTGCGGGTGGATAAGGGGGTTGTGATCATCAAAATCTGGGAGCCCTTAGGGGATTAGCTATTATACAGAGGCACGTTCCTGCCCCTTTCCGCCATCTGGGGCAATCGGCTTTCAATGGCGGGTGAGGTCTTGCACATCATGCATGGCCCGCTTGAAGGCGTGCCGCCGCCGGCGCGCCGTCTCCCGGTCCGCAAAAACGGATGCAACGCAACTCAGCACATAGCGCAGGGATGCCGACCACGGACCCACGCAGCAGCGCATGCGGCGCAGCCGCGCCGCATCCCCGAATTCCCATGCGTCCTTCTCGAACGGCTTGTTGCCGCGCCGGACGATGGAGGCCAGGTAGTCTGCAACGGCTCGTCCGGGCGAGAAATCCATGCCGTGGCGCAGGGGGTTGGCCGCCAGCATGGCCAGGTAGAGCCCATCGTCCTCGTTCACCTCGCGGATGCGCGCCAGCAGCGCGTCCTCGTCAGCGTAGTCGTTGGCGTAGATCATGGCCTCCCTGGGGAAGGGGACCGTGTTGCCCGCGCCGCCGTAGTAGATGGGCACGGTGTTGCCCAGGAAGCAGTCGGTGAGCTTCTCGGTGATGTACCCGTCCGCGTTGCTGTTTTCAAAGGCGATGTTGAATTTGTACTTGGAGAGGAAGCGAATCTTGGATGCGTTCCAGTTGGCCTCGTCGCCGCGGGCGGCGAGTTCCGGGGCGTCCAGGTTGTGCAGCACGGCGCCGGGGCAGTCCACGTGCGCGTATTCCTTCATCAACCGCTCGCAGAATTCCCTGCGGCGCACGCTGCCCTCCCCCACCTTGGCGTGGGAGTAGATGAACGAGCAGAACGCGCGGTGCGCCATTTCAGGCTCCACGGGCGGCAGCTGCGGTGCCGCGTTGCTCCGGTATTGGGAAAGGCATGGCGGCAGGTACAGGTTGCGCCCGCAAAAGTCCATGCGGCACGCGCTGATGGCGTAGTCGCACTGGTTGAAGTCCGGCGCCAGGTTCTCCCCGCTGAAGAAGATTTTCACACAGCCCGTGTAGCCCAGGTGCCGCACGCCGTACCCGGCGTAGAACAGGAAATCCGGGTGCGCCTCGTCTATCACCGGCGTGAAGTGCTCGCGCAGCGCATCCGCTAGCACGTTGCTCTCCGGATTGAACCCGGAAAAGAAATCCGCATAGGCAATCTTGATGGGTGGTTTCTCCACGGCGCGTCAGAATTTGAATTTGTCCCGCGAGGTGTAGAGCGTGATGCAGGAGAAAAGCTTGCACGTGGTCTCGTTCCCGCTCTTGGTGATGGTCAGGAACGGTATCAGCCCAAACAGGCGGTAGCGCCGCGTGGTCACAATCTTGTCCCGGATTTCGTTCCAGGCTTCCGGGTTCTCACGGCGTATGCGCTGCTGCAGGATGAATGTGTCCCGCCGCATGCCCACCTTGCTCCGCCGCGAGAAGCTGTGCGGGCTCGTGCGGTAGTGGAACAGCACCTCCTGCACCGCGCCGAACTTCGTCACCCGCAGCAGGCGCCGCAGCAGCGCCCAGTCGTCCGACATGGGGAACTCCATATCGAAGCGGATGTGGTGCTCCTGCATCACGGAGGCCCGGTACATGGCCGCGCTGTTGGGGATGATGCAGGAGATGCACAATATCTGGCGGATGGCCATGTCGTCCTCCGGTATGCGGAACACCTCTCCCGTGGCCATGTGGTCGAACCAGCACGCGCACACGCCGATGTCCGGGTGGGTTTCAAAGTGCTCCACCTGCTTGCGGAGGCGGGACGGGGGGATGGTGTCGTCCGCATCCAGGCGCATCCAGTACCGGCCGCGCGCCATGTCGAAGAGCTTGTTGGTGGTGGCGGCGCAGCCCATGTTCCTCTCATTGTACATCACGCGGATGCGCGGGTCGTGGTAGCTCTCCAGCACCTCGCGAACCTGCGGCTGCGTGGAGCAGTCGTCCGCCAGCAGAAGCTCGAAATCCGGTAGGTCCTGGTTCAGCACGCTGTCAATGGCCTCCCGCAACCACTCCGCCCGTGTGTTGTATACGGGAATCAACACGGATACGGTGGGCGCGGTCTGCTCTGAAGCTGATTCCATCATAGCTTCCTCCATGATACCACAGTGTTCCCAATGCATGCAAGCGCAACTTTGTCCAAGACAAATGGCTTGACAAATCATGCCCCGTCCATACAATACGCGCCTGTGGGAGCCGCCGGCTCTTCAGCCTGCCGAAGTCCAGTCAAACAAATCGCGAGTTATGTTGATTAGCATTGTCACCCCCTGTTACAACGGCGCGGAATTCATTGAGCAGTGCATACTATCCGTCAAGAACCAGAACGCCCGGAATTTCGAGCACATCATTGTGGACGGCGGGTCCACGGATGGAACGCTGGAAATCATCCGCCGGTATGAGGGCACCTACCCCATGCGCTGGATTTCGGAGAAGGACCGGGGCATGTACGATGCCATTGCCAAGGGTTTCCGCATGGCCGCGGGGGAGGTCTTTTCCTACCTGAATTGCGATGATATGTACATGCCCTGGACCACGCAGCTGGTGGAGCGGGTGTTCCGCACACCCCACATCCGCTGGTGCACCGGGTTCCCCTCCTACTTTGATGAAACCGGATGCCAGTATTTCATGCGCAGGGCCGCTCCGCTCTTTCCCCGATACTGCCTGCGCAAGGGGTGGTGCGACGGCCGCCGCGGCAGCGTTGTCCAACAGGAATCCACCTTCTGGTCCCGCGAGCTTTACGAGAAGTCGGGCGGAATCAACCCGGATATGCGCTACGCAGGCGATTTCGACATGTGGATGCGTTTCGCCCGGTTTGAACCCCTATACACCATCAACGCTGTCCTGGGCGGGTTCCGTATCCATGAAGGTCAGAAATCCAGCGATGCCGCCGCCTACAACCGCGAGCTCCCGCCCCTGGGTGGCTGGCAACGTTTCCTCAAGGCCGCAGGTTTCTACAAGCACGTGTCACGCCTGCTGTGCTCCCGCATGAAGCGCGTGGATGTGCGCCGCCTGCCGCATTGACCGCGCATTGAACCGCCGACTGGAGTCCACACGAGACCTGCCGGTGCCGTGCGCGCTTGGAAATGTACGCTTGGAAAAGACTTGACGCACGTCGGCACCGCCAGTAGAATGGAAGCGTCAGGTTGTAGTATCATGAACGGTAGCAACGATTCTCAGAAGCCTCGCGCATATCGGCTTGCCTTGCTTTTATTTTTCGCCGTCCTCCTTGTTTGGCCGTCCGTTGCCTATTTCTCCCAGTGGTTTGAGGAATGTGTGAAAGGGTACAAATGGGGAACCGCGGTGACATGCCTGTCGTTGGCGGCGGCCTGTGTGTTCCTGTACAAGAAGCGGGGGGGCGTGGAGGCCTTCCTGCCGTCCAAGGCCGTGTGGCAGATTGCCCTGGCCATGCTGGTTGCCAATATTGCGCTGAATGTGGACCTGTGGCTGGATATGCCGCAGCTGGGGCACGCCATGCTTTTCGGCATGGGGTTGTGCTGCCTTCTCCTCACGGCCTCCCGCTGGTTGTTCGGCATCCTGTTTTCCCTGTGCTTCCTCTGTTCCTTCGTTGATGCCGTGAGCCGTGTCAAGTATGGCATTCTCCTGAACAAGGAGGTGGTGATGCAGGTGTTGGACGCCAATGCAATGGAGGTGCAGAACTACCTCACGTGGGATGTGGCGCTCCTGCTGGCCGCCGCCCTGCTGTTCATTGCCGGGCTGGTGTGGTGGCTGCTGCGCGCAACGCGCGGGCAGGGCCGCCTGCGCCTGCTGGGCACCGGGCTTCTCCTCCTGCTGGCATCCACGGTGGCGCGCCAGTACACCATCCCCCTGAATGCCAAGAGTAGCTGCGGGGAATGGCCGTTCCAGCTCACCCGTATGACCATTAAGGCCTTTGCGGACGCAAGCGATGGGGGCCCCAGCCTGCTGCGCACGTTGGAAAAGCTCCCGCACATGACGAAGGATGATGTTTCCGTCCCCGCGCTGAAGGGGGGGGAGGGAGTGGTGTGCATCCTCCATATCGGGGAGAGCGTGCGCGCCGACCACACGGGCATATACGGCTACCACCGCGATACCACGCCCTGGCTGGGGGCCAACGGGCGCCTAGTCCATTTCGACCGCTGCGTTTCCTTTGCCCCGTTCACCACATACGCAATGTACGGTATCATGTCGGATGCCTGCGGCAACACGATGATAAAGGATGCACCCCATACGGAGCCCACCGTGCGCAGCCTGGCGGATGTATTCGCGGCGTGCGGGTTCAAGGAGTGCACATTCAGTCAGGTCAGCCGGACGGAGCACAGGGGCATCTTGGGGAAAGGGGTCTGCGAGTGCCTGCTGGAGCTGTTCTCCGAAAGCGGGGAAATGGTTGCCTACAGCGGCGATCCCATGCAGCAAATCCCGCAAATCCTCGGCAAGGTGGGCGGGGAGCCGGAGACCAACCGCTTTATCCTGATCAACAACGAGGGCAGCCATGTCCCCTTTGCCTGGTATGACAAGGCGAATCCCCCTTTCTCTCCGGCCGATCCCCAGGGGCGCCGCAACAGCCCGGCCTCCAATCCGGACATGGCGGAGTTGGCGCGGAACGCATACGACAACACCATCTGCTACACGGATGAATATATCCGCCGCCTGGTGGAGGGGTTGGGAAACCGCCCCTTTGTCTACCTCTACGTTAGTGACCACGGGGAATACTTGGGTGATGACGGCGGTCTGTGGGAACGTGGCCAGGCAGAGGAGAATTACTGCCGCACGAACGGCTGCCTGGTGCCGCTGCTGGTGATAGCCTCCCCCGAGTTCGAGGCCCTGCACCCGCATTTCCGCGAGGCCATGGAGAGGCTGCGCGCCAACCATGCCGTGACCGCCTCCCAGGACAACGTCTTCCACACCCTGCTGGGCATTTTCGGCATCTCCACCGCCGCGTACAGGGCGGAGCTGGATCTGAGCTCCGACCGGGTTCAGCCGTACACCGGGGAACAGCCTGGTTCTCCTGCCGCCACCCCTGCGGAAACGCCCCGCAACTGAAGCAACATGCGCATATTGGAATGAATAGTGATAACGGCAATCCCTCCCCCAAAAGATACAGGATTATCCTGCTGCTGGCTTCCGCAGTCTTGCTCGTGTGGCCGGTGGTTGCCTCTTTCCCATGGTGGTTTGGGGACCAGGCCAAGGGGTACAAGATAGAGTCCGCCCTGATTTGTGCTGCCTTGGCTGCCGGTTGCTATGCGGTATTCAGGCGGCACCGGGGGGGGGGATTCCTCTCTTCCAAGCTCGTGTGCGGTATCTGTCTGGTTGCCCTGGTGGCCAATGTCTTGCTGAATGCGGAGCTGTGGCCCTACCTGCCGCAGCTGGGGCACGCCGTTTTCTTTGCCGCGGGAGTGGCCTGCGTTGCCCTGGCCGTTTCCCGCTGGTTGTTCGGCGTGCTGTTTTCCGTTTGCTGCATCTGCTCGCTCATTGATGCCGTGAGCCGGGTCGTGTACGGTATCGTGCTGGACCACGATATCGTCATGCAGGTGTTCGGGGCCAACAAGGTGGAGGTGCAGAACTACCTGACACCGGAAGTGGCGGGGCTGCTTGCACTGGCCCTGCTGTTCATAGCCGGGGTGGTGTGGGTCCTGCTGCGCATGACGCGCGGCGAGAGCCGTCTGCGGCTTCTGGGCAGCGGGCTGCTGCTCCTGCTGGTGGCCATGGTGGCACGCCAGTACACCATACCCCCGGATTACAAGTGCAACTGCTCGGAGTGGCCCCTGAGCCTCACGCGCAGAACCATCAAGACCATTGTGAAGGCAGACGGTGAGAACCGCCGCCTGCTGCGCACGCTCGGCACGCTGCCCTCCGTCTCGCCGCAGGATGTGTCCATCTCCACCCTCAAGGGCGGGGAGGGCGTGCTGTGCATCCTCCATATCGGCGAGAGCGTGCGCGCCGACCATCTGGGGATTTACGGATACCACCGCGATACCACGCCCTGGCTCAAGACCTGTGACCGCCTGGTCCGTTTCGACCGCTGCATTTCGACCGCCCCGCTCACCGTGTACGCCTTTGTCAGCATCATGACGGATGCCTGCGGCAACGTGATGGACCGCAACGCAGCCCAGACTCCGCCCACCGTGCGCAGCATTGTGGATGTGTTCCGTGCCTGCGGGTTCAAGAACACCACCTTCAGCCCGATGGGCAGGGCGGCCGCGCAGAGCGGGCTTTTCGTCCAGTCCCCCTACCAGAGCCTTTTGGAGCTCTTTTCCGAGGGCGGCGAGATGGTGGCATACCCCGATGACATCATGGAGCAGGTGGGACAGGTGCACGGCCTCGCGGCGCGGGAGCCGGCGGAAAACAGTTTCATTCTGATCAACAACGAGGGCAGCCACGCCCCCTTTGCCAAGTACGACCAAGCGAACCCGCACTTCACGCCCGCCAGCCCCAAGGGCCGCGCCAACCGCCCCGCCTACCACCCGGATATGGCCCTGCTGGCCCAGAACGCGTACGACAACACCATCTGCTACATGGATGAATTCATCCGCCGCCTGGTGGAGGGCTTGGGGCACCGCCCGTTCATCTACATCTACGTGAGCGACCACGGCGAGTACGTGGGGGACGACGGCGGGCGCTGGGAGCGCGGCCAGGTGAAGGAGGACTACCACCGGACCGGCGGCTGCCTGGTTCCCCTGCTGGTGATAACCTCCCCGGAGTTCGAGGCCCTGCACCCGCATTTCCGCGAGGCCATGGAGAACATGCGCGCCAACCACGCCGTGACCGCCTCCCAGGACCACGTCTACCACACCCTCCTGGGCATTTTCGGCATCTCCCACAAGAGCTACAACCCCGCGTACGACCTGTGCTCCAAGCAGCTGCGCCCCTACTCCGGCGAGCAGCCCGAACCCGCCGAATAACCGCTGCAGACAACACGCATGATCGTCAAAATCATCTCATCCTGGAAAACCAAGTTCCTGCCGGAACGCACCGTCTGGCAGGGCGTGGAGTTCACCCGTGATGAAAACTGCCGGGAATACGACTGGGCGGTGGTGTACGACGAGCTGCCGCGCGGCGTGGACAAGGTGGAGCTGGCATGCTCCCTGGACCGCACCATCCTGGTGACCCAGGAGCCGCAGCTAATCAAGGTGCCATCCCCCGCCTACACGCGGCAGTTCAACTACGTGCTCACCACGTGCGACCCGCAGGTGCTGCGGCACCGCCACTACCGGCGCGGCTGCGGCTGCCTGGTGCAGATGACCGGGCACACCATGGAGGAGCTGGCAGAATACCCGCAGTTCGAGAAAACGGAGATGGTCTCCAACGTGTGCTCCCGCAAGCTCATGAAGCACACCAACCACTTCAAGCGCCACCGCCTGCTGGAATACCTGCACGCCAATCTGCCCGGATTTGTGTGGAAGGGGCAGGGCATCTGTGAAATCACGCGCAAGTGCGAGGCCCTGGACGCCTTCCGCTACCACGTGGCCGTGGAGAACACCATCCAGCCCTACCACTGGACGGAGAAGCTGGCGGACCCCATCCTCTGCCTCTGCCTGCCCTTCTACGCGGGTGACCCCAAGCTGGAGCAGGTGCTGCCGCCGGAGAGCTTCATCCGCATCCCCGTGGACGACCCGCCGGAGGCCCTGCGCATCATCCAGGCCGCCATGGAGAGCGACGAGTACACGCGGCGCCTGCCCGCGCTGGTGGAGGCGCGGCGCCTCGTCATCGAGCGCTACAACCTGTACTCCCAGGTGCTGCAGGTGGTGGCGGAGCATGAAGCCGCCGGCGCCCCGGAGCGCCCCGCCGGCTGCATCTACAACCGGCACTACCTGCGCAGAAACCCCGTCAACCTGCTGGAGGAAGGCTGGAACAACCTGCGCCGCCGCCTCATCCTCCGCGGCGGGGGCGGCGCGGCACAATGAAACGGCGCTCCACCCGATGGTGAAAATCATTGCGGCGGCGGGGTGCGCCGTGTATACTGCGGGCATGCAGGCTTTGGTGCAGGCGGTGGCGGCGCACATTGCGCCCGTGGCGTACGGTATCGCTGTGGCGGGCGTGGCGGCCGCGGTGTGTTTCCAGCGGCCGGAGCGGCGCTTCGCCGCACGCGTGCAGTTTGCGGCCCAGTGCGCGCTGCTGGCGGTGCTGGGTTGTGCGGCGGCGGGTGTGCCGGCGCCGCCTCCCGCGTGGGCGGGTGCGGTGCAGATGCTCCTGGTGGCGCTGCTCGGCGCGGTGTGCAGCAAGTGCGGCTGGCGGCGGGTGGTCGTCTCGCTGGGCTGCTGGGCCTTCGTCACCTTCATGCTCTGGATGTGCCTGCGCGCGCTGCCCTGCGATGCCGCGGCCCTCTCCTACGCGCGCGACAAGCTGCTTCCCGCGGCGGCGCTGCCCTGCGTGCTGGCCCTCCTGCTGAGCGTGCGCAGCCCGCTGCGCTTCTGGACCGCCTTCATGGGCGTGTTCCTGGTGCTCTACCTCATGGAATCCGCGGGTATGGCCTGGGAATCCGCCAACCCGCACGTGGTCCTGCCCGGGCGGGAGCGCCTCGTGCAGCAGCTGGTCCTCGGCGGCACGGAACTCACCCTCTGCGTGCTCATGTTCCGATTCGTCCTGCTATGCTCCTGGCCTCGCACCTGCGGTATCGCAGCCCTCTACTCCTTCCGTACCCTCTACGTGGTGGCCGCGCTGTGCCTAGCCTCGTGAGCCTCTATTTCCACCCCTTTCCGGGTTTCCATGCACGGTGTGGCATATCTTGCATCACCGGCCCCAGCCAATTCATGATTTCTTCCATTACCTCCGGCAGGTCGCGGGAAGGAATGGATACACCGTCCTTCTTGCGGTAGGAGGCGGCCTTGAGTTTGCGCACGTAGGCTGCCCATTCAGGTTGCTGCGCCGCCAGGTATTCGGGGGTGGCCAAATGGAGATATGTCGCGGGAGCCGTGCCTCTGCGTTCAAATGTGCGAGCAACGGCCTCTTTCAGCGTTGGGTATGCAAAGGCGCATGTGCGGGAGAGGAACCAGAGGTCGTAAATATCCTTCATGCGAGAGTTCATTTCCTTGAGCTGCACCATGGCCTGCCATTTTTCCGCCACCATGGATTCCGTGGAATAGCACTGCAAGCGCGCCGCCGGCATGCCCGGCAACGTGGCCGGATATTCCATCTCCACGGCTTTAGGATATATCTCATCACTGAATCCAATGTCGATTTTCATGGGGCAGCGCATTCCCGCGACATCGGCGGCAAACGACACACGGATCCCCACGTAGAGCGCATCTTTGGTGATTTCCTCCGTGCGCAGCTCATCGATAAATCGCACGCCGTCGGCCATGCCGGGTTTGGTGAGGATAATGCTGCGCACGGCTTTCAATACGCTGTCCGGCGCGTTGGAAATGCGCCCCAGGAGGTCGATGTCCATGGTGGTGCGTGCCGTTTTTGCTCCCATGCCCATGAGCAGCATGCCGCCTTTCAGGTAGAACTTGCCTGCCATGGGAGAAAGGGAAAGGCGGTAGAGGAAACGCTCCATGGCATAGTGCTGCATGAGCTTGGGGAGTGCCGTGTCCAGCTCTTGGGCGCGGCGGCGCAACGCTTCCTTGAGGTTGTTCATGAGTAGTATGATTTCAGGTAGGGGAGGATAGCGGTGAACACGCGCAGGCGGTGCGCCTCTGCATGCATGGCCTCCGGGGCCAGGCTGCCGTGCGACATGGCAAGCGCTTCCAGAAAGATGGAGAGCCCGATTTTGTTGCGGTACTTGAAACAGTCTACCACAGTGCGCTCTGGCGAGGTGACGCGATACCTGCCGTGCGGCCCCTCCTCTTCGCGGGTGCAATCGGCAAGCAGGGCGGGCGTGGTGTACCATACCTGCACCGGGAATCCATACACGCGCCGCATGCGTACGCCGCGGGGCAGGGCCACCGAGAGTGCGTCCGGTATCTGCGTGGTAAGGCCATAGTGGTGCAGTGCCGATACCAGGTTCATCACTGCGGCGGGTTGCCGAGCGCTAAGCAGCGACATGAGACTTCCCTCCGTCAGCAACTCCCCGGAGTCGAGCAGCACGCCGGGCATCACCCGCTGCAAGGCTCCCGCCGCCAATCGTCGGTAGCGCGTGCTGCGCGTGTACTCTTGCGCTTCCTTTCTTTCCTCCGTCTTCCGCATGGTTTGCTTGTTGGGATATATTGTATACAAATAATGGCAATTTGTCAACATTTTTTCTCTTTTGGTGAAAAACAGCAAAGTGATGGCGCTGTATCTGCGGCAAAATGCCGCAGTGCGGCGGTTTGGCGCGGCGGGGTGGCGTCAAACCGCGGCAATTTGCCGCGGATTTGGCGTGCCAATTATATAAAAACATTGAAAAACCAATATTTTGCCAGATTGGCACGATATTTGCAACAAGGGAAGGTGTAAGGCTGCCGCGAACGGCGGCGGAAACAGAAAATCCAACCTCAAGAAAGGAAAAAAGAAAATGAGCAAGATACTCGGAATCGACCTCGGTACCACGAACTCCTGCATGGCCGTGATGGACGGCGGGCAGGCGACTGTCCTTGAAAACAGCGAAGGCGCGCGTACCACTCCGTCCATTGTGGCATTCACCAAGACCGGCGAGCGCATCGTGGGCCAGGCCGCCAAGCGCCAGGCCGTCACCAACCCGCGCAACACCGTGTTCTCCGCCAAGCGCCTTATCGGCCGCAAGTACGCGGAGCTCACGGAGGACGACAAGAAGCTTCCCTACACCATCGTGGAGGCCGCCAACGGCGACGCCCACATCCAGGTGGAGGTGGGCGGCGAGACCAAGGTGTACTCCCCGCAGGAGATCAGCGCCATGGTGCTCTCCAAGCTGAAGGCCGATGCCGAGGCCAAGCTCGGCGAGTCCATCACGGAGGCCGTCATCACCGTGCCCGCCTACTTCAACGACGCCCAGCGCAACGCCACCAAGGCCGCCGGTGAAATCGCCGGGCTCAAGGTGCGCCGCATCATCAACGAGCCCACCGCCGCAGCTCTCGCCTACGGCCTGGACAAGAAGAGCAACGAGCAGATTGCCGTGTACGACCTCGGCGGCGGCACTTTCGATATCTCCGTGCTGGAAATCGGCGACGGCGTGTTCGAGGTGAAGGCCTCCGACGGCGACACCCACCTGGGCGGCGACGACTGGGACAACGCCATCATCAACTGGATTCTCGATGAATTCAAGGCCAAGGAGGGCATGGACATCTCCAAGCAGACGGACGCCCTGCAGCGTATCAAGGAGGAGGCGGAGAAGGCCAAGATTGCCCTCTCCTCCACCCAGAGCTACGATATCTCCCTGCCGTTCATCACCATGGACGCCACCGGGCCCAAGCACATCCAGATGACCATGACCCGCAGCAAGCTGGAGCAGCTCACGGAAGCCCTGCTGGAGCGCACCGCAGGCCCCGTCCGCAACTGCATCTCCGCCGCCGGGCTCAACACCTCCGACATCAACGAGCTCGTCCTCGTGGGCGGCATGACCCGCATGCCCGCCGTGCAGGAAATGGCCAAGCGCCTGGCCGGCAAGGAACCCCACAAGGGCGTGAACCCCGACGAGGTGGTGGCCGTGGGCGCCGCCATCCAGGGCGGCGTGCTCATGGGTGATGTGAACGATGTGCTCCTGCTGGACGTGACCCCGCTCACGCTCTCCATCGAGACCATGGGCAGCATCGCCACTCCCATGATCGACCGCAACACCACCATCCCGGTCAAGAAGAGCCAGGTGTTCTCCACCGCCTCCGACAACCAGCCCGCCGTGGACATCCGCATCTGCCAGGGCGAGCGAAAGATGTTCAACGACAACAAGCTGCTCGGCAACTTCAAGCTGGACGGCATCCAGCCCGCACCGCGCGGCGTGCCCCAGATTGAGGTGACGTTCGACATCGACGCCAACGGCATCCTCAAGGTCACCGCACGCGACAAGAACACCGGCAAGGAGCAGAACATCTCCATCCAGGGCTCCTCCGGCCTCTCCAAGGAGGAAATCGAGCGCGCCAAGAAGGACGCCGAGGCTCACGCCGAGGAGGACCGCAAGAAGGCCGAGGACATCGAGGCCGTCAACAAGGCCGACTCCCTCGCACACAACGTCGAGCGCCAGCTCAACGAGCTCGGCGACAAGGCTCCCGAACAGGTCAAGCAGCCCATCGAGGACAAGGTGAAGGCCCTCAAGGCCGCCGCCGAGGCCAAGGACGTGGAGAAGTGCAAGTCCCTCACCGCGGAGCTGGAGAAGCTGCTCGGCGATCTCAACGCCGCCGCCCAGCAGGCCGCTGCCCAGCAGGGCGCTCCCTCCCCGGATGCCGGAGCCGCCCCCAACGACGGTCCGCGCCAGGCCAAGGGCAAGGTCGTGGACGCTGAAGTGGTCGACGACGACAACAAGTAAACTTCATCACCAAATCACCAATACTAACCAAAAACCAGAAAGGAACCAAATACCATGATTAAACCATTGGGACAGCGCGTGCTCGTGGAGCGCGTGGAAGCTGAAAGCAAGACCGCCGGCGGACTCTTCCTGCCGGACACCGCCAAGGAGAAGCCCCAGGAGGCCATCGTCCGTGCCATCGGCACCGGCGGCCGCGACAAGGACGGGAAGGAAATCCCCTTCAACGTGGCCGTGAACGACAAGGTGCTCATCACCAAGTACGGCGGCACGGAGGTTGTGCTCAACGGCACCACCTACGTCATCCTCAACGAGAGCGACATCCTCGCCGTTATCGACTAATCCATACCAACCACCAACCCACAACAAATCACCATTATGGCTAAGCAACTGTCATTCGAAGAATCCGCCCGCCAGAGCCTGCTCAACGGCGTCACCAAGATCGCCAAGGCGGTCAAGTGCACCCTCGGGCCCGCCGGGCGAAACGTCGTCATCGACAAGAAGTTCGGCTCCCCCAACATCACCAAGGACGGCGTCACCGTCGCCAAGGAGGTGGAGCTGGAGGACGCCTACGAGAACATGGGCGCACAGCTCGTCCGTGAGGTCTCCAGCAAGACCAACGACATCGCCGGCGACGGCACCACCACCGCCACCGTCCTTGCTGAGAGCATCTACCGCGAGGGCCTGCGCAACGTGACCGCCGGCGCCAACCCCATCTCCCTGCAGCGCGGCATCAACAAGGCCGCCGCCGCCGTGGTGGAGGAGCTCAAGAAGATCTCCAAGACCGTGGATACTTCCAAGGAGATCGCCCAGGTGGCCACCGTTTCCGCCAACTGGGATTCCGAAATCGGCGACATCATCGCGGAGGCCATGGACAAGGTCGGCAAGGACGGCACCATCACCGTGGAGGAGGCCAAGGGCATCGACACCAGCCTCGACGTGGTGGAGGGCATGCAGTTCGACAAGGGCTACCTCTCCCCGTACTTCGTCACCAACGCAGACACCATGGAGGCCGTGCTGGAGAACCCCTACATCCTCATCTTTGAGAAGAAGATTGCCAACCTCAAGGACTTCCTTCCCATCCTGGAGAAGGTGGCCAAGAGCGGCAAGCCCTTCCTCATCATCGCTGAGGACATCGAGGGCGAGGCCCTGGCAGCCCTGGTGGTGAACCGCCTGCGCGGCACCCTCAACGTGGCCGCCGTCAAGGCCCCCGGATTCGGCGACCGCCGCAAGGCCATGCTCCAGGATATCGCCATCCTCACCGGCGGCCAGTGCATCTCCGAGGACCTCGGCCTCAAGCTCGAGAACGTCGATGTCAGCCAGCTCGGCCTCGCCAAGCGCGTCGTCATCACCAAGGACACCACCGTCATCATCGAGGGCGCCGGCAAGTCCTCCGACATCTCCGCCCGCGTTTCCCAGATCCGCAAGCAGATTGAGGACTCCACCTCCGACTACGACAAGGAGAAGCTCCAGGAGCGCCTTGCCAAGCTCGCCGGCGGTGTCGCCGTCATCAAGGTCGGTGCCGCCACCGAAACCGAGATGAAGGAGAAGAAGGACCGCGTGGACGACGCCCTGCACGCCACCCGCGCCGCGGTGGAGGAAGGTATCGTCCCCGGCGGCGGCGTGGCCCTCATCCGCGCCCAGAAGGCCATCAACAGCCTCAAGCTCACCGGCGACGAGGCCACCGGTGCCGCCATCGTCTTCCGCGCCGTGGAGGCCCCCCTCCGCCAGCTCGTCGAGAACGCCGGCCGCGAAGCCGCCCTCATCGTCGAGAAGGTCAAGGGCCTTGAATCCCCCAACATGGGCTACAACGTCGTCACCGACGACTACGAGGACCTCCTCACCAGCGGCGTGGTCGACCCGACCAAGGTCACCCGTTCCGCCCTGCAGAACGCCGCCTCCATCGCCGGCCTCATGCTCACCACAGAATGCCTCATTTCCGAACTCCCGGAGAAGAAGGGCTGCTCCTGCGGCCACGGCGCCCAAGACCCCTCCATGGGTGGAATGGGCGGCATGGGCATGATGTAACCTAACCCCACTCAACTACCCACCACCCACACCCCGGCGCGCTCCACCTCAGAGCGCGCCGGGCTTGTTTTTGGCGGAATGCCCTGCCTGCGACCGCTAGTACCAAACATGTGCCAAAAACGAAAAATCCGTTTTTGGCACACAAATTTCTTGACTCGTGCGCCTGTATCATGCAGAATAAAAGTGAACCGCGCCTCTCATCATGCTTATCCACTTCCATTTCAGCAACTATAAGTCCTTCCGGGGCGAAAACGAGTTTTCGATGGTTGCCGACAAATTCATGAACCATCGGGATTCGCTCATGCGGATTCCCGGGCAGCGCTACGCCAAGGTGCTGCCCTTGGCTGCCGTGTACGGCGGCAATGCCGCCGGCAAAACCACCTTCGTTTCCGCCTTGATGGATCTGAAAAACGCCATTTCCACCGGAAATCCCGCCGTGCTTGAACCGTTCCTGCTGGATTCCGCGCAGGCGTCCAGCCCCTCCACCTTCTGCATCTGCTTCTTCCAGCAGGGCAGGGTGTTCGAGTACACTCTGGAAGTGCAGGAGGGCAGGGTGCTGCGCGAGATGCTGACCGACCAGACAAAAGCCAGGGAGGTTTGCCTGTTCAACCGCGTGCCGGGGCGGGATTTGCAGTCGGATTTGCTCGGCAAGCCCGATGATGCCGACCAGGTGTACGTGCGGCAGATGGGCAGCACGCTCCCGGAGAAGGAGCTTCTGCTCACCACCATCCTGAAATTGCGCCCCAAGGCCATGTACGATGCCGTGGAGCCGTGCTTCACATGGTTTTTCACCACACTCTGCATCATCGGCGCCGACTGTAAGCGCGTGGGGCTTGGTTGGGACTTGATGCAGGAGCTGGAGCTGTTTGAGGCCGCTCTTTCCCAGGCCGACACGGGTATCGAAAAGCTGAGCTTGAAACCCGTGGAGGTGGAGTCCTGCGTGCCGCATGATGTGCTGGAACATTTTCGGCAGTCGGCGAGCGATGTGATGGTGAATCCGGCAGATGCTTCCCTAGTGCTTTTCAAGAATGAAAAGGGCGTGAATGCCGTCCGCTGTTTTTCCTCGCACAGCACCAAGGATGGAAAGAGCGTGGATTTCCCGCTCTCCAAGGAAAGCGACGGCACCCGCCGCTTCATGCATCTGCTGCCCATCCTGCTCGATGTCTCCCTGCCGCGCGTCTACGTGGTGGACGAGCTGGACCGCAGCCTCCACCACCAGCTCGCGTGCTCCCTGGTTTCCCGCTGCCGGGAGAGTATCAGCAGCGGCCGCCAGCAGCTTCAGCTCATCTTCACCACCCATGATGCCCTGCTCATGGCAAAGGACACCCTCCGCAAGGATGAGGTCTGGGTCACCGAGCGCGACAGCAACCGCGTCACACACCTGATTGCCTTCAACGACTACAAGGACATCCGTGCCGATGCCAATATGCTTAAAAGCTATCTAGAGGGCCGCATGGGCGGCTTGCCGAAAATCCACCAAGTGATATGAGCAGGTTTTCAAGAAGTCGGCGCAATCTGCCGTACCGGCGCACAATCGTCTTTCTCACGGAGGGGGAGAAGACGGAGGAATGCTATCTGCGCCTGGCTGCGCGTCTGCTGGAGCTGCGCGAAGCCTGCAACATGTCATTTCCCTTTCACAGCACGGATGTCAAGCAATTGTTGGATCAAGCAGTCAGGGAAGAGAAATCCCGCACGTTCAACCCAGACTTGGGGGATGAGGTCTGGGTTGTTCTCGACCGCGATGAATACTGCCATTTAGCTAACCATTTCCGCGACCTCAAAGCATGGGAGCAAGGGCAGAAACACAGGCGTTCCGCTATCTCTACTCCTCGCTTTGAGTATTGGCTTCTGCTCCATGTTATGCCGCATCCCACCAAGCCCCAAGCCCTGAGTGATAGCTTTGTGGCAGCCAGAATACCCAATTTCAAGCACCTCCCACTCGGCACCACCATCTTCTCCCCTGAGGACATCAAGGCAGCCATGAACCGCGCCATCAACGCCAACTCCCCCACCCCCGCCAACCCCGACCAAATCGGAACCGGCATGGGCCTGCTCATCCAACATTTGCTTGATTGCAAGAAAGAGTAGGTAATGCAACGCATGCAACCTGATATCCTGCGCTTATACCGTAGACAGGATAGATGGGTATCAGCTATTAGGCTAAAAGCGATTTCTTGCGAAGATCTGTAAAAATCGTAATGAAAGTTTTCTTCCTCTTCTCAATCAGCCGATCAATACTCATGACAGAGGAAAACTCGTCGAACTCATCTTGCGATATGCCTGTAAAAAATGACAGCTTTTCGCCCAACCATTTTCCTTTAAGTGCAGAAAGGGGTTTCTCGCCTTTCTTCTCATTTTCTACTCTAGGTATAACGCAAAGATTTGCAAGCCCATCTTTCTTGATTATTAGGGAAGAATTGCCGTTAAATGCACTCTGAGGAATTATGTGATCCACGTCAAAAGGGCAATTACGTTCAGGATACCCCTTTGCTTCAAGTGCCATTGCGTAAACTAATATGGGCTTTAGATTTGAATATTTAATGCTTTGACCATTATACATTCCTTCACACGATTCTGAAATCAGTTGCAGCCAGCTGCTTTCTGGTATTTGCTCTAAACGTCCGTTCCAATCGGTAACATCCCTTGCAAGTTTTGAATCGCTAGACCCTCTCCATAGACGCACAGAGTATTCAAAAGTGAGTCTGTCGAACAAGAGACGCGCGTCCCTTTGGATTGCTCGCATTTTCTTGCCTGATCTAGGACACCCCGATACCTTCCAATTGATCCATAATATGGTTAAGAACTCCATTGCAGGAGCATTCCCTAATAGTTTGCAAAGAGGCATTCCATACGAATGAATGTAACCAAAGAAATCGTCCTCCCTGATAATTTCCACTACGAGATTTAATTCTTCAACTAGATCATGTAAACCATCATCCCAATTAATATGGTCGCAGCTTTCTAATTCTATAACAGATTTATTAGAAATCCCTTTAACATGAATTGCACTCAATAATTTGAACCCCATAGCTATCCTATCAAGCTGGATCTCATTATCTTTATCTTTGTCTGGTTGAGGAGCAAAGATCAGCCCTCCATCATTTATGCGTTCAACAAGGGTTGCTGCAATGTCCCAGCGAACGAAATCATCTGGAACCGGAATTTGCATTTTCCGGTATAAATCCTGTATGCGTTCCTCTGTTTTTTGGTCGATGTTTTGGACTGGCTTATTCCAGTAGGGCTTTGCCGATAGCAATTCCTCTGCCTTCAATGGTGTCCCTCCTTTATTGACACGGGAAAAAATGTTTTGCGCATCCAACGGTAATACGTTCGTTAGTCTTACAACGCCAATGCGCATATCTGAGAAAATTTTCTCTACGTTCTTAATTGTTTCAATGCTTTGTGTGATTTTATCCCATGATCCTTCGACGGCGCGTTCAAAATTTTGGGCCGCTTTTTTATCGGGGAGTACATCAAACGCTTCCATGTAGTAGTCTACAAATTCCTTTTGTCCCCATTTCCCATCGTAGTCGTGGTCAAGAGTATTGCTTAAATCAAGCAAAAACTTTCTTAGACGGACAGGCTCTACTTGATTCCCTAATTTCGCAGGAGCATACTGAAGTTTAGAAAAGAATTTGGTGAAATCAAAAACGTGTTGCCACGAACTCCCATGTTTCTTGCTGAGTGGATGAACCATTAAGATCAGATCAAGCAAGGTCTTTAGTCCTTTTCTTTGTCGCTCTGGGACAAATGACTTTTCCTCTTTTGGTTCTTCAGCTACATTATCTCTTACTTCTTCATCGTCATTTTCGTCATAATCTTCTTTGCTTGCTTCTTCTGATGTTCTGTCATCGTCATCGTTGTCGATATTTTTCTCCTCCGACGAGCCCTGCTCCAAATATTTGTCAATAATGTCCCAATATGCCCTTGCTACATCTGGGGCTTCATCTTTTCTATCAAACTTAATATATGATTTTGCCCATTCGTAAAATGTGATGGGATTGTCGCGCATTTGGGAAAGCGCAGACCGTCTTTGGCGACCATCTAGCAACCATGATACTTTTTGTTCATTGTTTAGTATTACAACGCCGCATGGGTATTCTTGGAAGATACTAACGCATAATTCGAAATTTTGACTTGGTTTCCATGCTCTTTTGCGTTGGAAACGTGGGTACTTTATAGTTTTGTCATCAAGGAAACTGTTGATGGCCATTGGTTCGATAACATAGCTCATAGTCGTGGATGATAGGGTGATGCTTATCGTTTTATAGTTTTGAATGCCTGGATTTTATGAGGCTCCATTCGAGATCCTTCACCTTTAGCACAGTTCTCATTGGGAGTCAAGTTTTTTTGCAAGTTTTGCTCTGCCGATGCTCAGCCTGCTGTTTCTCCTTGCAGAATGGTGGCCGCTTGGTAAAATGCACAACATGGGCAGGCACTTCAACCACATTACGTCCCTTGCGCTGCGGCCGGAGGTGGCGGCGGGCTACAAGTCTGCCAGCAAGAAGGTGGGCAAGATGACGGAGACGTGGCTGGGAGAGCAGGTGGTGTGTCCGGCGTGCGGGCGGCGGTTGCGGCATTACGAGCCGAATCGGCCTGTGGCGGATTTCCTTTGCCCGGAGTGCCGGTTGGATTTTGAGCTGAAGAGCAAGAAGGGGCCTATCAGCACAACGGTGAATGATGGTGCGTACAAGACAATGATTGAGCGCATCACCTCCGATACGGCGCCGTCGTTTTTCTTCCTGCAGTACGATGCCGAGTACATGGTGCGGAACCTGTTCGTGACGCCCGCGCATTATTTCACGCCTGAGATTATCGCGGAGCGCGCGCCGCTGAAACCCACGGCGCGGCGCGCGGGCTGGGTGGGGTGCAGCATCTTGACAAAGGCCATACCCGCCAGCGGGCGCATCTACTACGTCCGCGACGGCCAGGTGCGGCCCACCGAGGAAGTCTGCGAACAATACCACCACACCGCGTTTTTGTCGGGGCGCAACCTTGAACAGCGCGGCTGGCTCATCGATGTCATGACCTGCGTGGAGCGTCTGCGGAAGCCCGAATTCACGCTGCAGGAAATGTACGCCTTTGAAAGCCACCTCGCCCAGCTTCATCCCGACAACCACAACATCCGCCCGAAAATCCGCCAGCAGCTCCAATTCCTGCGGGATGCGGGCTATCTCACCTTCGCCTCGCGCGGATGCTACAAACTCACCCACTATTGACTACTTATGAATATCACTACCTTTGAAGAAATGATGGCCGTGCTGAAAATCGTCGAGGAAAAGGGATACTCTATCCTACTTGATGACCGCGTGGCCGATTTGCGCGATGATCGCATTGAGAACGATTTCCATTTTCTGGATCCCGATACGTTCCGTGATGGCGGGTACGATATCGAGCAAGGGAAAAATGGTTGCGTGTTTTATATGAGGCCCTCGAAAGAGGGAGAACTCCTGCACTGGATAGACATCATCTGGTACCAGCGTCTGCGTGTGGGTGATTTATCGCGGGGTGAAATAGAGATTGAGCCGATGGAGTTAAATTGACGGGCATGCGCTCATGGTGTGCAATGATTAGCGCGAACTGGCGTGGTTAGTAGGCAGGCCTTGGCGCTAATCCACCCCGCGCCCGTCTTCGCGCGTTGCGCTTCCGTCTTCGCTGAAGCTACGCCGAGACAGGAACGGCGCGAGGCGAAATGTTTCATCTGGCAGCATGCCAGATGAAACTTGTCATTCACCGCGCCGAATGGCGCGGCTAACTTGAAGCCACCCGGTGGCGCACTCAAATTTAGCCCACGGCGGGAGCCGTGGGGGTAACCACGTTGGTACGTCTCGGCACGGAACCCTGCCGCATGGCAGGGTGGATTAGCGCCAACGCATACCCACCAACCGCGCTCGTTAGCATCACCACCCGCCTCGGCGTAGCCTTGGCGAAGACGGGGCCTCGCCATTCCAAAATTCTTTGGGGCACATGTGGGGAATGCGCGGCTTCATTCCTCACTTGCGGAGCCGGACAGGAATTCATCGGTCAGTTGCTCGATGGGCGTGCCGAAGGGGGCGTACATGACCACATCGATGGGGAGGGTGGAGAGCTTGCGGTAGATGAGCGGCCCCACCACATCCCAGGCAAGCCCGCCGTTGCCGCAGCCGAGGGGCGCCATGGCCAGCGAGGTGATGCCCATCTCTTGGTAGTGGTCGGCAAGGTAGTCCAGTCCGTCTTCGATGTCCGCGAGGCGCGAAGCTTCCCGCCAATGGCGCTTGGTGGGGAAATTGAGGATGGTGACGCCGAGCATGTCGCGGTAGGTATAGGGCTTGCCCGGCACGACCGCGCCCTTCCTGCACCGCTCGGCGTAGTCACGAAACATGTCGGGGAAATGGCGTTTGAATTCGAGCGCCAGGCCCTTGCCCATCACCCCCACACAGTTGACGGTGTTGGTGATGGTTTGCATCCTGCTTTCCAAGATGTCGCCTGTGCGCGCGGAAATCATGCGAAGAAGGGGGAAGGTGTGTTCACGGTTGCTTCCTGGGCCGTTTCCATAGGAAGTCCAACGGCATATTTAGGGACAGTGCTTCTTGGATATCTCTCCTTGGCGCGTCGAAATCATCTCCCTCAAAGGGAAGGCCGTTGTTGTGGAACAGGGGGCGCAGCAAGCGGAGAAGCTGAGTGTAATATGGGGGGAATGCACAATGTCCACGGAAATGCAGGTGCCTGCAAGCGTGCTCCAGATAGACAGAGAGTGCCCAGTAGGTGCCGTCGACAATGAAACCTTCTGGTTCATATCGGCGTTGCCAGTCTGCCAGAAACAGGCGATTAAACATGCCCCGCACCACGGAGCGGAATTTCCTTTCTGTGCAGGGTAGTTTCTTTTCAAGCTTCAAGTCTGCGCCGCAATCCGGTGAGGCCAACAGGTGGAGCGTGTCTGGCGTGAGTACGAGTTCATACGCCGAGCCGGGGTAGCCGCCCACGTAAAATTCGATTCTGTTTGCGCCCTCCACGCACGGGAGGTATAAATCGAGGGTTCCCTTCTCCTTGTAGGTGGCCTTGGAGGGGCGGCCGAAATCCCGATTGCAGGCGTGGCAGTGGCGTGAGGGGTCCACCATTCCCCTGGGGCTGAGCTCTATGCAGCAGCCTCCGATGATGATTGCGGGGTTGGGTTTGTCCGCAACCTCAAACAATTCGGGGCCGGGGAGGCCGTATACGTATTTACCGGTATTCTTGCTGCCGCAGAAGGGGCACATGACTCTCTTGGGGGTGGTGTAGGGCATGGGTGTGATAGGGGTTGTTACCCGTATTCTACACGTGCGTCCCCACTTGGCAAGTGTTTTTTGGGGAGCGCGTTGCTGCAGGCGCCTATCAGGCCCCGGGGGTGATTTTGCCCAGGATGCGGAGCAGTTCGGTGAGGGAATCCGCGTGGAGGGCGGCGCGGGAGAGGTCCGAGGCGGCGGTCATGCGGTTGGGGATGGCCACGCAGCGGATTCCGGCGTTTTGCGCGGCGATGGTGCCGTTTTCCGAGTCCTCCACTATCAGGCAGCGTTCCTTGGGGAAGCCCAGGGCCTCCTGCGCGGCGAGGAAGAGCGCGGGGTCCGGCTTCACGGGGAATCCGTCTGTGCGGCAGAAGACGGCATCGAAGCGGTCCGTGATGCCCAGGCGCTCCAGCCAGCCGCCCACCCAGCGGCGTGAGGAGGATGAGGCCACGGCGGTGCGGATGCCGCGCGCGCGGCACCAATCCAGCAGCTTCGCGGCGCCGGGCATGAGGCCGTGGCGGGAGAGCTCGCTTTCGATGAACCTCTGGCGCTCGGCGTTCTCCGCATCCCAGTCGTACTTCTTGCCGGTGAGTTTTTCCAGGTGGTCGGCGGGGTTCCAGTGGGAGTACCCTGCGCCGAGGCAAGGGGAGTAGGTGGCGATGGAGATTTCCTGTCCCTCGCGGGCGAAGAGGTGCACCCAGGACTGGTAGATGGCCCACTCGGTGTCCACGAGCACGCCGTCGAAATCAAAGATGATGCCCTTTGGCCACGGAATCATGGCTTGCCGGAGAGCTTGGCGGCGCACCACTCGCGGAACGAGCGGTGGGCCAGGTTGATGCGGAAGAGGTACAGCGCGATGCCCAGGTACAGGATGTTGGGAATCCACGCGCTCAGCCACGCCGGCAGCAGCCCGGATTCGCCCAGCGAGGGGAACACGCGGTACAGGAACAGCAGCAGCGCCGCCAGCAGCACCGCCGTGCCGATGCCCTTCATGGCCCCCCGCCGCTGGAACGTGACCGCGCTCGGCACCGCCAGCAGTACCAGCACCAGGCAGGAGAAGATGCGCGCAATGCGCACGTGCCATTCCGTGCGCTTGCGGTTCAGCCCCTCCCGAGAGTCCGCGCCCTCCCTGATCTGCTCATACAGGGCGGAGGTGCCCATGGAATCGATGCGGTCGCTCTGGCTGGGGCTGATGATCTGGTACGGCTTCTCCGCGAAATCCACGGTGAGGGAGTCCTCGTGCGCGTCGTCCCGCGGCATGGCGCCGGGTGCCGCCATGGTGCGGATGTAGGTGTTGCGCAGGGTCCAGGTGGCGTCCGCCTTGTTCCACTCCGCGGAGTCCGCGTGGTACTGGGTGAGCAGGCGCCCGCGCTCCTGCTGGTCGAACTGCTCGATGACGACGCCGCGCATGGGTTCGCCGGGGTTGCCGATGAAGGGCGGGTGCTGCACGCGCCAGATGCGCGCGGTGCGGTCGTTGCGGTAGACGAGCGCGGGCGCGGAGCCGTCGTCCGCGCGGTCCTGCTTGAGCATGACCTGGCGGTAGAGGGAGCCGTTGGGCGCCCAGTGGAAGCCGAAGATGCCGTAGGCGAGGGCGACGATGGCGGAGAAGAGGAAGATGGGGCGGCACACGCGCAGCAGCGAGCGCCCGGATTGCAGCATGCCGGTGAGCTCGCACGAGCCGGAGAGCTTGCTCAGGCACCACAGCGCGCCCATCAGCAGCGTGTACGGCAGAATCTGGTACAGCAGCATGGGCAGCTGCGTGCCGTAGAACTTCAGCGATTGCAGTACCGGGGAGTCGAACCGCGTGCGGAAGCGCTCGATGTTCTCCGTGAAATCCGCCATCATGTAGATGAGCAGCAGAATGAGCGTGCACATCAGGAAGTACGTGATGAAGCAGCGGCTCACGTAGCGCGCCATGGTGCCCATGAACGCGTACGCCACCGCGCCCACGAACGGCAGCATGCACAGCACCAGCAGGAACACAGGCCGGCACTTCTGCTCTATGGGGTAGCTCTCTGGCATGCCCGGCACCTCGTACTTCATCTGCTCCAGCTCGCCCGGCACCAGCTGCAGCGCCAGCAGGATCCCCAGCACCAGCAGGATAACGGCGGGCAGGCTCTTGCGCAGGATGCTCATGGCGGCGGGGCAGGGTGGCGGTGCGGGAATTCAGCTGCCCTTGGCCAGGCGCTCTGCCAGGTATTCGGGAAGCCCGGCGGCCAGCACGGCCTGCTGGGCCGCGGCCACATCGTACTCAATGCGCTTGATGGTGACCGAATTGCGGTCGCTGTCGTAAATGCCGTAGCTGGCGCGGGGGTCGCCGTCGCGCGGCTGGCCCACGGAGCCCACGTTGATGAAGTATTTGAGCCCCTCCTGCAGGGGGATTTCCGTGCGGGCGGTGGCCGCCAGCTCCGCAATGAATTCCGGGTGCTCCGCGCAGTGCACACCGTCCCATGTGAACACGCGCGGCACGTGCGTGTGCCCGTGCAGGCACAGCTGCTTGAACTGGCGGTTGAAGTTGGCCGCCGCATCGTTCGCGTTCATGATGTAGTTCCACGCGCGCGGCTGGTCCAGCGTGGAGTGCACTATCATGTAGCTGGAGTTCACCATGCGCTGGTACTGCAGGCGCATCAGCCACGTCAGGTCCTCCGGCGCCAGCTGAGAGCGCGTCCACTCCATCGCCTTGCGCGCCACGGGGTTCATGCGGGTGTCGTCCTGCCGCGCCACCTCCTCGTCGTGGTTGCCCTTCACAATCGGGCAGTTGATGCTGCGGATGTAGTCCAGGCACTCCTTGGGGTAGGCGTTGTATCCCACCACATCGCCCAGGCACACCACATCGCTGCAGGCCTCCGCCTGCACATCGTTCATCACGGCGATGAGGGCGTGCAGGTTGGCGTGGATATCGCTGATAATCGCGGAGCGTGGCATGGTACCCCCTTTATACCACACGCGCCCGCGCGCCGCAAGCCCCGCGCGCCGAAATCGCCCGTGAAAATTCCGCCGGAATTCCGCGGGGATTGCCCTTGCCATATCGCGCGGGCTGTGGTATCATGCCGCCCACTTCCATGATTGACAACCAAGAGGCCCTCCATGCCTGGAGGCAACGCGCGGCCGCCAAGCCGCAGGGGCGAACCGTCCTCGACCTGGAGGCGGACAGCCTGCACCGCCACCGCGAAAAGCTCTGTCTCATCCAGTATGCGGATGAGGACGGCGTGTGCATCATCGACCCGCTGGCCATCGAGGACATGGGAGATTTCACCCGCTGGCTGCAGGGTGCGGATGTGTGGATGCACGGGGCGGACTACGACATGAGCCTCTTCCAGGGTGCCTACGGGGTGCTGCCCCACATGATCCTGGACACGCAGATAGCCGCGCGCCTGCTGGGATTCCGCGCGTTCGGGCTGGCCGCCCTCGTGGAGCATTTCTACGGCATCGTGCTGAGCAAGAAGAACCAGAAGGCGGACTGGGGCAGGCGCCCCATCCCCGCGGAAATGCAGGAGTACGCCTCCGGAGATGTGAAGTTCATGCTGGAGATGGCGGACAAGCTCACCGCCCGCCTGAGGGAGCTGGGCCGCCATGATTGGTTCCTGGAGAGCTGCGCCTGCAACATGCAGCACGGCCGCGAACGCTTTGAAACCGTGCTGGAGGACCCCTGGCGCATCCGCGGTGCCGGCAAGCTCCACCGCCGCGGCCTGGCCGCCCTGCGCGCCCTCTGGACCTGGCGCGACACCGAGGCCGCCAAGATGGACCGCCCGGCGTTCATGGTGTGCAGCAACGACGACCTGCTGCGCTGGAGCCAGGCGCTGGAGGAGTTCCGCGTGGTGGAGCCGCGCAGCCGCATGCACGCCCAGCGCGCCGCCCGATTCCGCAAGGCCATCGAGCAGTTCCAGCTGATGGACGAGCACGACTACCCCCGCATCCCCAAGCGCGAGCACCACGAGCAGGACCCCCATTTCGAGGCCCACATGGAGCATTGGTCCGCCAAGCGGGACTCCATCGCCCAACAGTTGGACATCGAGCCCGCCCTCATCGCCTCGCGCACCCAGCTGGAGGCCATCTCCAACCACGAGGACACCGGCCTGGCCGCCCTCATGGCCTGGCAGCGCGCTTTGCTCACCAGGTGAGCCCCGCCCACACGCGGACCCGTGACTTTTTTCCTCCGCGTTTTCCCGCGTGCAAAAAAATCACGCCGCCCGTGATGCGGGGCGGCGTGATGAAACGGGGAATGAATCCGCGGCTTAGATGAGGCCGAGCTCCTGGCCGGCCTTCTGGAAGGCGGCGATGGCGCGGTCCAGCTGCTCCGTGGTGTGGGCGGCGGAAATCTGGGTGCGGATGCGGGCCTGCTCCTTGGGCACCACGGGGTAGAAGAATCCCATGGCGTACACGCCCAGTTCCAGCAGGCGCGCGCTCATCTTCTGGGAGAGCGCGGCATCGCCGATCATGACGGGCACGATGGCGTGGCCGGCGCCCGCCAGCTTGAAGCCGCACTGCTCCATGCCCTTGCGGAAGTACGCCGCGTTGCTCTGCACGCGCTCCGTGAGCTCCGTGGAGGCCTCCAGCATGTCCAGCACCTTGATGGTGGTGGCGGCAATGGCGGGCATCACGCTGTTGGAGAACAGGTAGGGGCGCGCCTTCTGGCGCAGCACGTCGATGATTTCCTTCTTGGCGGAAACATAGCCGCCGGACGCACCGCCCAGCGCCTTGCCGAACGTGCCGCTCGTGATGTCGATCTTGCCGAACAGGCCGCAGTGCTCATGCGTGCCGCGGCCGCGCTTGCCCAGCACGCCCGTGGAGTGCGATTCGTCGAAGTGCACCAGCGCGCCGTACTTCTCCGCCAGCGCGTGGATCTTGTCCAGGCTGGCGATGATGCCGTCCATGGAGAACACGCCGTCCGTGGAAATCATGATGGTGCGGGCGCCGTTGGCCTTGGCCTCCTGCAGCTTGGCCTCCAGGTCCGCCATGTCGTTGTTGGCGTAGCGGTAGCGGGCGGCCTTGCACAGGCGCACCCCATCGATGATGGAGGCGTGGTTCAGCGAATCGGAGATGATGGCGTCCTCCTTGTCCAGCAGCGCGCCGAACAGGCCGCCGTTGGCATCAAAGCAGGAGCCGAACAGGATGGTGGCTTCCGTTCCCAGGAACGCGCTCAGGCGCTCCTCCAGCTGGTCGTGCAGCGTCTGCGTGCCGCAGATGAAACGCACGGAGGCCATGCCGAAGCCCCAGCGGTCGATGGCGTCCTTGGCGGCCTTCTCCAGCTCCGGGTGGTTGGCCAAGCCCAGGTAGTTGTTGGCGCACATGTTGATGACCTTGCTGCCGTCGCGCAGGCCCACTTCGGAGTACTGCGGGGTGTCGATGTAGCGCTCCTGCTTGTACAGGCCGGCGGCCTTCAGGCCCTCCAGGTCCGTAACCAATCGGTTTTTGAATTCTGTGTTGTACATGGTAGGCAAAGAATTGTCCGCACGGATTGTACCGCGGCGGGGCGGGAGGGTCAAGCCCATTCTCACCCGCGTGCGTGTTGCGTGTCATGCGTGCGCGGCTCCGCGCGTGCAGGCTTGACATTGCGGTTCCGCTGGCGCACAATGTGGCCGACCCCGCTGTAAGATGCGGGCAAGAAGCCTAGAAAGCGCCATGAAGACCAACCTGTTCACAACCGCCGCGATTGCCGCGGCCGCCATGCTGGCGGCCAGCTCTTGCGATAAGGACAAGGGCGGCAGCACCGCCCCCGCAGAACAGCCCCGGCAGGGCCAGACGCAGCAGGCCGCGGAGCCCCAGGCCCCCGCGGTTCCCGCAGCTCCCACCAACGAGGAGATCTGCAAGGCCGTGACCGACCAGCTGGCCCAGTACACCTACGCCACCCCCGGCGGCTTTGCCTACGAGGTGACGGCGGAGGCTCCCGGCAAGCAGACGATTGCCGCCACGCTGAAGATGGTGGTGAAGGAGAACATGTACACGCAGGTGGCCGCACCGGAGGATTTCAACGCGGGGCGCCAGGCGCTCAACGAGGCCGCCAACCTGGCCATCCGCCCGGATGCCGCCTACCTCATGCAGGTGGGCGCGCCAACGGATGTCATCACGGATGAGGACCGCGTGGCCAAGCAGCTGCCGGAGGAGCTCCAGTCCGCCCTGGTGGCCCTGCGCCAGTTCGCGGAGCAGAAGCTCTACAACATGGTGGCACAGGCCGGCCAGGAGGCGGAAATAGCCGTCACGCTGGAGGCCGAGTGGAAGGACGGCGCATGGGTGTTCACCAACGTGCAGCAGAACCTGGCGCCGCTGCTCGCCCTGCGCGAGTTCACGCCGGAGAGCGCGCTGCCGCAGGGCGCTCCTATCATGACCCCGGAGTTCATCGAGGCCCGCAAGGCGGAGATAGCCGCCAAGGTGGCGGAGTTCAACGAGCTTGCCAAGCCCTTCAACATGGGCCGCGAGGAGGCCGCACGCCAGACGCTCACCGAGCGCCAGGCCCGCGCCGAGGAGGAGGCCCGCCGCAGCCAGGAGCAGGTGGACGCCCAGAAGGCAGAGCAGCTGAAGTGGCAGGAGGCCTGCACCAAGGCTCTCGCCGCAGGCAACAACTTCTCCGGCGAGTGGACTCGCGGCAAGCACTTCGGCGAAATCACACTCCACATCGAGCAGGCCAAGGCCTTCGACAACTCCATCCAGTTCTTCGGCACCATCTACGACACCAAGCTGCCGGAGGCCAGCCTGGATATCGCCGGCCGCTGCGAGCTCACCCCCGGCGAGAACGGCTCCGAGGTGAACGTGACCATCTACGACGGCCAGTACGACCCCGACCAGCCCACCGCCGAGGTGTACGACGCCAAGGACGGCATGCTGGTGCTCCACCTGGGGCAGGATGGCAAGCTCACGGGCGTGATGACCTGCGAATCCTGGGGCAATGCGCCGGAGCGCGCCTTCACCGTGCAGCTCACGCCCAAGGGCGGCGCCCCCGCCAAGCAGCCCGCCAAGGCCAACAAACGTTGATACCACTCAAACCCTACCGCTGACATGCCGAAAAACGCTTTGGGAAAGGGCCTCGGCGCCCTCATCATCAAGAAGGACGACACCCCCGCCGCCTCCGGCAAGGCGGATGAGGAGCGCGTCATCAAGGCCGCTGTCAGCGACATCACGACCTCCCCGTTCCAGCCCCGCCGCCACTTCAACGAGAAACAGATAGCCGAGCTGGCGGACTCCATCCGCGAGCGCGGGCTGGTGCAGCCGCTGGTGGTGCGCCGCGTGGACGGCAAGTACGAGCTTATCGCCGGCGAGCGCCGCCTGCGCGCGCTCAAGAAGCTGGGTATGCGCACCGCCAAGGTGGTGGTGCACAACGCCACGGACCAGGAGGTGGCGGAACTCACCCTCATCGAGAACTTGCAGCGCGAGGACCTGACCCCGCTGGAGGAGGCGGAGCAGTACCGCCTCCTGCAAACACGCTTCGGCATGAAGCAGGATGTCATCGCACGCCACGTCGGCAAATCCCGCACCGTGGTGGCCAACATGGTGCGCCTGCTGGATTTGGTGGCGGAGGTGCGCGGCATGCTGGAGCAGAACATCATCACCGTGGGCCACGCCAAGGTGCTGCTGCAGCTTAAGGACCAGGACGACCAGCTGCGCGCCGCCCACCGCGTGGAGCGCCAGGGCCTCACCGTCCGCCAGACGGAGCAGCTCGTGCGCGGCATCCTCTACCCGGAGTCCAAGCCGGAGCACACCCCCGCTCCCGCGCAGCCCCTGCCGGCCGCCTACCAGAAGGTCTGCCGCCAGCTCACCAAGAGCTTGGGCACCAGCGTGAACATTGCCATGAAGGCCAAGGGCAACGGCGTTATCGAAATCCCCTACGCCGGCCAGAAGGACCTGGTGCGCATCCTGGAAATCTTCGGCATCTCCGCCAAGCTGTAAATGAAGGCGCGGGCGTTCATCATCCTTCCGCTGGCGGCCATGCTCTGCTGCTGCGGAGACGGCACCTCCACCAGCCCGCAGCCCGCCGTGCCGCAGATGCCCACGCAGCTGGACAACGCGGATACCCAACACTTCTCCGGCAACAACGCCTACGTGCATTGCGCCGCCCTCTGCGCCCTCGGCCCCCGCGTCAGCGGCACCCCCGCCTACCAGCGGCAGCTGGAATACATCGAGCGCCAGCTCTCCGCCGCAGGCTGGCGAACCGTGCGTGATTCCTTCTCCGCTCCCAACGGCACACCCATGGTCAACCTCCGCGCCACGTTCGGCACCGCAGACGCCACGCGCGTCATCCTGCTCAGCTGCCATATCGATACCAAGAGCGGCATTGAGAACTTTGTGGCGGCGGACGACGGTGCGAGCGGTGCCGCCGTGCTGCTGGAGGCCGCGCGCATCCTGGCCGCGGACGAGAAACTGGCCGCGCGGGTGGAGCTGGTGTTCCTGGACGGAGAGGAGGCCTTCGCCCCGCGCATGAGCGAGCAGGACGGCCTCTACGGCTCCAAGCACGATGTCGCACGCCGCAAGGGCGCACTGCCTAAATTCCAAATCAACCTGGATATGGTGGGCGGCGGCTCCAACACCATCGCCATACCCGCGCTGGACACCTCGCAGTTCATGTTCGAGCAGTACACCGCCGCCATCGCCGCGCTGCACCTCAACCCGGAACGCTGGACCGCCTACCCCGGTTCCTACATGGACGACCACCAGCCCTATCTCCGCGCGGGCGTGGACACCCTCAACCTCATCGCCCTCTTCCGCGAGGGCAACTGGTGGCACACCGTGCGCGACAACATGGACCGCATCTCCCCCCGCAAGCTGGAGGAGTCCGGCTCCATCACTCTCCAGCTTCTCCGCCAGCTGGCGGAGAAGTGAGCGGAGGCGCTATATATTGCACACCCATTGCGCCTATCTCAAATTTCCCCGGGCCATGTATGGCGGGCGGTTGCGGCGGGTGCGCGGGGAAGGGGGGCTCAGTGCAGCTCCCTCAGGCGCTGCAGGAACTGCTGCGGTATGGCGGCGCGCTGCTCCGGGGTGTCGATTCCCGCATGGTAGAGCGCCTTGCCGTCCGCATCGAATATCTCCACCGTGATCAGGTTGTTAGCCCCGCGGATAATCACGCTGCCCGCGGCATCCGTGATGGTGAGGATGGCTTCCCCCGCGCGGGTCTGAGTCTCTCCGCGCCCGTTCTGCGCGTTGGTCTCGCACGCCAGGTCGCGGATGGCCTGCAGGGTGTCCGTCAGCTTTGCGGTGTCGGTGCCGTCCGGCAGCTGGGCCAGCTGGCGGCACACCTCCGCGCGCAGCTCGCGCAGCTTCTGGCGCACCTCCGGCTGCACCACCAGCGGGCGCGGCACGCGGTCGCCGCCCACGGCCGTGTCCAGCCTGCGTTGAACGGAGGCGGCGGGGTTCGGCACGCGCATGAGCCGCACGGTGGCGGCTTGCAGGTGCCCCGCGCGCATGAACTCCACGCGAACCGTGTCCATGGGCGCGTAGGCAGAAAGCAGGGCGGCCAGCTGCACCTTGTTGTGCACGGGCTTGCCGTCCAGCGTCACAATCACGTCGCCCTCCTCCAATCCCGCGTTCTCGGCGGCACCGCCGGGCTGCAGGGATTGCACGCGCACGCCGCTCTCCAGCACGGCCGGGCGCGCGGCGTTCTGCACCACATCCTCTCCCACCACGCCCAGCGCGGCGCGGTTGGGGGCTTCCGCACGCACCACGCCCCCCAGCAGCAGGATACACGCAAGCAGGCTGGCAAGGCGGGTTTTCATCGGTATCAAAGAACTTCAGCGGGCACGGTCACGGTGGTGGTGACGGGCACCCGCGCCATGTACACGGTGTCCCCGTCGTCCAGCACAAAGGCGTCCTCGTAGGTCACATCGTAGCTGCGGGTGGGGGTGGAATCCGCGCTCCAGTCCACGCGCTCGTTGTCATGGGTGTTCAGGAGGCAGCGGGAGACCTGGGCCTGCTCCTCCGGCACGGCCGTGGCGGTGCCCAGCATGAACACGCCGCCCGCCATGCAGCCCAGGATGAGCACCGCGGCCGCGCGGGTGAGCCAGCGGTTGTAGGCAATGCGCACCAGGTGCCGCCTGGCGGCCGCCACGTACATGCCCACGCCCAGGCGCCCCAGCATGCCCAGCGGCACGGGCGCCGGCCGCAGCCGCCGCAGCGTTTTCTCCGTGCCGCGGATATCCGCAGCCTCCCCGGTGGCAGCCTCCATGGCCGCCAGCAGGCGCTCATGCAGCGCCTGCGGCAGCCCGGCGGCTTGCATGTTTTGCAATTCTGTGTGTGCCGTGCCCATGTGTTCTCACTTCATTAGGCGCATGAAAGACGTTCTTTTATTTCCTTGCCTTTCCGCTTTGATTGAGGATGGCCGCATTCTACCGCCTGGTGCAATCATTTTGTACAATGAACACCGGGCGATGCTTGGTTTCTCTCATCATCTTGCCGATGTACAGGCCGATGATGCCCAGGAAGAGGAACTGTAGGCTGCTGAACACACTTATCACCAGTAACAGGGAGGCCCAGCCGGGAATCGTGGCGCCAATATACCAGCGCCAAACCGTCCACGCCGCCAGTGCCACGCAAATCATGATGCCCAGAAGCCCCACGATGACGCACAGCATGAGCGGCGCTTCCGAAAAGTTGACCACCCCATTCCATGCCAGCGCCACCATTTTGCGCAGCGGGTACTTGGATTCTCCCTGCTCGCGCGCCTTGCGGGCATAGTACACCTTGGCGGAGGGGAAGCCCAGCAGCGGAATGATGCCGCGGATGAACAGGTTCACTTCCCGGAACTGCTTGAGTGCATCCACCGCGCGCCGGCTCATCAGCCGGTAGTCTGCGTGGTTGGGTATGGTATAGCAGCCCGCCCACTCGCGCAGTTTGTAGAACAGCTGCGCCGTGGTGCGCTTGAACCAGGTGTCCGTGTCACGGTTGTCCCGGCAGCCGTACACAATATCCTTGCCCTCGCGGTACAGCTTCACCATCTCGCGTATTTTCTGCTCGTCGTCCTGCAAATCCGCATCGATGCTCACGTATGCGTCCGCATCTGCTGTGAAAAGCCCCGCCAGCAGTGCTCCCTGGTGACCGAAGTTGCGTGAAAGGTTCACTCCGCGGAATGCGCGGGACTGCCCCATAAGGCTTTCCACCACCTGCCATGTCCTGTCTGAACTGCCGTCGTTCACAAAGCAGATGTAGCTTTCCGGGGAAACAGCTCCGTCCTCCACCATGCTTTTCAACAGGGAGAACAATGTGTGTGCCGTTTCCGGCAGGGCATCTTCCTCATTGTAGCAGGGAACCACAATGCAGAGACTCGGGGGGGGGCTGGCTTGATCCATTACGGATGAAATTTACCAATGATTTAGCTGTCATGCAAGCTTTTCTTTTCATCTTCACGGTCCCATTCTCGCCATTGTGCGCGAGTCCTGCCGCTTCCCGCGCGCCGCGTTCATGCCTATGCGGAAGGCGCGCGCGTTCCATGAGTGCGTCTCTACCCTCCATATCCCCAAGTGGCCGGGCTCCCTCCTGAGGCACTTCATGCCCAGCTGGTTATTGTGCAGTGACTGGAAGTCTGCCAGTTGGCTGGATGTCATCGCGACAATCCGGGCCCGCGAGTCTATGGCCATGGCGTACCGGGCGAGCCCCACTCTCCCGTATTTTTCAATATTTGGAACACAAGTGATACACCTACATCGCCATGGAAACTCGCAAAAAAAAACTTGACATCCAATGCCTGACCGTGCTATACAACGCTTTGTTCGCCCAGTGGAAGCAAAAATGGATTTTTGTCAAACACGGGGCGGCAGCGTAACATGCATGCTGTGAGATAACCCCGACCATATTTTGAACAATGCTGAACGGCACTCCGCTTCAACCTGTCTCCCCAAAGCGTCCTTTCCAACGAAACCTGTGGCTGGATTTCTATCGCATTGTATTCGCTGTAGTTATTGCCTTGTACCACGAGACGGTTTTTTGTAACCCAATTTTCCCTCGCGGTAGGCTTGCAGTCTATTTCTTTTTCCTGCTCAGCGGATTCCTGGCTGCAAAATCCATAAAACGCCATCATGTAAATAATAGCAAAACAAAGGGATGTGGCGGTTTTATCCGTAACAAATTACTAGCAGTTCAGCCAGAATTGTTGGTTACCACCCTTTTTCTCACCGCTTTGAAGATGTGGGACTCCCATATCCCATGCAAACTGTTTCCCTTTTTCTCCCTTCACGGTATTCTTTCCGATGTTTTTTTGCTGCGCATGACGGGCATAGAAAACGCATATGGCAACGCCGTTGCATGGTACATTTCTTCAATGATATTGGCCCTGGTCGTCTTATACCCCATAATCAAGCGTGTCAGCCATGTCTACCTCCTGTTTTTGGGCGTGGCTCTCCTCGGATGGATTAAAATATCAACGGGCACATTGCTTCCGTATTATGAAACCCCCATGTCCATAAGCTTTGCCGGAAACTTTTGGGCTGTAGGTGCTATGGCCATTGGCGCATCACTCTCCCCTTTCTCCGAAAAACTCGCAGGCAAATTCAACAGGGTATCATATCATGCGGCTTGCATCGTTCTTCTCGCGTTCATTCTATACTGCATACACCGTGGTTTTACGGGCCGCGAATGTACGCCGTCCATCTATGATACCTTGGCTATCGTCGCCATGTGTCTTATGATAGGAATAGCGGCAATTCCAAAAGTTCAATATGAAACACCAAGTATCATACACAGGGTAATTGAATTCATGGGAAAGCTAAGCCTTCCGTTCTACCTTGTCCATAGGTGCAGCATTATCATCTTGAACCACGCATCGGCACCACTGCACAAATGGGAGTATCTCATAACATATATTGCACTCACCGCGTTTCTATCTGTATTGGTAATGATTGCTGCCTCCTGGATTCGCGGGAAGGTTGCCAAATTCCTCCTATAACGTAATGCCGTGCCCCTCATGCCGACGAGCCACAGGGATTGAGATTCATGCCTGTCCTAAACAATCCGAATCCGTCGGCGAGCCCTAATTTTCCTATCAATTACACCTGTTGCCTCCAATCATTGCACGCCAATCCCTGTCTCGCCGTAGCTCGTAGGGTGCAGGCGGGACACCCCATCCCTCATTTTCAATGGGACACATGCGGTTGAATGTCACCCTGTCGTCAAGCTGCTTGCCGACTTGGGCGATGAGTGGCATATTGGCCGTGGGGATTGCCTGCGTTCGTTTTTTTCCCTTCAGTCTACCGCTGATTTGAAAAACAGGGGGAAGCCTGTCCCGTGGCCTGGCGCTTTTTGATCTCTCCCTGTCAAGATTGTATTCAGGATAGGTATGAGCATGGTAAGGAAACGCGCGAAAAAGGGGTTGACATACGGTACCCTTCCGTGTTATAGAAGACCTTGCCCGCCCGCCGGACGCAAAAGTCCCTCTTTGCTGCCAGGCAAAGGCCGGTATCGCAAAAGTGCCATTTTTATAGACATGATAGAATACTGCAAACGCAATTGGAAGTGGGCTGTACTGTTCTTCTTCATATATATTGCCGTATACGGCCTTGCCATTTTCCGCTTCGGAAAATCAGTGGAAGACTGCGCCCACCTTTTGGTGCCCGGCTCAGAAATGGTATGGTCCTATTTCGCAGCCACGCGCTGGACGTTGGCCATTTGGCGTTGGATATTCGGCGGCGGTATCCCCTTTGCATCGGGCTTGGTTGCCGGCATGATTCTTTCCGTATGCCTGTTGCTCCAAACCTATCTGTTCAAACTCAAAGGAAGGTTGGCCATTATCCTGTATGCTGTTTTTTACTTCTGTTGCATGCAGTGGATTTTCATCTTGCGGTATGCTATGCTGAGTGATGTCATGGCGTTTGGGTTCCTGTGCGCCACCCTCTCCGTTATTTTCCTTCAGGGCCCGGCGCCACGATACAAGACCGCGTGCATCCTTTTGGCTGTATCTCTCGGTACATACCAGACTTGCGTTTTTTACTTTGTCGCCCTGTGGCTGGCTGCCGAATTATCTAATGCGGACACAAACCAAAGAGATGAATATCTTAAACGCTTGTTCGCCGGAGTTTCCGTTTGTGTGGGCGGGGCAGTCGTCTGGTTCGTCCTTAACAAATTCTTTGTCACGGCCTCCGGATGCCCGCAGCGGTGGCTTGATGCCGCAGCCACATACAATGCCAACCAGACTGGCTGGCCCAGTCTCCTGGAGTGCGATCTTGCCATATTGCCAAGAGCCGTTGCCCACCACATCCTGAATGAAGGTATCCTCTTCCCCATCTCATGCCTTGTAGGTGAAAAGCATATTGGGCAATGGATTTATGGCACTGCCCTTATTCCCATGTTGATTTTGGCGGTGGACTATTGGCGCCGCTTCCCCCGCAAGAAGGCTCTCTTTCTGTCTTTTTATGCGGTATGCCTGATTTACGTGCCGATTTCTGCGGCGATGCTGCTTCTCTGGAGCTGGGCCCCGCCGCGCATCATGGTGGCGGAGCCGTTGGCGCTTGCCTCCCTGTGGGGCATTATGCTTTCTTGCAAAAGGCATCCGTATGTTGAGTTCGCATGCGCATGCCTGGCGGGCTTCGTGGCCCTCAAGGGAATATACTACGGCGCATGCCATGCCCATGACGAGGCGTACTACTGGAACAGTGCCATGCAGGAATTGCGCGACATGGAGGAACGTGGACGCCAGTTGGCGATTGCAAACAATATGGAAGACAGGCCTGTTGTCATATTGGGAACAGCACCCGAAACGGTCTCGTCAGGTGGTGTCCTTTTCAGTATGAAGGAAAATGGATACCTTTTGAATTCCAGCAACCCCGTGGCTCTGAACCTAGGGCCGGAAGTGTTCGGGGGGTACGCCCGCTACATGCGCCTCACCCGTGTGAAAATGGGCACCCCCGATGACTTGGAGAAGCATAGGAAGGCATATGAAGAAATGCCGTCTTGGCCCAAGGATGGCAGTGTTCGCATCGATCAAGGTGAAATTATTGTGAAGGCTGGGTGATTGCATGCATGCACTGCAATGTGGCTAAAGCGAAAATGGAATAACTCGTTGTATTGGTGGTGGTATTATGAAGGTAGGCATTGTCACGCTTGAACGGTACTGGATGCTGAGGAACTACGGCACCCTGCTGCAGTGCCATGCCCTACAGACGGTGTTGCGGCGCATGGGTCATGAGCCCGTGTTGGTGCAGCGCCTGCATGAGCGGGAGGAAAGTCAACGGTGGGATTTCCTGTGGCATACGCTTCATTTTTGCGCCCACCCGTTTTCGACATGGGCAGGATGGCGTTCCCTATCGTGTTTCCGCCGTTTCGTGAGGGAGCATATCACTGCCACGGAAACCTGTTGCAAGGAGGGGGAGCTCGCCATGTCACCCCCTTCGGCAGATGCATTCATATGCGGCAGCGACCAGGTGTGGAGCAAATGTGGAGAAGGGGCCTTCCTCTCCTTTGCGCCCCCCGGCAGGCGGATTGCCTACGCGCCGAGCGCGCCCTGGGCGGAATGCGGCGAGGCATGGAAGGCGCTTGCCCGGGAATTCCTGCCCGGGTTTGCAGGCGTTTCCGTGCGGGAGGATGCCGGAGCGGAGCTGCTGGGAGGCATGGGAATCAACGCCACGGTGGTTGTTGACCCCGTTCTGCTGCTTCGCCCGGGGGATTATGCGGAACTGATGCCTCCCTCCAGGCATCGCAAACCCTACATGCTGGTTTACACGCTCAATCTCCCCGCCCTGCAGGATGTTTTCTGGGATGAAGCGAAACAGTACGCCGCAGAGCACCACCTTGACATGGTGGTGGTCGCGCTCCAGGGGGCGGAGAAGCACTTTCCCGCAAGCATGCTCAGCACCCCCGCGCCGGGCGAGCTGCTGCGCCTGTTCGCGGATGCCGCCTGCGTGCTCACCAACTCCTTCCACGGCACGGCGTTCAGCCTACTGTTCGGCAAACCCTTTGCCAGCATCGCGCAAAGGGGGAAGACCGCCACCCAGAATCCGCGTTTTCACACCCTGCTGGCGCATACCGGGCAGGAGCGCAGGTTGGTGCAAGACCCCGCACAACTGCCGGATCTGCTCGGCTCTCCCAGCCTGGATGCCGCCCCGGCCCTGGACGCATGGCGCGCCCAATCCCTCCAATTCCTCCAAGCAGCATTGCAAAAGACGCAAACAGACCAATAACTATGAGCAAACTGAAACAAATCATCGTCAATTTGCCGGGCATCCGCCACTATCTGCACGCACGCTACCGCCGCCGCTGCGCCGCCGCCGTGGTGGACATGGTGCACACGGACGCACAGCGCGTGCTACAGTACGGCGGGTTCCGCCACCAGGAGCAGGCGGATGCTTTGCTTTCCACCATAGGCATGGAGTACCACAAGCTGGAGAAAGGCCTCACCATGCCCAATTTCCGCCCCGGGTTCGGGCAAGCCGCCGTGCGCGGGCTCATTGGCCTGATACGGCAGTACGCAGCGCACTTCCCCATGCCCGCCTTTGAGGTGCACCACGCGCTCACCGTGCTGGCGGAATACCGTGAGGTGAACGCCGCCTATGAAGGCGCCGTGGCGCCGGAGCTGCAGGCAGAGCTGGATGCCCTGCTGGCGGAATTCCCCGCGCAGCCCTCCCGCCAGCCTGTGCTCACCCTTGGGGAATTCTGGGCGGCGCGTGATGCCGCCTTCCCGCAGTTCTCCGCCAGCCGCCACTGCGTGCGCGCCCTGGCCGGCCCCGCACCGCGGGAGGATATCCTGGCCGCCGTGCAACTCGCCTGCAACTCTCCCTCCGCCTGCAACAGGCAGTACGTCCGCGTGCACTTTTATGAAAACTCCGCCAAGGTGCAGGAAATCCTGGCCCTGCAAAACGGCAACCGCGGATTCGGCGACACCGTGCGCCAGCTGCTCATAGTCACCGCGGATTTTCACGGCATGCGCTGGCAGGAGGAACGGCACGACCTTTACACCAACGCCGGCATCTTCCTCATGAACCTGTCCTACGCGCTGCACTACCACAAGGTGGCGCACTGCCTGCTCAACTGGTCCGAAAACGCGCAGAAAGACGCCGCCCTGCATGAACTGGCCGGCATTCCCGCGCAAGAGGCCGTTGCCTGCATCCTTTCCTGCGGCCAGGCGCCGGATACCATCAAGCTCACCTCATCACCCCGCAAATCCGCGCGGGACATCCTTACCATGCACCCATGACACAGCCTTTCCCCATTGTATTTGCGGCAGACGCCAACTTCTCCGTGCCCTTGGCCATCGCGGTGGAATCCCTGCTGGCATCCGCCAGGCCGGAAACCCGCTACACCATTCATGTAATGGATGACGGCGTGTTGGAGCTTGTCAAGCGCCGCCTGAAAGAACAATGTAAACTGTTTGATTCCGAAATTGCCTTCCACCCGGTGGATGAGTTGGTGCAAGACATGCCGTCCACAACCTACTTCCACCGCGTCACGTTCGCCAGGTTCCTCATTGCCCGTCTCCTGCGGAAGTACGCCTATGCCCGTGTTTTCTATTCTGATGCGGATGTCCTCTTCTGCGATGACCTTTCCGACATGTTTGACATGGATATGCAGGGGCATGCCCTGGCCGGGGTTCAGGCCCTGGCCGGCCTGTATGAGCGGTTCAACCATGGAGACCCCTACTTGCCGAAATGGGCTGCGAATTTCTCAATCGACCTTGCAGAGAGGGACGGTGCATACTTCAATGCCGGGAATTTCCTTCTGGATTGCAACTTGTTTGAAGAAAGGGGGTATGCGGAGCGGGCAATGGAGATGAGCCTGCGCCTTACCAAGGACACGGCTCCCTATCTGGACCAGGATGTCTTGAACGCCGTGTGCTGGCGGGACATAGCCCTGCTGCCGCTCAAGTACTGCGTGATTCCCATCAACGAGGAATACTACGCCTGCAGGGACTACGAGGCCATGTACCGCGGGCATTGCCTGTACAGCCGGGATGAACTGAGGAGCGCCCTCACCTCTCCTGCGGTTGTCCACTTCGCCGGAGAGAAACCGCGCGTGCTGGAAGGCCCGCGCCATGTTCACGAGGACAGGTTCATCGCCTTTTGGGAAACATCCGCCTGGCGGGACTACATGCCGTACAGCCCGCGCATCGGCTCCATGTCCCCCTCCCGATTCCTGAAAACAAATATCCCCATATCCGCCCAGCTGGGAGTTCTGCTGAAGCAGATATTCCTGTACCGCGTGGGCTCACTGGTGGCATCCGGTTCGGCCCGCACGCGTTATCTGGAGCAGTACCGCGGCCTGCGCAGGGTTTTGCAAAATGCGCGGCGCAGGTAAGGCCTCCTTCTTCCGGGTGGGCCGCATCAACCGAAAAACGCCACCCGGTGGCCAAACAGCCAGAACTCCCGGCTCCCGGCGCTGTACATCACGGTAAGGAAAGGCCTCCCGAACAGGCACCAGCTTTTCCTGTCCGCCCGATAGCGCAGGAAGAGTTCCCGCCGGGATTGTCTCACGCATAGGGGCGCAAGATCCACCGTGCCTTCCGCCTGGCGGCAGAGCCTATCCAGTGCAGGCCCGGCATTGGGCGCCAGCTTGCAGCCGTGTGGCAGCACGCCGATACGGGGTGCGCGGCAAAAGCCGCGTGCATCTGTCTCTGTGCCCCGGAACACACGCAACTGGGGGCAGTGCCGTGCGCAGCGTCCCAGCATTTCCCCATACGCGGCATCCGGCGCAGGGCAGCAGTACACCAGTTCGTATCCGCAATAATCAGGGCTGCAGCTGGAACGCAGAATGCGCTCCGCAGCGGCGGGGTCCTTCTCAAACGGAACCACCACGGAAAGCTGCGGTTGGAACAGCCCCCGCATCCGGTCTCGTTTGGCGGGGTCTTCAAACTGCTCGTCGGGCAATTCCAAAATGTGGAATCCCTGGCGGTCATACCGCTCCTCATACTCCTGCAGCAACTTTTCCTTGGAGTCTATGGCCAAGGAACCCAGAAACCACTCCAAATGGCCAAGGAAAACGTTGGCAAAAGATAGCATTATCTCATCCTTGGCGTTGTCCTGCACCAGGCGGGCGCGCAAATCCCCCCACGCGCGGAAAAACACCGCGGTATCGCGTCGGCGGGCATGGGAAATGGAATTGGAGCGCTCACGGTAATGGACAAGCGCCGCATCTATGAGCGCCATGCGCCTGCAGGAAAAAAGGCAGTGCAGTACAAAACTCAAATCATTGGAGTACTGGGTATCCAGCCACCCGCGCCCTCCCTCCCTGGCAAACGAGGCTAGGAACAGCTTGTTCCATGGGGCGGGGTTGAAATGCTGGAACAATCTTTTCCCCAGCGCTTCCGCCGGGCAAAACACCTCCGGAACACGGGGCGCCAGCTCATGCACCAGACGGTACATGGGGTGGAGCCTTTGCTGGTTGTCCGTAAAGCAATCCACATCGCAGCATACCATTTCCGCCCCGGTCTCCTCCGCCCTGGCGCTCATCTTCTCCAGCATGTCAGGCTCAAAAAGGTCGTCCGCATCCAGGAAAGACAAGTATTTGCCCCTTGCCGCGGCCATGCCGTTGTTGCGGGCCACGCCGGCGTATTGGTTCTGCTGGTGCAGGATGCGGAAGCGCGGGTCCCTTGCCGCATATTCCTGCAGAATGTCTTGAGAGGAATCCGTGCTGCCGTCGTCCACGCAGATAATCTCTATGTTCCGCAGGGTTTGGTTGCACACGCAATCAAGTGTCTCCCGCAAGTATTTCTCCGCATTGTACACGGGGATGACGACGGAAACGAGGGGCTCTGGTGCGGCGGTGTCGCTCATTGGGCGCATTGTAGCATACGCACGGAATGTGTCAAGGTTGGAATAGTGCTTGCTTTTTTGTCCATCTTTCCTATAATATGGCGAACGCATATATCTATTTCCCCCATGAACCTCGCCATCATCGGTACCGGATATGTAGGCCTCACCACGGGCACCTGTTTTGCGGAAGTCGGCCACAACGTCATCTGCGTGGACAACAACCAGAAGAAGGTGGAGGCCCTGCGCCAGGGCAAGATGCCCATCTACGAGCCCGACCTGGAGGACATGATCGTCTCCAACGTCTCCGCCGGCCGCCTCGCCTTCACCACGGACCTGAACGAGGCCGTGGCCAAGAGCGACATCATCTTCATCGCCGTGCCCACGCCCCCGCACGAGGACGGCTCCGTGGACCTCTCGTTCATCGAGGCCGTCTCCCACGAGATTGCGGACGCCATGCGCCCGGAGTACGGCTACCGCATCGTGGTGGACAAATCCACCGTTCCCGTGAGCACGGGCCGCAAAGTGTACGAGGTCATCAACCGCTACGCCGGGGCAGATGTGGACGTGGATGTGGTGTCCAACCCGGAGTTCCTGCGCGAGGGCAGCGCCGTGCAGGACCTCATGAACCCGGACCGCGTGGTCATCGGCACCAACTCCCAGCGCGCCATGGACATGATGAAGCGCGTGTACCAGCCGTTCAACGCCCCCATCGTGGAGGTGGACCTGGCCTCCGCGGAGCTCATCAAGCACGCCGCCAACTCCTTCCTGGCCCTCAAGATATCCTACATCAACGCCGTCTCACAGGTCTGCGAGAAATCCGGCGCGGACGTGGAGCTGGTGGCCATGGGCATCGGCATGGACAAGCGCATCTCCCGCAACTTCCTCAACGCCGGCCTGGGCTACGGCGGCTCCTGCTTCCCCAAGGACGTGAAGGGCTTCATCAACATCTCCCACCAGCTGGGAGCCCCCCTCCACCTGCTGGAGGAGGTGGAGCGCATCAACGCCCGCCAGCTGGACCACTTCATGGACCGCCTGCGCGAGAAGCTCTGGGTGCTGCGCAACAAGCGCATCGCCGTCTGGGGCATCGCCTTCAAGCAGAACACGGACGACGTGCGCGAATCCGTGGCCGTGAAGCTCATCCGCCGCCTGTGCGAGGAGGGCGCCATCGTGAGCGCGTACGACCCCAAGGCCATGGAGACCGGCGCCAAGGCGCTGGAGGGCTGCGAGGTGAACTACTGCGACGACATGTACGAGTGCACTCGCGACGCGGAGGTGCTGGTGGTGGCCACGGAATGGAAGCAGTTTGCCAACGCCAACCTGCAGCGCGTGCGCGAGCTCATGAAGCTGCCCATCATCTTCGACGGCCGCAACGTGATGCACGGCGAGAACGCCATCCACGCCGGTTTCGAGTACCACTCCATCGGCCGCAAGAGCCTCTATCCCCAAAATCCCGCCTGACGGCGGGATTTTGCGGGATTTACAATTTGGAAGCTAGGCGCGCTCCGCGCGCAGTTGCCTCTTCAGCGGGCCTTCGGCCAGAAAACATGGTCCACCGCTTTGAAAAAGCGGATTCCCAGCCACCCAAGCAGAATGGCGCAAAGAAAGACGGCAAGCACATAGAGTGAGGGGTGAGAGCTGTTAAGGCCCATGCGGCAGAATTGGATGATGGGGGTGAAATGCCAACAGTAGACGGAAAAGACCGCCGGGCCACCGAACCATTTCAGGAATGCGGGCACGCGTTGCCAGGTGATGCCCGCGAAGAACCATGTTACGCCCACGGCAAAGGGAATGGCAAAGGCCTGCGTGAGAAGAAGGAAGTGCAATGACCTGTGGGCATCCGGGTCTATATGGAGCCACTGGGATATATAATAGTTGCATGCGGGAATATGCGTGATGCCCGCCATGGCCACGCCAATCGCCGCCGCTCCAATCAGGGACACCGGCATGCGGGAGCCGGAGAGCATGCGGTCGATGCGTTGCTGCAGCATGCAGTATGCAGTGCCCGCTACAAAGCACGGCAGCATATCAACCCAGAACTGCGGCTTGTACGGCAGGAGCGCAAGGCAAAAGGCCATCGTCAGGCAGAAAAACGTCCCGATGGCGAGCCACGGGCGCTGTGTGCCGCACACGCGGAAGGACACCCAGGTGAGCAGGTAGAGGGCAAGGGTGACGATGATGAATGCGTAGTTGGGGGTCAACCCGAGCACGTTGAGCAGGTAATCCTTTGCCACGCCCAGAGGGTGCTGGAAAATGCCGGGAGGAATGGCGTAGACAACCAGCATGGCAACAGCCAGGTTCAGGTACAGGCGCAGGAAGCGCACGCAGAGCAAGTCATGGATGTAGGCATCCCCCCTTTTACGGATTGAGCACATGATGCCGTACCCGGAATAGAAGAAGAACGTGGCTATGATAAACTGCCGGAGCGGCATAATCAGGCATTCTTTCAGCACAAGATCGATCCCTTCCGGCACATAGCCCACAATTTGCCCAATGCCGCATGTGTGCTTCAGGACAATGAGGACCAGGAAGATGCCGTTAATCATCATCGTGCGGTCATGGCTCATGTAGCTCCCGTCCGTCGGCACACTGTAGCGCAACCTTGGCTTGCCCAGGAAAAGGGTAAGCAGCGCGGCTATGAAAATAGCGGTCTCCATGCGGCAACCCTACAGCATTTGCATGGCTGTAGCAAGCCTTTTCTGGTGGAATTCAATCGGCGTTACGGAAGGAGCGCCCCCGCCTATGCTGCCGTGTGAACACCTTTCTGCGGGCCTTTTTGCAAGGGATTGGTTTCGAGGCGCCGCATGGCTGTCCTTGGCATGCAGCGTTTTGAATACTGCCGCAATCCCACGGAGGCAATGGTGACATTTCCGTGTTTCATGGGGCGGCAGTTAATGAATCACCGCGGAGCTTGGGATGCCCGTTCGGAGAACTTGGTCAGAGGGGTGGGCAGGTATTAGTGTTGGCGCAGAAGCCTGTAGAGCTTGCGCGCCGCCCTGTACGGCAGTCTCAGCACCCGCTTGGCCATGTTCGGCAGCCATTCGCGCCGCTGCTCCCGGCGCAGTGTTTCCAGCAGCTGCGGATAGTGCTCCGCCATGCGCGCCAGCGCCGCATCGTTCTCCCCGCCCAATAGATTTTGCTCCCAGAGCGCGTCCTCTTGGGACCCCTCCACATTCACCAGCTTGTAGGCATTGCAGGGCAGCATGATTTTCCACCCGTTCAGCACGGCCATGGTCCAGAACCAGATATCGTCCTGCCTGGGGCACAGCTTGGTGAAAAGGTCTTCCCTGTCCACATCCGGGTGCAGGCAATGGGGCGGGAAGAGCACGCCGCCCCCGGTGGTGCAGAAATTGGAATACCTTGCCTTTGTCTTCCCTATTTCGAATTGCCAGCTCCCGTACGGGGCAAAGGCGCCGCCCGCCAGGCGGATTCCGTGGCAGCGCCGGGAGCAAACCACATCCGGGCCCTTGCAATGCGCCTTCACCAGCGGCTCCAGCCAGTCCTGCGGGTACAGCAGATCATCGTCCGCCGTCACCAGGATATCCTCCGGGTATTCCCGCAATGCGGGTATCAGCTTCTTGAAGGAGCGCATATCCCGGGTCCACTTGATTTCCAGGCCGTGGGCGCGCAGGGCCAGCAGTTCCTCCGGCAAATCCGCCTCCCGCCCGGGGTACTGCTCCTCCGCCAGCCACAGCAGCACCGCATCGGGGCAGAGGGTTTGGTTGAGCAGCGTGTGCACCGTTTGCGCCACCGTGCCTGTGCGGGCGGGGTAGGTGGTGAGCGTCACCAGCACGCGCCGCCCGCTGTCCTGCAGGTGGCGGTACGGGGCCAGCTGCGCGGCATCCGCCAGCTCCGGAAGCTGGCGCTGCGCCTTTTCCAAAAGCTCCCGCCGCAGGCCGGCGCGTGCGCGCCCCAGCAGCCCTCCCACGTCCACCGCCGCGCGCTGCAGGGCCACGCGGCGCAGGCGTTCCGCGCCGGGGCAGGCGGCGCAGCGGTCCAATATGGCGCGGTACACATCCACAATGGGCAGCACCCATTCCGCCGTGAGCGTGTGCACGGAGGAATCCGCCCGCTGCACATAATAGTACGTGGCATCCGGCACGCACGCCACCTTGTTGGCCAGCATCATGGAGAAGAAAACCAGCATGTTGTCCTCCCCAATGGCTTTGCGGGCAAAATAGCGCAGCCCCTGTTCCTGCAGGAAGGCGCGGCGGTACAGTTTGTTGCAGGCCACGCCGGAAGCCAGCACCGCGCTCTCCCGCTCCTGTTGCGTCAGCAGGCCGGTGTGCGGGCTGAACCCCATCCACTTGGACCGTTCGCTCCCATCCGGCATGCAAAGGCGCACATCCGCCGTGCAGGCCACATCCGCCCCGTGCGCCGCCGCCGCGCGGTACAGGGCCTCCAGGAAATTCGGGGAAACAAAGTCGTCAGAATCCACCACCGCCACATACTCTCCGCGTGCATGCTCCAGCCCGCGGTTGCGCGCCGCGCCCTGCCCGGCGTTCTCCTGCTCCAGCACCACCACCCGCGCATCACGCGCCGCGCACTCCCGCAGAATTGCCGCGCTGGCATCCGTGCTGCCGTCGTTCACGCAGATGATTTCAATCTCCCGCAGCGTCTGGGCACAAAGGCTGTCCAGACACGGCCGCAGGTACTGCGCCGCATTGTACACGGGGATGATGACGGTGATGAGCGGGGTGTTCATAGGCGCGCGGCATGCTATTTGTTGGCGGATGGAAAGAATTTCCTCAACAGGGGATGGCTGCTCAGAGGCCTGATTGGCACCCAGAAAAGCTTCTTGTACTTGTTTGTATCGGGAACATAGCAGGCATGGGCCCAGAATCGGGCAAGGCGGAAGAGAAGGGGGGGGCACTCGCGCCCGTCTATCAGCACGGGTAGGTAGTACCGGGCAAGCCAGCGCAGGGCGCACTTGGCATACAGGCTGTGTGCCTGCCGCGCAAGCCCGCGGCACATTGTCTGCAGCTCGCGCAGTTCATCCGGAATCCTTTTCCCGTGTTGTGACTGCCAGTTCCGAAACTGGAAGCAGTAGTTTACCAAAATGGCTTCTATCAATACTTTGAAATCCCCGTCTTTGCTGTACCGCTGCTCTACTGCATCCCAATTCCGCCACAACAGTTCCAAGTATTCGTTGCGGAAATCTTCCGCACAATTCGCGGAGAGACCGTTGTCCTCGAAATTGGCCACAAAGCAATCATGAATCACAGGCGCCCCCCATTTGCGGTATATGCGGCACATCACGTCTGCATCGGCACAGCAGCGATATCCGTTGGCGTCATACCCTCCCAGTTCCCTGTATGCGCTGGCAGAGGCAAAATATGCCTGGTGGCAGCAGGTCGTGCCAAGAAAAATCTTTTCGTAGTTCGGCTTGCGCCCAAGGCCGCACGGGGAGTTGGTTTTGTAGACGCTGGCAGCCACGCTCTGTGTCTCTCCTCTGCAAATCGGCAGCACACAGGGGGCCAGGTCCTCATCCGTGTAAGTGTCTCCCGCGTTCAGGAAGGCCAGCACCTGCCCGCGTGCCAGGTTGATACCCTTGTTCATGGCATCGTATATCCCGCGGTCCGGTTCTGAAACGTACCTTTCAATGTTTCCCGCCGCCAGCTGTTCCGCCAGCCACTCCGGCGTGCCGTCCGTGGACGCCCCGTCCACCACCGCGTGCTCGATGCTGATGGTGCCCTTGGCCTTCTGCCGCAGCACGCTCTCCACGGTGGGCTTCAAATCCGCCAGCGCGTTCCGGCACACGGTAATCACCGTCAGCTGGTACTCCGGGGCCGGGCCTTGCAGATTAACCCTGGTATACGAATCTGTCATGATCTAAACTTGTTCAAAGGGGCATGTGTGTTTTTAAATCTCCGGGCAGTGCTGCAAGGGAATGAAATGGATGTTTTTGCGTATGCGCGTTTGCCATTTCTCCCGTATGTAGTACCAGCGGCAATTTTTCAAAGTCTGCTCGCGTGCGCCGAAAGGTGGTTGCTCTGCGCGGTATTTCTCCCAAGCGGAGCTCTTTTGGCCTTTGTGCTTGCGGAAGCCGCCCACAACCACATTCGTGGAGTAAAGCGGCGCGAATTGCGCAAAGCGGCACCATAAATCGTAATCGCCCGCATACTTGAGCCCGGTGTCCAGACCTCCCGCAGATTCGTATAGCTGGCGGGTCCAGAATGAAGACTCCTGCTGGATCCACCCCAGCCGCTGCCCGTCGTACCACCCTTTTTTCAGTAGGGGCCACGCATACAGGGGGATGGAGAAATAGGGCACGTATTGCATGCCTGCCGCATTGTAGTGCGCGGGTATGCCGGTACACCATTGCACACGGCCCGTTTTGCAGATCCGTTCCATGGCATAGGTGGCCCACGGCATGTACATGTCATCCGAGTTGAGCCACGCGAAGATATCCCCCTTTGCCATGCGGAACCCCTTGGCTATGGCCTCGTACATGCCGCCGTCCTTCTCGGAAATCCAGCGCATGGGGTACGTGCCCTCATACTTGCGGATGATATCCAGCGTGCCGTCCGTGGAGCAGCCGTCCACGATGATGTGCTCGAAATTCTGCCGCCGCTGACCCTTGATGGAGAGGATGCACTCTTCCAAGAACTCCTCTGAGTTGTATGTGGGGGTTACTATGCTGACCATGGCTTAGAGTTACGTTGAACCCGCCGCCAGCATACCATGGCGCGGCGGGGGAGTCAATTGTTTCTTTGCAGCAGCCCCAGCAGCTTTTGAATTTGCTCCACGGGGATGCGCGGAGAACAAACCTGTAGTCAGCATAGCAGTCTTTCATGAATGTCATGCCGAATAGTTTGAAGCGTTCCTCGCTCCTACCCCTGTGGCTGAACGGCTCTACCCACCACCGCAGGGGCGATAGGTAGCGCATGCGGTAATCCCGGGCCGGGCAGTGCTCCGCAAAGCGGCCTTCTTTCAAGAAGGGGAGCGTCTGCCTCCTTAGCTCGCGCGCCTCCTTGCGGGTCAATGTGCCATTCCACCTGCGCAACTGTCCGAATAGGAAGGTCAACAAAGAAAGCGCCCATTCATGCGAGCAGCCGTGCGCCTTTTAGGTACAGCAGGTATATCTCGCTTGGGGCCGTGTGCATGTGCATGTACGAATCCTTTGCCTGAAGATAGTGGTAGCCGTAGTACTTCCACAAATAAAAGTTTCGCGCCACGCCCATGGCGCAGCGGTAGAACACCTCGTCCTCCTGCCGCATGCCCACAGGGAACTCCAGCTCATTTTCCAGCAGGAAGCCGCGCCGGTACGCTTTTCCCCAACAGGTCCCCCACATGTACTCCACCGTTTCCGGGGTGGAGGGGTATTCCCCCTTCCGTTCCATCCAGAATGATGCGTCCAAGCTTTCGTTCCTCGTTACGCCATCCTCGTATTCCACCTCCGTTCCGAAAACGATGATATCCACCCGTTCCGTGCGGGGGGGCCAGCAGACCCTCCACCAGTTTCGGTGAAAACCAGTCGTCCGCATCCAGGAAGGTTACCCATGCCCCGCGCGCCTCCCGTATCCAGCGGTTGCGCGCCACGGACACCCCGCTGTTCTCCAGCCGCAGCACGCGGAAGCGGGAATCCCGGCGCGCATACTCCTCCAACACGGCGGCAGAGTCGTCCGTGGAGCCGTCGTCTATGCAAACTGCCTCCCAATCCCCGCAGGTTTGGGCCAACAGGCTGTCCAACCCGCGCCGCAGGTATTTGCCGGCGTTGTACACGGGGATAACAATATTGACAATGGGCTGGCTCATGTGTGCATGCAATATTGAACGGCTTTGCCGGTTTTGTAATGGAAAAATCTGGGCAGTGCCCGTATGGCTGGGGCGGGGATACGGCTGCACCGGGGATGTTCCGGGAATCATACCCGCCTATCTCCCGGTACGCGCGGGCGGAGGCAAAATACGTCTGGTGGCAACACGGGCGGTAGAAGAACAATTGGCTGTAGTTCGGCTTGTAAAAGGGACCCAGTGAAGAATCAATCCGGTACGCGCATGCCGCCACGCTCTCCGTCTCCCCTCGGCATATCGGCAGCACGCAGGGGACCAAATCCTCATCCGTGTACGTGTCCCCGGCGTTCAGGAACGCCAGCACCCGCCCGCGCGCCAGGTTGATGCCCTTGTTCATGGCATCGTAGATTCCGCGGTCCGGCTCTGAAACGTACCTTTCTATGTTGCCGGCCGCCAGCTGCTCCGCCAGCCACTCCGGCGTGCCATCCGTGGAGGCCCCGTCCACCACCACGTGCTCAATGCTGATTGTGCCCTTGGCCTTCTGCCGCAGCACGCTTTCCAGTGTGGGTTTCAAAAATCCTCAAACGCGTTCCGGCACACGGTCACCACCGTGAGCTGATACTCTGGTGAGGGTGTATCCTTGACAATTCGGCTATATGGTATCTTTCCCATTTTCAAGTTTGGATAGCCTCGTGAGTTGCTGCCATGTTACACGGAAACGCTCGGTATGTGAAGAGAAATCCTGCGAGGGAACTACGATTCATGGTGTCCATTTCTTACATGTTAATCGCCGGATGAATGGCAGCGCACGGTGCCCTCACATTATTTCTTTCCCCACAACATACAGTTTGTGGCGCTTTCTGTTCTTTATGAAAGAAATAAGGTTTAATGGACCGATTCGCAATGATACCTTGTATCCGTCCTCCTTATAGAAATGTTTCAGGACAGCGGGCACGAGTTCTACAGGAACTCCATTGGGATGGTAAGGATAGTGGAAGAAGCGTTGGAGCAAGAAGAGGCACTTATCGAATTTTCCCTGCGGCAGTGGCATGTATTTTTTTACTCGCTTGTAATGAAGATACTGCCCCAAAGCCTTAATAAATTGTTCTCTTGAATCTGAATATCTAGCAATCAAGAATCTCGCATGACAGAATTGAGCCCTATATATGGCTCCTTCGTGCCGCTGCTGTGAAAATTCATTTATAATATCATACGCGTGAAGAAGCGCAGCTTCGGCTTTAATCCTAGAAGTGGGTGCCTTCCTTTGCGGTGGTTGATCCTTCCGTGGGTTGTTTTTCGAGCTCCATGATCCCGGCGTTTGATATCTGTATACAATCATAGAATCGCATAGATAATATGACCTTCCCATGACTGCGCATACCGCTTGAATAAGCGCATCTCCGCTTCTGACTTCGGTGCACTTCTTACGAATTTTTTGAAGAGCGGCGTATACTGTGCTCCGAATGACCATGCCAGCAGTCAACACCATCCAGCTGCGGTCTTCTATCATCTTTTCCACCGGCACTTCCCCCGCTTCTTCCAGGTGGGGCCAACCGAATTCCATGTAGTCCTCATGTGTGGCGATTCTCTTGGTCGGGGTTTGAATGACTCCGTTGCAGAAAGCGAGCGTGAAGTCCGGGTGGGATTCCAGGAAATCCACCTGTTTCTGCAGCTTGTGCGGGTCCGTCCAGTAGTCGTCCCCCTCGCACAGGGCGATGTACTTGGCTCCGTATTTGGCGCAGGCCTCGTCCATGGCGCGGCGCAGGGAGCCGTCCTGCTTGGAGTATTGATTCTCCGTCTCGTAGACGGGTTTGATGATGTGCGGGAACCTCTCCGCGTACTCGCGGATGATGGCGGCGGAGCCGTCCGTGGAGCAGTCGTCATGCACCACGGCCACAAAGGGAAAGGTGGTCTGCTGCATCACAAAGCCCTCCAGGCAGTCGCGCAAATACGGCTCGTGGTTGTACACCAGGCTGCGGATGACTACAAGCGGCTTCTCTTCTGTTTGATTCACCCGCACAGGATAGCAGGAAAGGCGGAAAAGTCAAGGGGAATATCATTTAGGCTTGACGGGAGAGGATGCGGTGCGTATACTCCGCGCACTCATGGGACGCGTGGCACAGGAAACGGCGAGGGGACTGAAGTGGACCCTGCTCAACAAACTGACGATGTATCCGCTGCAGCTGGTGTACGGCATGGTGCTGGCGCGCCTGCTCACGCCCAAGGAGATGGGCATTGTGGGTCTTACCGGCATTTTCTTTGCCATTGCCGGCACGCTGAAGGATTCCGGGTTCGGAGGCGCGCTCATCCGCAAGATCGACCGCACGGAGGAGGACTGCTCCACCGTGTTCTGGTTCAACATAGCCATGAGCTTTGTTCTCTCCGCCATCCTCTTCCTGCTTGCACCGTGGTTCGTGGAATTCTACCACCAGCCGGAGTTGCTGTGGCTCACCCGCGTGTCCGCCATCCTCATGTTCGTGTGCAGCACCAGCGGTGTTCACTGGACCCTGTATGCGGCGAGGCGTGATTTCAAGACCCCGGCCATCATCGGCGTGAGCATTTCCCTTGTCTCCCTGCCCGTGTGCCTTTACCTGGCCTACCGCGGCTGGGGCGTGTGGGCCCTGATGACCCAGAACATCGTCAGCAGTCTGCTCTCCCTCATCGTTATCTGGATTGTCTCCCCCTGGAAGCCGCGTTTTGTTTTCTCCAAGAAATCCTTCAAGGAGCTCTTTGGTTACGGCAGCAAGATGGCCGCCTCCGCCCTGCTGGACACGGGGTACAACAACCTGCGCACCTTCTTCATCGGCAAAATCTATTCCCCCGCCCAGCTCGCCTTCTATGACCGCGGGCGGCACCTGGCCGCCACGGGGCCGCTCACCGCCTGCGGCATGATCGGCAGCGTCACCTTTCCCATCCTCGCCACCCTGCAGAACGACAATGCCCGGCTCAAGCAGGTATACCGCCAGTACCTGCGCCTTTTCACCATGGTTATCGTGTGGGGCAGCATGCTGGCGGCCGCCATGGCGGATTCCTGGATCCGCCTCCTGAGCGGTCCCCAGTGGGGGCAGGCCGTGCCCTACGCGCAAATCATCTGCTTCTCCTACGCCCTGTACCACATTCAGGTCATCAACCTCAACCTCCTGCAGGTCAAGGGCAGGTCAGACCTCTTCCTGCGCCTGGAAATCATCAAGAAGGTGCTGGGCTGCATTGTGATGGCCATCACCATTCCCATGGGCGTGATGGCCATCTGCTACGGCGCGCTGTTCACCTCCGTTGTTTGCATATTCATTAACTCCTACTACAGCAAGGAGCTCATCGGCATGTCCATCTGGCAGCAGCTTAAGGACTACCTGCCGCTCAGCCTGCTGGCCATCGCCTGCACCTGGATTCCCGGCGCCCTGGCGGAAATGCTGCCCTACCACTACATCGTGAAACTGGCCGTCGGCGGGCTCTCCTCCCTTCTCATCTACTTCGGCATCCTGCGCAGCACTCAAAACGAAACCCTGCGCCAGCTGCTGGGCCTGCTGCAGGAACGCTGCAAGAAGCCGGCCCTGCAGGCTGTTCTGCAGCGGATTGCCTGGTAGGCCGCAAGATTCTGGCTTGACCCCTCAAATCCAATATGTACAATCTCCGCGTATGAAACAGGGTGCCACACACAAGAAAAAGCTCATGCTGCTGGGTGGGCTGCGCTATCTGTTGCCCGTGATAGACGCCGCCCACAAGCTGGGCATCCACGTCATCACCTGCGACTACCTGCCGGACAACATCGCCCACAAGTATTCCGACGAGTACTGCAACGTGAGCATCATCGACAAGGAGGCAGTGTTGGCGGCGGCGCGGGAGCTGCAGATAGACGGCATCATGTCCTTTGCCGTGGACCCCGGTGTGGTGAGCGCCGCCTACGTGCAGCAGGAGATGGGGCTGCCCGGCTGCCCGTACGAGTCCGTGTGCATCCTGCAGAACAAGGACCGCTTCCGCGAGTTCCTGCGCGCGCACGGCTTCAACTGCCCGTGGTCATTCGGCTTCGCCTCCGTGCAGGAGGCGCTTGACGCCGCAGAGCAGTACACCTATCCCGCCATCGTGAAGCCCACGGATTCCGCCGGCAGCAAGGGCGTGGGCCGCGTGGACTCCCCCGCGGAGCTCCCCGCCGCCCTGCAGGAGGCCATGCGCTGCTCCCTCTCCGGGCACATCATCGTGGAGCAGTTTATCGAGAAGGTGGGGGACACCACCGGCTCCGACAGCTTTGCCGTGGACGGAGAGCTGCGCTTCGTTTCCTTTGACGACCAGGTGTTCGACCCCGCCTCCCCCAATCCCTACACCCCAAGCGCCCACTGCTGGCCCAGCACCATGCCGGAGGACAAGCAGGCGGAGCTGCGTGCGGAACTGCAGCGCCTCATCTCCCTGCTCAACCTGGGCACCAGCATCTTCAACATTGAGGCCCGCGTGGGAACGGACGGCAAGGTCTACATCATGGAAGTCTCCCCACGCGGCGGCGGCAACCGCCTGGCGGAAGTCATACGCATGGGAGCCGGTGTGGACCTCATCACCGCCTCCGTGCGCGCCGCCGTGGGCCTGCCCGTGCAGGGCGTGGAGCAGAAACCCTTCAACGGCGCCTGGGCCATCATGGCCCTGCATGCTCCGCGGGAAGGCGTGTTCCACCACCTGGAAATCTCCCCCGCCATGCAGCCCCATGTGGTGGAGGAGGCCCTGCTGGTGAAACCCGGAGACACCGTGCACCCCTTCCGCGGTGCGAATGATGCCATCGGCCACCTCATCCTCCACTACGATACGCGGGATGCCCTCACCGCCGCCATGCGGCAGATGGAGCAAAACGTGCGCGTGGTGCTTTCTGAATGATTGTTCCCGCAAATGCGCTAGCCATGAATGTGAATGATGCCATAGGCGGCTACTTTGAACTGGAGACCGTGCGCGGGTGCGGCCTCCACCCGCAAGCGGCCGCCCTCAACAGCGGGCGCCACAGCCTGGAGTATATCCTGCGTCGCCGCGGGAACGTGGCACGGGTGTACCTGCCGTACTACACATGCAGCGTGGTGCTCCAGCCGTTGCAAAGGCTGGGCATTCCGCACGCCTTCTACCATGTGGATGAGCAGCTGCGCCCCGCGGACCTGCCGGAGCTGAAGGAGGGGGAACTTGTCATCGGCACCAACTATTTCGGCATCGGCGGCGCCGTGTTGCGGGATATGGCCGCGCGGTTCGGCAACCGTCTGCTCGTGGACAACGCCCAGGCCCTGTATGCTCCGCCCATGGAGGGTATCGACACCTTCTACTCCCCGCGCAAATTCTTCGGCGTGCCAGATGGCGGGTATGCCTACTGTGTGGCGGACACCGCCCTTGAACTGCCGCAGGATTCCTCCTGGCAGCTCATGCGGCACCTCCTGCAGCGGGTGGACGAAGGCCCTGAAAGCGGCTACGCCGCCTTCCGCCAAAACAGCGAGGCACTGGCTCAAAAGCCTCTCATGCACATGTCTCGCCTCACGCAGCGCCTGCTCGGCGGTATCGACTACGCCGCCGCCGCAGAGGCGCGCCGCGCAAACTACACACTGCTGCACCGGGCCCTAGGCAATTCAAACAAACTCCATGCGAACCCCCCGGCGGAAGCCGTGCCCATGGTCTACCCCTACTGGGTGGAGAACGGCACGCAACTGCGCCAAAGGCTCATCGCCAACCGCGTGTTCGTGGCCACCTACTGGCCGAACGTGCTTGAATGGTCCGCCCCCGGCACCCTGGAGCACGAGCTCGCCACCAACCTCCTCGCCCTGCCCATCGACCAGCGCTACGGGGCAGGGGAGATGCAGCGCATCCTCTCCATTCTCTCGGAATAGGCGGGCTTTCCGCCTCAATTCTTTTCCGGGCGGTGCAGGCGGTTGAAATCCTCCGCCAGAATGGACGTGGTCACCACGTTGCAATATTTCCCGTTTTTGAACACGTGGTCGCGCAAAACTCCCTCCACCTTGTAGCCAAGCTTTTCCATGAGCCGGAGGGATGCCTTGTTTGTCTCCAGCGCGCTGCCCATCACTTTGTGGAAACGGAGCTGGTTGAACGCGTAATCAAACATGGTGATGTATGCCTCTGTGGCGTATCCCTTGCTCTGAACCCGCGGGCTGATCCGTATCCCGGTGCTCTTGCAGCGCCCGTTTTTCCAATCCATGTCCGTCAGCCCGGTCAACCCCAACCGCGTGCCGTCGTGCAGCGCAATGAGGTACCTCACCTCCTTGTTGGAATTGCGGAACCCCTTGTACCACTCCTGCTCGTCCTTGGCGGATAGCGGCCACATCCACCCCACGATGGTTTTCTCCACCTCGGGGTCGTTGATGAGCTCCCGGATGAATTCCAAATCCCCCTCCTCAATGGGGCGCAACTCCAGTCGTTCGCTGCGAAGTATCATGGCTCTCTACCGTTGACACCCAACCCTACAGTATTCCCAATACTGTAGGAGGGTGGATTTGTGCAATGCATTCAATGCCCAACCAATAGAAATGGCGATGATTTGGCACCCCCCGCCCGCGCTCAACATCGCGGTCGCGGTATTTTTTCCACGTCCCTGCGGAATGACGAACTTTTAGCTTGCCTACAGTATTGGGAATACTGTAGGCTAAACCACGGCTGTTATGGGAGACAACGCTACAGGAGACATTCAGAAATTGGTGATAGTGGGCACGAGCAGCAGCGCGCGGCATGTGCTGCATTTTGTCCAGTACCACGGGTTGTTTGAGGTGGTGGGCTTTGCCGTAAACGAACAGTATTACAGGGAAGATACATTTCAGGGGCTTCCCGTGTACAGGCTGGAGCATTTGAGGGAGGAATGCCCGCACCGCGAGTTCAAGGTGTTTGTGGCGGTGATGTGGAACCGATTGAATGCTGACCGCCGCCGCTTGTACGAATACTGCAAGGGGCAGGGTTACGCCATGGCCAACCTGGTTTCGCCGCTGGCGGCTGTGCGCGGCACCATTCAGGGAGACAATTGCTGGGTGCACGACTTCGTGGTCGTTCAGAACGACACGGTGGTGGAAAGCGATACGTTCATCATGGCGTACAGCTTGGTAGGAGCCAATGCCCATGTGGGGGCGCACTGCTTCTTTGCCGCCCGTTCCCTCTTGGGAGGCGGCTCAACATTGGGAGAACAATCGTTCGTGGGGTTGTCCTCCACCGTTTTTGATGACACCAGCATAGGCAGGAAATGCATTGTGGGCGCCTGCACCGCAGTGAAGCGCAACATGCCTGATTTCAGCAAGTGCATCACGTCCGCCGACAACACCGTGATGAAGCAGTACACGGAGGAAGAGGTGGAGGGCAAGCTGCAGTTTAGACTCAACAAAAGGTAAGCCATGAAACAATCCGTCCTAGGCCTGTATTACGAGGATTTCGAGGTGGGCTCCGAAATTCGGCACGCGCTCTCCAAAACCATTTTCGAGAGCGACAACAACTTCTTCAGCCTGTTGACCATGAACCACCACCCGGTGCACACCAACATAGATTACGCCGGGAAGAACCAGCACGGGAGGATCTTGGTGGTGGGCACGCTGGTGTTCTCCCTTGTGGTGGGCATGACCGTGCCGGATATCAGCGGCAAGGCCGTGGCCAACCTGGAGTACGAGGGCATCAAGCACCTGCACCCCGTGTTTGTGAACGACACGCTCTACGCCCGCACCCGCGTGCTGGACAAGCGCGAATCCAAGAGCAAGCCTGACCGCGGCATCGTGTACGTGGAAACCATAGCCTACAACCAGGACGGAGTGGACGTGCTCTCCTTCCGCCGAAAAGTCTTGATCAAGAAACAACCCCAATCAGAACAATGAACGAAACGTATTTGATGAGAAGCCTGATGTTCGTGCCGGCGCACAACACCAAGCTGATGGACAGCGCCGTGAGGCGCGACGCCGATGTGCTGCTGCTGGACGTGGAGGACTCCGTTCCCATGCCGCTGAAGCAGACCTCTCGGGAGAACATCAAGGAATTCGCCCAGCGCACGGACCTGAACGGCAAGCTGCTCTTCCCGCGCGTGAACGACCGCGAGAGCGGGGAGCTGCTCAAGGACGTGCACCAGCTGACCATACCGGGCATCCACGGTTTCATGTATCCCAAGGCCACCTGCGGGGAAGACATCTACTTCTTCGGCAAGCTGCTGGAAACCATCGAGTGCGAGAAGCACATACCCGTGGGCACGTTCAAGATCATCCCGCTCATCGAGACGGCCGGTGCCGTGGTGAACATCAAGGACATCTGCACGGCCAGCCCCCGCGTGGTGGCCGTGGCCTTCGGCTGCGAGGACTACGTGACGGACCTTCGCGGCAAGCACGACCACGAGGGCGTGAGCATCATGTTCGCGCGCAACATGATCAGCAACGGCGCCCGCGCCGCCGGCGTGCTGCCCATCGATACCGTGCATATCCAGGTGCATGACCTGGAGGATCTGGAAAAGAACCTTGTGCTGAGCAAGAACCTGGGCTTTGAGGGCATGCTGGTGCTCAACCCCAAGGAGCTCCCCCTGGTGCACCGGTACTACTCCCCCACGGAGGAGGAGGTGGCCTGGGCCGCGGAAATGCTGCAGCTGGCGGAGGAGGCGGAGCAGGCCGGCGCCGGAGTGGCGGTGAAGGACAACAAGTTCATTGGCCCGCCCATGGTGAAGATGGCCCGCAACATCATCCGCAAGCATGAGCTGATTGCCCTCAAGACAGGGCAGGCGGAATAAGCGTGAGATACCCCATTCTCAGCCCGGAGGAAGCCGCCGCGCTCATCAATGACGGTGAGTGCGTGGGCTTGAGCGGCCTCACCCAGGCCGGCGCCGTGAAGCTGCTGCCCGGTGCCTTGGCGGCCCGTGCGGAGCGCATGCGCGCGGAAGGCAGGCCCTTCCGCCTCACCGTGATGACCAGCGGCACCCCGAACGCCGGGGTGGACGATGTGATGGCCCATGCCGGGGTGGTTGCGCGCTGCATGCCGTTCCAATCCTCTCCGGGCCTGCGCGGCTTTATCAACTCCGGTGAGGTGAAGTATTGCGACATCCACCTCTCCAAGCTGGCTCAGGAGATGCGCTACGGCCATGTGCCGCGCGTGACCACCGCCATCATAGAGGCGGCAGAGGTGACGGAGGAGGGTGAGATTGTGCTCACCACCGGTGCCGGCAACAGCGCCTGCTTCTGCGCCGTGGCCAGCCGCATCATTATTGAATTGAACCGCTACCATGACCGGCGGCTGCGGGAGTTCCATGACGTGTACATGCCCCAGGACCCGCCGCAGCGCACCGCCATCCCCCTGCAGTATCCGGCGCAGAGAATCGGGGCCAAGGTCATCAAGGTGAGCCCGGAAAAGATAGCCGCGGTGGTGCTCAACAACCAGCCGGACGGCGTGGCCCCCTTCAAGGAGATAACGGAGCAGACCGCCCGGATCGGCCGCAACATTGTGCGCTTTCTGGAGAACGAGTATGTGAACGGCAGGCTGCCGCGCGAATTCCCGCCGCTCCAGAGCGGCCTGGGAAACGTGGCCAACGCCGCACTGGCCGCTCTTGGCCACTCCGCCGTCATCCCCCCATTCTCCATGTACACGGAGGTGATCCAGGACAACGTCATCCGCCTCATGCAGCAGGGCCGCTGCCTCTTTGCCTCCAGCAACACGCTCACGCTCTCCGACGCCATGCTCAAGGAGCTGTACGCCAATTTCGATTTCTTCAAGGGCAAGATACTCCTGCGCGGCATGGAGATTTCCAACAACCCGGAGGTCATACGCCGCCTGGGCGTCATCAGCATGAACACCGCCATAGAGATGGATGTCTGCGGCAACGTGAACTCATCCCACCTCTTCGGCACCAGCATGATGAACGGAATCGGCGGCTCATGCGACTACGCCCGCGCCTCCCGCATCTCCATCTTCTCGTGCCCCTCCACCGCCAAGGACGGCGCCGTTTCCGCCATCGTGCCCATGGTGTCCCATGTGGACCAAACGGAGCATGACGTGGCCGTGCTGGTCACGGAGCAGGGTGTGGCAGACCTGCGCGGCCTTGCCCCGCGCGAGCGCGCGGAACGAATCGTGGAAAACTGCGCGCACCCCACCTACCGCCCGCTCCTGCGCCGCTACCTGGAACTCTCACAGGGCGGCCACTCCCCCAACACCCTCAAGCACGCCTTCGCCTTCCACTCCGCCTACCGGCAAACCGGCTCCATGCTCAACGCGCAGTTTTGATGGCCGGGGAGACCATCCTCAATGGCACACCACATCCAAAACGCGGGCGGTGTCCCCTTGGGAGAGTGCGTGGTGCATGGGGAGGCAGAGGACGGAATCCGCGAGGGCGCGGGCCACGGGGATTCGGGCGGCCTTGGCGGGAGCGGTATCTCGGTAGGCGGCGAAGGCGGGGATGACGGGGTAGAAGTAGCGGCGCGCGAGGATGCCGTGCTCTTTGAGGAGGGCGAAGAGCTCGTCGCGCGTGCGGCCGTATTTGGCGGCATCGATGAAGATGGGGAAGTAGGAGTAGTTGTGGCGCACGCCGGGGATGTCCTGCAGGCAGCGGATGCCGGGCACGTCCGCCAGTGTGGCGCGGTAGGCCTGCGCCACCTGTTGGCGTGCGGCGATGGCTTCATCCACCTTGCGGAGGGTGAGCAGGCCGTAGGCGGAGCGGATCTCGTCCATTTTTGAGTTGATGCCGGGTTCCGCCACCTCCACCTCGCCGGTGAAGCCGAAGTTGCGCAGGTGGTCGATGTGCTCCTTCATTTCCGCGGACTGGCAGACGAGTGCGCCGCCCTCCACGGTGTTGTACACCTTGGTGGCGTGGAAGGAGAGGGTGGACATGTCACCGGCGGTGAGCACGCTCTTGCCGTTCACCTGCACGCCGAAGGCATGCGCGGCATCGTAGATGACCTTCAGGCCGTGGCGGTCTGCAATGGCTTGCAGGGCGGCGGTGTCGCACGGGGTGCCGTAGACGTGCACGGGCATGATGGCCACGGTGCGTTCCGTGACGGCGGCCTCCACGGCGGCGGGGTCCAGGTTCCCGGTGACGGGGTCCACGTCTGCAAAGACGGGCGTAAGGCCGTTCCACCAGAGGGAGTGGGTGGTGGCCACAAAGGAGAAGGGTGTGGTGATGACCTCTCCCTGCCGCAGGTTGAGGGCCTGCAGGGCGGTGAGGAGGGGCAGTGTGCCGTTGGTGAACACGCTGATGTAGGGCACGCCCAGGTACTCCGCCAGGGCCTTTTCCAGCTCGCGGTGGTAGTGGCCGTTGTTGGTGAGCCATTTGCGCTGCCAGATGTCTTGCAGCAGGGTGTGGAGCTCCTCCAGGTCCGGCAGGAGGGGTGAGGTGACGGTGATTTGGGCGGGTTCCGCGGGCATGGCAGGTGGGGGAAATCAGTTGAGGAGTTGTTTGAGGTACTGGCCGTAGCCGTTGCGCAGGGATTCCGCCGCGGCCTGCAGCTGCTCCCGGTTGATCCAGCCATGGTTGAAGGCGATCTCCTCCAGGCAGGCGATCATGAAGCCCTGGTGCTTCTGCAGGGTGTGCACCATTTCCGCGGCCTCCAGCAGGCTGTCGAACGTGCCGGTGTCAAGCCACGTGTAGCCGCGGGTCATCACCTCCACGTGCAGCTTGCCGCGCTTCAGGTAGTCCTCCAGCACGCTGGTGATTTCCAGCTCGCCGCGCGCGCTGGGCTTCACGGCCTTGGCGATGCGCACCACGTCGTTGTCGAAGAAGTACAGCCCGGTGGCGGCAACGTTGCCGCGCGGGTGGGCGGGCTTTTCCTCAATGGAGACGGCCTTGCCTGTGGCGTCCAGCTCCACGATGCCGAAGCGCTCCGGGTCCGGCACCTTCTTGCCGAAGATGGTGGAGCCGTCCAGCTCCCGGCACACGCGCTGCAGGCGGCCGGAAAGCCCGGCACCGTAGAAGACGTTGTCTCCCAGCACCATGGCCACGGAATCATTCCCGATGAAATCCGCGCCGATGATGAAGGCCTGCGCCAGGCCCTCGGGTTTCGGCTGCTCCGCGTAGGTGAAGTGCACGCCGAAGCGCGAGCCGTCTCCCATCAGTTCCTTAAACCGCGGCAGGTCCCGCGGGGTGGAGATGATGAGGATGTCCCGAATCCCCGCCAGCATGAGGATGCTGATGGGGTAGTAGATCATGGGCTTGTCATAGATGGGCAGCATCTGCTTGCTCACGGAGCCCGTGAGCGGGTTCAGGCGCGTGCCGCTGCCGCCTGCCAGTACGATTCCTTTCATGGTGGTGTTGTGTGGTTATCTGTTTTTGTACATGTCGTCGTAGTACTTCTCGTACTCGCCGGAGGTGATGTTGTCCATCCACTCATGGTGGTCCAGGTACCAGCGCACGGTTTTCTCTATGCCTTCCTCGAACTGCAGGGAGGGCTCCCAGCCCAGCTCCGTCTTGAGCTTGGTGGAGTCGATGGCGTAGCGCAGGTCGTGCCCGGGGCGGTCCGTCACGTAGGTGATGAGGTGGTCGCTGGTGCCGGGGGCGTTGCCCAGCAGGCGGTCCACCGTCTTGATGAGCACCTTCACGATGTCGATGTTCTTCCACTCGTTGAAGCCGCCGATGTTGTAGGTCTCGCCGTCCTTGCCGTTGTGGAAGATGGTGTCGATGGCGCGGGCGTGGTCCACCACGTAGAGCCAGTCTCGCACGTTCTCGCCCTTGCCGTAGACGGGCAGGGGCTTGCCGTGGCGGATGTTGTTGATGAAAAGCGGGATGAGCTTCTCCGGGAACTGGTACGGGCCGTAGTTGTTGGAGCAGTTGGTCACCAGGGCGGGCATGCCGTACGTGTCGTGGAAGGCGCGCACGAAGTGGTCGCTGGAGGCCTTGGAGGCGCTGTACGGGCTGTGGGGGTCGTACTTGGTGGTCTCGTGGAAGAGCGAGCCGTCGAACTGCAGGGCGCCGTACACCTCGTCCGTGGAGATGTGGTAGAAGCGCTTGCCCTGCCAGTTGCCGTTCCAGTGGTGCTTGGCCGCCTGCAGGAGGGAGAGCGTGCCCAGCACATTGGTGCGGGCGAAGGTGAAGGGGTCTTTGATGGAGCGGTCCACGTGGGATTCCGCCGCCAGGTGGATCACTCCGTCTATGGCGTATTGCTCGAACAGGGAGCAGACGGTGTCGAAATCGCAGATGTCCGCCCGCACAAAGGTGTAGTTGGGGGCATCCTCGATATCTTTCAGGTTTGCCAGGTTGCCGGCGTAGGTGAGCTTGTCCAGGTTGATGATATGGTAATCCGGGTACTTTGTGACAAAGAGCCGCACCACATGGGAGCCGATAAAGCCTGCACCGCCGGTAATGAGGATGGAACGTTTCATACGCGTGACGCGTAATAGTATACCACAAAAGCGCCGCCTGTTCAAGCCTGAACAGGCGGCGCGGGGCGGCATGCCGTAAATTGCGCAGTGAATTGTCACTCCTGCGGCAGCTCGTCCACGTCCTCAGCGGCGGCTATGGCGGCGCGCCGCAGCGTGGCGGTGGCGTACAGGCCCTGCCTGTATTCCTTGAGTGCGGCGGTGATGGCGGCCACATCCTGCGCGGTGAGCGTGTGGATGCCGTCCGCGGCATCAATGAATGTGACCCCCGCCGCCAGTCCGCCCGCGTTGATAAGCGCATTGCGGTCGTACACAATGCCCGCAGGGAAGCCCGCACATGGTATCGTGGCGCGGGCATCCAGTACGCTGTCCAGCGCACGTTGAACGCGCTCCAGCGCATCTGTTTTTGCATCTGCCAGCTCCTGTGTAGTCCAAACTTCATAAATTCCGTTGGGAGTCTCCACATAATCATCCCGCCTCCAGTACCTGCCGGGCTGCGGCGTGGTGATGAGCTCCTTGAACCCGTGCGCGGCTGCGTAGCCCGCCACCTGCACCTCCGTGGGGTTGATTACATTCGGCACGCGCCCCATCATGCGGAGCGCACCGTCTTCCAGTTTCGCGTATGTCTTCATATTGTGCTAAGCCTAATGTTCTTTTTGAGAGCGGCGCAATACACGCCTGTCTGGTCCGCGCGCGGCAAAAATTCATACCGCACCCCATCGCGTGCCAGAGTCACGCCGGCAATGCCTATCTGCCAGGATGGAGTGGGCGACGGTTCACTGTATACACATCTACCGACTCTCAATCTGGTCTGCGCCATGGGTGCCGGCTCTTGTTCGGCAGCCACATCGCCATACGGGTTGGTCACCGTCCACAAACCGTTCTCAACCGTAACAGAAAAAGTTTCCGGAAGACGCTCTCCACGATTGCCCGTGCCGAGCCAGCGCGCACTCGACCATGGGAATCCTATATAATTGCGCGATGAATTGCCGCTCGGCAGCGAATACTTTGTAATAAGTATGCTGCCGCCGCCCATGGTTAAGGTGAAGACATAGACGATATTAACATTGGCAATCGATGTTCCGGCTGCGAACCGCGACAACACAACCTCCACCCCCGTCACAGGCAGCAGCTCTGTGAAGTCCAGGAATTTATCGGGCCCGTAGACCAGCTCGTCCGCCAGCTCAACCGCCGCCAAACCGCACACAGGCCTGAACTTGTTGGGAATGCTCATAGCGCAGGAGTGAACTCGTAGTCGTAATTCACGGCGGCCAGCGTGGCCGCGCCGTCGTTGCGCAGCACAATGCAGAAGCGGTGAACCTTGCCCGCCGTGCATGTCCAGCCGGAGGGGGCACCGCCGTCCGGCCACACCCACGCAGGCAGGTCCACGCTGCCCGCCGTGTAGTCAATCCACAGCTCCGCGGTTGCATACGGCTCCACCTCCAGCGCGGAAAGGTCGGTGCCCTCTGCGGCATCGTCCGCCGCCACAATGTACGCCAAGCCGTTCTTCAACGGCTTCTCCACATCCAACGCGTGCGGCGCGCCGCCGTTCAGGATAATCCCGTAATCCGTCTGCGCCACGGCGTTCTTGCCGCGCGTGGTGGAGCCCTGTTTCACGGTGCCGCCGCCAAAGCAGCCCGTGGCGGTGTAGGTGATGGAGTTGGCCGCCGCCCCCGCCGTGTCCGCGGTCAGGACAATGGTTCCCTCCGTCTCGCCCGCAGTGGGCGAGATATCGTCAAACTCGCCCTCGATGGCAGAAATGAGCTCTGCCACGGTGTAATCCCCATGCCCGCCGCCCATGCCGCTCCAATTTGCGAACATCTCGCCCACCGCGCTGATGGCATCGTTCACACCGTACTCCCTGGCCGTGAAACCCAACCCCAGCTCGTCCGCGTCCAGCGTCACATCCACAGGGCAATCCGCGTCCTCCAGAATGTCGTTGTACACATCGCGCGGGGTGCGGGCGTCCTTGCCGCCGGCAAGCGTCGGGCCTGAAACGGAGAAATTCTCTCCCACTGCTTCCAGCGTAATCGAGTTGCCCGCCTCGCCGTACTCAATCGCAGCAATGTTAATCTTCGGAGAGCCAGTCTCAATGGATTCATCCGTGCAGAACACGCCGCAAGGCTCTAGAATATCGTTCCATGCCTCCACGTCCGAATAGTCCTCGGGATTGCTGACAATCACGCCGTTGACAATGAACGTGCCCGCGCCGGCCGCCAGTTGAAGCCAGCCCGCAGCCCTAGCGGCGGGGGCAGCCTCCCAAGCCTTGCTCCACTCGCCAATCGTGAGAGTGCAAGCCTCGGCGGCATCGCGGAACGAAGCATAGCCCATGGCATACGTGTGCGGGTTCTCCAGCTCCACGCTTTGCCCGTTGGAATCGGCCAGCGTGCCGCCCGTGGCAAGGTCGCCCAGCGTGAGTGTGCACACGGCGGCCACCGCATCCGCAGCACCGTGGCCAACGTTCAGGTTGGATTCAATGAAGCCCCCGCCTAACGCAGACGCGGAGGCCGGCTTAAAAAGCGGTGGGTTCTGGGTGACGGTTGCCGTGCCGGAGATGTCGATGGAGACGCTGTCGGCAAAGTGGAAGTATTGGATGCCTGCGGGCAGGTGGATGGAGATGCCGTTGGGCGTTTCGATATCACAGTCCGTTTCCGGCGTGATGGTGTACCATATATTGGGAATGAGCGTGTAGGTCATAACCCAGCCAGTAAAGCGGCCGGGTGCTCATTTGCCAAGGGTGCGGGAGAACCCGCATGGGGTGCCCGCCCCGGGTACACCTATTCGCCGAGGGGCAGGGTGAGGATAAAGGTGGTGCCCTGCGGCGTTGATTTCTCTAGGGAAAGATCGCCCCCGATGGAGCGCGCGATATCGCGCGAGAGCGCAAGCCCGAGGCCTATGCCGGGCTTGCGGTTTTTATCCGCATGGGCGGAGCGGGAGAAGGGTTTGAAAAGGCGCTTGCGGATTTCCTCCTGCATGCCGGGGCCGTTGTCCGCAAAGCGCACCTGCAGGCTGCGGTGGGAGCGCATGGTGGAGACGGTGACGGCGGGGGTGTTCACGCCGCCGGCGTACTTCACGGCGTTGTCAGCCAGGTTGGTGAGGATTTGCTCCAGGGAGAGGAGGTCCGTGCGCAGGGAGAGCAGCTCCGTGCGGGCATCCTGGGTGACGGTGACCTTGAACCCCGCGGCGCGCAGGCGTTGCGCGGTCTTCTCGAACACGCCGGAGAGCAGCTGGCGGCAGGGGCCGGCGTCCTGCCTGCCTCGCACCTTGCCGCGGGTGAGCCGCGCGAAGGAGAGCACGTTTTCCACCAAGTGGGCCAGGCGCTTGCTTTCGCGGTGCAGATTGTCGTGGTACTCGTCCACCTTGTCTGCGGGCACCAGGCCGTTGGCCAGCATCTCCGTCATCATCTGGAAAGAGGTGAGGGGGGTGCGCAGTTCGTGCGTGACGGCGGAGACGAAGTCGCTGCGGCGGCGCTCCAGGCGGGCGTAGACGGCCAGGATGGCAAAGAGGATGCCGATGGTGAGCAGGGTGGTGAACCAGGCGGCGCGCACGGTGCGCTGCACGGCATCGTGGCGGGCCTCCGTGTTGGGGATGTCCACGGCTTTGCCGGGGCGCAGCACAAGGGGCAGGGGGGCGAGGTTGGCGCTCTCGTAGCGGTTGGGGTGGGAGATTTCCGCCTCCCTGAGCCCCGGCTCCGCCAGCGGCAGCAGGCGCTCCGCCAGTTTGGCGGCGTCCATCACCACACCCTCCGCGGCGGTGCCGTGTGTGGTGGGGATGCGGCGCATGTACACCACGTCATCAAGATAATTCCATGCAAAGAAGGTGGAGGGCTCGCCCTTGGCGGCCAGCGGGGCGGCGGGGTCGGTCTCGTTCGCCTCGAACACGGCGAACACGCCGTCCTGCGTGGCGGTGTTCACCCTGTCGGCCTCGTTGGGGTTGAGCACGGGGGCGGCGGGGTTGAAGGCTTTGCGGCGGATGGTGTCGATGAGCGTGGCGTTTTCCGTGAGCGCCTTTTCAAAGGCGGTCTCGCCCTGCGGCACGCGCAGGGAATCCGGCGTGAGCAGGAAGTAGCCTTTCACGTAGTCTTCCTTGCCGCCTGACGGCATGGGGTAGTCCAGACGTGCCAAATCCGGAGCCTTGCCGAGCTTGGCGCGCTCCGCCGCCAGCAGTTCGGATGCCGCCGCGCAGATGCGCTCCGTGGAAAGCTCCATCAGCCGTTCAATCTGGCTCTGCTCGTCGATGGCGCGCAGGCGGGAATCCAGCCGCGAGGCCTCCCACGCCTGCCAGCACGCGCCGAAGAGCGTGAGCAGGGCGAATACGGCAATGACGAGGGAGGTCCTGGATTTCATGGCTGCGTGTTCCACTTGTAGCCGCGGCCGCGCACGTTCTCGAAGCGTGCGGCGGCCGCCGGGCCGATTTTCTCTTTCAGGCGCGTGAGGGTGACCGCCACGGTGCGGGTCTTCTCCGCCTGCCCCTGGATGCCCCACACGCGCAGCAGCAGCTCCTCTTGGGAGATGGTGCGGTCCGGGTGGGTCAGGAAGTACCGGAAGAGCGCGAACTCGCGGTCGGTGAGCGCGGCGGTGGCGCTGTTGTCCATCACGGCGGTTTGGTTTTCTGCGTCCAGCCTGCCGCCGGGAAAGGTCAGCTCACCTGCCGCCGCATGCGCCTTGCCGGGGTAGCGGCGCAGCACGGCGGCAATGCGCGCCAGCAGCTCCGCCACGCTGAAGGGTTTCACCACGTAGTCGTCCGCCCCCAGCTCCAGCCCCTTCACGCGGTCGCCCTCCTCGCCGCGCGCGGTGAGGATGATGCTGGGGGTGCCGGGGCATTCGCGCGCCATGATCTTGAGCAGCTTGAACCCGCTCACCACCGGCATGTTCACATCCAGCAGCGCCAGGTCCACAGGGCGGCTGAGCAGCACGGCCAGCGCCGCCTCGCCGTCTGCGGCCGCTTCCACGGCGTAGCCCGCCCCTTCCAGCGCGTCCTGAAGCCCGCGGCGGATGGTCTCGTCGTCCTCTGCTACCAGAATGTGGCGCATACTCCTGAATTCTACCCGCAAAGCCGCCGCGGCTCAACCCCAAACTTGAAAAAATGACAAGTTGGGCGGCAAAGCGCGCTTTTTGTGCTTGTACAGGGGGCGGGGGCGGGGGTAGACTGTGCGGCGGTGCGGAAGGGTATGCTTCCGCCGGGTAAACTCATGGCCGGGTCACAGAGGATTAAGAGCATAGATGCAGTGCGAGCCACGGCGCTGCTGTTGATTCTGCTTGCGCATTGCGTGGTGGCCTACGGCGCGCAGCATGTGGACGGTGACGGCGCGGCGGATTCGGTGGCGTGGTGGTTCTTCGACTACGTGTTCCTGGGCAACGGGTTCCTGATGTTCTCCTTTCTGTTCGGGCTGAGCTTCTTCTTCCAGATGGACCATGCGGAGGCGAAGGGAATCGACTTCCGTGGGCGTTTCTGCTGGCGCCTGGTGCTGCTGCTCCTGTTCGGTGTCATCCACAACGCGTTCTATCGGTCGGACATCCTGATGATTTTCGCGCTGGCGGGCTTTGTGCCGGTGCTGTACCACAAGGTGCGCACCAAGTGGATACTGCTGGCGTGCGTGCTGCTGCTGGTTCAGCCCGTGCCGCTGATAGAGGCGGTGCAGCGCTATGTGGGCTCCTGGGTGGAGCCGCCGCACGACCCCGCCGTGGACCCCGCCTCCCTCTGGGACGCCATGCGCGACAACTCCACCAAGTGGCTGGTGTGGAAGGCGCAGTACCAGTGGGATTCCGGGCGCCTGTTCTACACGCTCGCCATGTTCATGCTCGGCACCGTCACCGGGCGCCTGCGAATCTTTGAGCAGCCGCGCGCGCAGTACCTGCCGCGCATCGCCGCCTGGGGCGCCGTCTTCATGGCCGCCATGCTGTGCGTGGAGGCCGCCTTGCCGGACACCGAGGCCCTCAGCGGCTTCCACGGCTATGTGCAGAACTGGCGCCAGGTGGCCACCGTCTGCTGCTTCATTCCGCTGCTGGCGTGGCTGTACGACCGCCCGTGCCTGCAGCGCTTCCTGCGCCCGCTGTACTCCGTGGGGCGCTGCACGCTCACCGCGTACATCACGCAGGGCATCATCCTCACCCTGCTGTTCTTCCAGTACGGCCTGGGCTGGGGAACCTGCACCACCGCGGCGGACCGCGTGCTCATCGGCCTGGTCTTCTTCGCCGCGCAGACCGCCTTCTTCACCTGGTGGCTCGGCCACTTCAAGTACGGCCCTCTGGAGGGCGTCTGGCGCCGCCTCACACGCATCGGCATGAAACAGGGCTGACGCCTGCAAGGCAAAAATCTTCCCCGCGCGCGTGATTTTTCACTCGCATTTCCAGCGCGGGGGGTGTATACTCTGCCCAGCGGGGAATTCCCCGGCGCGCATCCCGCGCGCGGGGGAAAACCTTTTCCAAACAAGCAATATACAAAACCATGCAGTATACAACTGAAGTTGAGAACATGTGCTGCGTCAAGAAGGGCTGCAACCACGGCCCCGCACCCATCCCCCAGGAGGGTGCCTGGACGCAATCAACCAAGATCGAGGACATCTCCGGCCTGACTCACGGCGTGGGTTGGTGCGCACCCCAGCAGGGCGCGTGCAAGCTCACCCTCAACGTGAAGAACGGCGTCATCCAGGAAGCCCTGGTGGAAACCATCGGCTGCTCCGGCATGACCCACTCCGCCGCCATGGCCTCTGAAATCCTGCCGGGCAAGACCGTGCTGGAAGCCCTGAACACCGACCTGGTGTGCGACGCCATCAACACCGCCATGCGCGAGCTCTTCCTGCAGATTGTGTACGGCCGCACGCAGAGCGCCTACTCCGAGGGCGGCCTGCCCATCGGCGCCGGCCTTGAGGACCTGGGCAAGGGCCTGCGCTCCCAGACCGGCACGCTCTACGGCACGCTCGCCAAGGGCCCGCGCTACCTGGAGCTCGCGGAGGGCTACATCACCAAGATCGCCTTGGACGAGAACGGCGAAATCATCGGCTACCAGTACGTCAAGATGGGACCCATGATGGAGGAAATCAAGAAGGGCACGGACGCCAACGAGGCCGTGAAGAAGTACACCGGCACCTACGGCCGTTTCGATGGCGCCGCCAAGTACATCGACCCCCGCCACGAGTAATCAACCACCAACACAGAAAGGATACCATTATGCCTCTTTTTGAATCATACTCCCGCCGCATCGACCAGATCACACCGGTCCTGGCCAAGTACGGCATCAGCTCCTGCGAGGAGGCCGAGAAGGTCTGCCTTGACAAGGGCATCGACGTGCGCGCCATCGTGCGCGGCATCCAGAACATCGCCTTCGAGAACGCCGGCTGGGCCTACACCGTGGGCGCCGCCATCGCCATCAAGAAGGGCTGCACCAAGGCTGCCGACGCCGCCGAGGCCATCGGCGAGGGCCTGCAGAGCTTCTGCATCCCCGGCTCCGTGGCGGACGACCGCAAGGTGGGCCTGGGCCACGGCAACCTGGCCGCCATGCTCCTGCGCGAGGAGACCGAGTGCTTCTGCTTCCTGGCCGGCCACGAGTCCTTCGCCGCCGCCGAAGGCGCCATCGGCATCGCACGCTCCGCCAACAAGGTGCGCCAGAAGCCGCTGCGCGTCATCCTCAACGGCCTCGGCAAGGACGCCGCCTACATCATCTCCCGCATCAACGGCTTCACCTACTGCCAGACCAAGTTCGACTACATGACCGGCAAGGTCGAGGTGGTGAAGAAGACCCCGTTCTCCGACGGCGAGCGTTCCAAGGTGAACTGCTACGGCGCGGACGACGTGCGCGAGGGCGTGGCCATCATGTGGCTGGAGGGCGTGGATGTTTCCATCACCGGCAACTCCACCAACCCCACCCGCTTCCAGCACCCCGTGGCCGGCACCTACAAGAAGGAGTGCCAGCTCAAGGGCAAGAAGTACTTCTCCGTCGCCTCCGGCGGCGGCACCGGCCGCACCCTCCACCCGGACAACATGGCCGCCGGCCCCGCCTCCTACGGCTTCACCGACACCCTGGGCCGCATGCACAGCGACGCCCAGTTCGCCGGTTCCTCCTCCGTGCCCGCGCACGTGGAGATGATGGGCCTCATCGGCATGGGCAACAACCCCATGGTGGGCGCCACCGTTTCCGTGGCCGTTGCCGTGGAGGAAGCCATGAAGAAGTAACCTTCTTCATCCATCCAAACTTCAGCCGCCCGCGCCCCAAGGCGCCGGGCGGCTGTTTGTTGCCTGCGCGCCACACGCACCGCGCAAAGGGAGAATGAAACTGCTTGACGCGGCGGGAATTTCCTCTACGATGTCACACGTAGATATTCTGTTCCATGAAAGCGATACCATTCATTTTCCTTTCTGCTCTGGGATTCTGTCTGAGCAACTGTTCACAGGTGAATCCCCAGGCAACGCTGCAGCATCTCAAGACAACGGATAGCGGAATCAAGGGGGGCGATGGGCAGAGCATGGAGACCGCAATCGTCCTCACCGAAAAGACCCCGGCGGTCATACGGCAGGAATACGTCATTTTCGAGTCCCTTTATGGATTCAGGCCGGATATCCAGGGGCTTTCCGAGAAAGACGGGCACCACTACGACGTGCTCAGAGGCAAAGACAAGACCCTCTATTTCGACATTTCCGCGTATTGGCGGCACACATTCGGCAAGTAGAGACGCCTCATTCCCGGAGGGTGTTTCTGCCGGCGCGCCTAGTTTGACAATTGCGCGTTCCGCGTGTAGGATAGGGGCATGAAAAGCGCTTATGTATCCATACTGGCGGCGGTTGTGGGGCTGGGTTCGCTCTGCGTGGCCGCGCCGGCGGATTTGGGCGTGTGGATGGCAATCGGTGATTCCATTTCCCACGGCACATACAGCCACTCCTACCGCTGGTTCCTGCAGAAGGACTGCATCGACAACGGGGTGTCCTTCGATGCGCAGGGGTATTTGAAGGGCTGTTACAGCGGCGCGTTCTCGCAGGCTTCCTACCGCGGGAGTGAATTCGACAACGAGCACTGCGCCCAGTTCAACATCTGGACGGATGAGGTGTCCGGCACGCGCTTCCGCCGCCTCACCAGCGTGAGCGGCCTCCAGTCATCCAACATCAAGAACTGGCTCGGCGTGTCCGACAAGCTCACGCCCGACAACAAGGGCGGGGTGGGCACTTACACGGGCAACACCTACTCCCCCGACACCTACACCTACATGCTGGGCACGAACGATCTCAATGGCATGCGGGAAACCTCTTGGGAGAACATCCGCGCCGCCGTGACGGAGAACGTGCAGGCCATGGCTCAGAACGCCGCCCGTCGCGGCAAGCCCGCCACGCTCTACCTCATGTCCGTCACCGCCACGGACAAATCGGATGCGCTCGCCAAGAACATCGTGGAGTTCAACACGTGGCTCTCCAAGGAATTCTCACCCACAGCCAGTGATTCCCACCTGCGCGTGGTGTATGTGGATGTGAACCCCGGGCTGCAAGATGTCACCAGACCCGCCGGGTACGCGGTGGCGCAGATGTTCGCGCCGGACCGCATCCACCCCACGGACCAGGCGGCGCTGCTGGTAGCGGGCAACCTGGCGCGCGCCATGGGCATTCCCGGGCGCACGGCGGGGCTGGAGCGCCGCGCCGCATCGGCGTTCGACACGCCCTCCTACAAGGCACCGTCCGTGCGCTGCCAGAACCTGAAACCCGTGGCGGACGGCCTCTCCTTCTGCAATGATGCCGAAACCGCCATGTGGATTCCCTGGAGCAAGCCCGTGGACGATGCCGCCGGATACACCGCGGAGTTTGAAATCAGCTTCGGCAACGGCCCACGGCAGGGCTGGGACGCGGAGCGCAAGTTCACTGTGCTGGTGGGCAACGGCCGCTGGATGGGCCGCCTCACCGTCAACGAGGCCTACATCACTTGGGGCGACACCATCCTCTGCTCGCGCGACATGTCCTCCCGCTGCACCATCCGCGTGGCGTGCGTTCCCGCCAAGGAGGGTATACCCGGCGGATTCTACGTGTGGCTGGACGGCCAGCTCATCGGCGAGGCCCTTCCCGCCGCGCAGGAGTGCAACCTCTGCAACGGCGTGATGCTGGGCCAGCACGCGGACTTTCCCGCCACCCTCCACGCCGCCGCATCCGACAGCTCCGGCGCATTCGCGCCCATGCCGTAGGAGTTGGTGCTTGCAAAATCCCGCACTTTCCGTTAGAATGCCCACCGCATGGCAACCGTATCCAAAACACCTCCGCCGCACTTGGTTTTCCAGAAGCTGCTCAACCTTCTGGACGACATGCGCCGCGAGTGCGTGCACAACGTGAGCGCGGGCCATCTCAAGAAGATGCTGGGGCTCACCATGCGCCAGGGCGCGGCCATTTCTCAGCTCAAGATTTTGCTGGCGGACCATCCGGAGGGCGTGCCGCTCAAAACGCTGGCCGCGCGCATGCAGATGTCTGTTCCTGCCACCTCCCTGCTGGTGGAGGGCATGGTGCGCAAGGGCTTTTTCGAGCGCCATCCCAACCCCGCCGACCGCCGCTCCGTGCTTTTGCGCCTGTCGGAGCGCGGCATGTCCATGTTCCATGAGGTGTACGGCTATTTCCGCGATATGCTGGACGCCGCCGCGGCGGATATCACCCCGCAGGAGATGGCCGCCCTGGATTCCGTGGTGCGCAAGCTGGAGCTGCGCCAGGCGGGCAAGTAGGCCTCACCGCCGCCGCCCGCGCGGGGATTACATGCCCATGATGGAGTACCCGCCGTCCACGTACAGCACCTGGCCCGTAACCGCCGCCGCGGCGTCGGATGCCAGATAGGCGGCCATGGCTCCCAGTTCGTCCTGCGTGCAGGAGCGGTGCAGGGGGGCCTTTTCCTGGTAGAGCTTGAGCATGGTGGTGAACCCGCTCACGCCGCGCGCGGCGAGCGTTTGCACGGGCCCGGCGGAGATGCAGTTCACGCGGATGGGTGCCTCCCGCTGCGCCAGATCGTAGGCCAGGTAGCGCGTGCAGGATTCCAATGCGGACTTGGAGACGGCCATCAGGTTGTAGTTGGGCACCACGCAGCGGCTGGCGTGGTAGGTGAGCGCGGTGATGCTGCCGCCGTTGGTCATCAGCGGCGCCACCCCGCGCGACAGCGCGATGAGCGAGTACGCCGAGATGTCCAGCGAGCTGCGGAACGCCTCGCGCCCAATCTCGGAGAAATGCCCCTCCAGCGTGCCCGCCTCGCGCGGTGCAAACGCGATGGCGTGCAGCAGCATGTCCACACGCGGCGTCTGCTCCGCCACAAAGCGGAAAAAGTTGTCGATGGATTCATCGCTCGCCACGTCCAGCTCGCACAGCGGCGTGTCCTCCCCAAAGTGCTCGTGCACCAGCTTGGTCACGCCCTCCTTCAGGCGTTCCCCCTGGTAGCTGAATATCAGCCGCGCCCCCGCCGCATGCCAAGCCTTGGCTATGCCGAACGCAATGCTGCGGTGGTTCGCAACTCCCGTCACAATCCCGACTTTCCCCTCCAATGGTTTCTCTGCCGTCATGGTATGCCGATTTTATTCCTTGCAGTTTCCTCAATCAAGCCAAAACGCCTGAGTCCCGCTTCCTTCTAGGCTTTTTCGGCTGCGTGACGGGCGCGGCAATGAGCAGACGTTCCATGTAGTTGCTGAGTTTTCCCCAGTCGACATGGGAGATTTGTTCCGCGATGCCGATGGAGGACGAGGCGATTCCCTTTTTGGTGGAGGTGGCGCACACGCATTTCAGGTAATCCTCCATGCTGATTTTATCGTTCTCGCTGCGCTCCAGTTTAGAAATGCGCGATTGCGTGCAGCCGATGCGCCGCCCCAGCTCCGTCTGGGTAAGCCCGGCTACCACGCGCCGCTGCATGATTTCCCTGCTCATGGAGAATTTGCGCCGCAACGCTTCCACTTCTTCCGGAAGCGCGGGGTCGATTTCTCTCATCAATTCATCGAGGGTGCAAGTTTTGGTCTTGTAAACGTTCGTGCTCATGGTCTTTACTTCTTTGACAGGTTTTGGATGAATTCCTTGCAAAATTGGTTATCCTTGTGTTGAGATTGCTTGGTTCCCGCGCATATCAGGTGAACTACTCTATTGACAACGCATGCGTAGAGGTACAGGCGGACGGGGATGGCGTTTCGGGGTAATGGTTGTTGGGTGATGGCGTGGCATCCGCTTTCTTCACGGTGCACGCAGGTCATCAGTTTGACGATTTGCAGAGGGTTGTCGCATTGCCGGAGGGCAGCGAGGTATGTGTCCAGGTTTAGCAGTACCTTGGCCGTTTCAACGGGGCGCGATTTATGCAGCTTTTTCAAGTCGCGTTGAAATTGATCCGTGCGTCTGATCTCCCAGTCACTCACACGCCTTGTATATTCCAAATCGGAATATTTGTCAAGCCTTTTTTATCACGGCAGCCTAGTTTCTCCATTGTCAGCACTCCCGCAGGCGGATGACGCAGGACTGGTGGGGGCGGTTCCAGTGGATGGGGATGCCCGTGTGCAGCAGGTGGTCTCCGCCGATGGTTTGTCCGTGGAGCGGGCAGCGGGTGCCGGTGGCATCCGGCAGCAGCTCCTCTATGGAGTAGCGGGCGGCGGGGTTCAGGCCCGCCAGGGGGATGCGGGTGTGCTGGTCCGTGTAGGCGCGCTCCGTGGTGTAGCAGAGCAGCAGGGCCTCGTCCTTGTGGCGGTAGAGCACGGCGCAGTCGGGACCCGCGTAGGGGGAGACGAGGCGGTAGAGCTCGCCGAGCTGCACGATGGGGCGCAGCTCCTTGGCCAGGGCGATGCGTTCGCGGATTTCCGCGGCGTCGTCCTCCGACACGGCGCGGGGGTCCAGCTCCAGGCCGAGGCGTCCCATGAGCGCCACGTCGAAGCGGAATTTGAGCGTGGTTTCCCGCCCGGTGTAGAGGTTGGGGCTGGCGGTGACGTGGCAGCCGATGGCATTGGCGGGCAGGAAGTGGATGGCGCTCCACTGCATGAACAGGCGGTCGTGCGCGTCCGTGTTGTCGGAGAGCCAGAACTCCTCATGGAACGCAGCCGCGCCCAGGTCAAGCCTGCCGCCGCCTGCGGAGCAGCATTGGAACGTCACATCGGGGTGCCGTTCGCGCAGCCGCCGCATGCCGCCGTAGTAGTTTTGGATGTAGTCGAAGAACAGGTTGCCCTGCATGTCGGCGGGCAGGTGGGTGGAGCCGGTGTCGCTCATCTTGCGGTTGCAGTCCCACTTCACGTAGCTGATGCCGGGGGCGGATTGCAGGACATCGGACACCATGTCGGCAGGTTCCACGGCGGGGTTGGCAAGGTCCAGCACGAGCTGGTGGCGCTCCTCCCGCGGCTGCACGCCCGGCAGGCGGATGGCCAGCGCGGGGTTTTTTTCATACAGCTCGCTGTGGGGGCTCACCATCTCCGGCTCCATCCAGATGCCGAAGTCGATGCCGCATTGGCGCGCGTGCTCCGCGAGCGCGGGCAGCCCGTGCGGCAGCTTCTCCGCATCCGGTGTCCAGTCGCCCAGCGATGTGGTGTCGTCCTTGCGCTTGCCGAACCATCCGTCGTCCAGCACGAAAAGCTCCACGCCCAGCTGCGCGCTCTTTTGCATCATGGCGTGCAGGGTGGCCTCGTCCACGTCGAAATGCACGCCCTCCCAGCTGTTGAGCAGGATACGGCGAGTCTCCCCGCCGCGGGGGATGACGTGTTCCCGCAGGTGCCGGTGCAGGCGGCGCGAGGCATCCCCCTTGCCGCGTGCGCTGAACACCAGCACCGCCGTGGGCAGCGCGATTTCCGCGCCTGCCGCCAGCACATGCGGCGCGTGGGAGAAATCGTGCCCCAGGCCCAGGTACAGCTGGCCGTAGGTGCTGTGCTTGAAGGTGAGCGTGTAGTTGCCGCTCCACGCGAGCGCGCCCAGGATGCAGCTGCCGCGTTCCTCCTGCGCGGGGGCGCCCAGCGAGACGATGAACCCCGGCGTGCCCTCCTGCGCGCACTTGATGCCCGTGGTGCTGCCAACCGACAGCGTGTTGCCGGGAAGCAGCTCCTGCTCGCGCAGATAGTTCTCGCCCGCCCAGCCGCCGCGGAACGTGGTGACGTGGTATTTCTGTGAATCCGCGCGCACGGGCAGGGCGGCGGATAGCGCGCGCAGAATCTCCACGCGGCCCTGCGAGCCGTTGTGCAAGGTGGCATCTTGCGTGAGCACGCCGTCCTCCCACAGCCGCAGCGTGAGCGTCAGCACGATGTCGGGGTGGCGCGGGTCCGCCAGCCGCGCGGTGAGGGTGTTCCCCTCCTGCCGCACGTCCATGGTGCGCAAATCCCAGCCGAGCGTGCCGTCCGGCAGGCGCAGGTGGTACGCGAACTCCCCGCTGTAGTTGCCCCACAGCGCGCGGGAATCGAAATCCGTGGCGGCCAGCGGCCACTCGCACGCGGGCGACGCAAAGGCGTCGTCCGCCACCGCAAGCGGCGCGCCGAGGTATGAAATCACCAGCTTGCCCGCCTCCGTGCGGCGCAGGGAGACTTGCACGTCTGCCGTTCTCAGGTGGTAGCGGTCTATCATGGGAGAAAAATCATTCTGCCTGACGCGCCTGTCGGCGCGCCATGCGCAGGCGCTCGCGCTCCTCGTGCGCTTTGCGGCCGCAGGTGGACTGCGGGTCCAGGTCGCGCACGGCCTCCAGCGCGGCGATGGCCTCCAGCAGCTTGGCCTCCGTCTCCGGCGTGTGCGCGCCGTTGGCGCGATGGCCCTGCGCGTACTCCAGCATCAGCAGCGGGTAGAGCGCGCGCAACCCAAGCTCCTGCCACGCCTGCGGGTTGTCCACGGCGCGGTCCATGAGCTTGCGGCAGTCCGCAATGTTGGCGCGCACGCGCTCGGGGGTCTGCTCCTGCAGGGAAAGGCGGGCGAACAGCAGGTAGCAGTCTGCGTCAAAGTCGCGCTTCTCCTGCTCCTGCTTGCGCGTGGGGGATTGCGCAGCCTCCCTGGCTTTCCCAATGGCGGCTTCGTCCAGCTTGTCCAGGGGCAGGGCAGCGTACGCCCCCTGCGCGTCTGACACCACCACGCAGGGCAGCTGCACGGCACCGTTGCGGATGGCCTCGGCGGCGCTTTCCGCGTCTTCCAGGGTGGCGCTCTTGTCCTTCAACTGGCGCTGCACGCAGTTGGCGGCGGGGTCCGCCTTTTGCACCAGCTCCATTTGCTTTTCGCAGCGCGGGGAGGCCGTGCCCTGCTGCACGTAGAACGTGTAGGTCTCGGCCGACAGCGGGAGAACTGCCGACAACCACAGGACTGCCGGCCGCAGGAGCATCAGTCTGCGCGGGAGATGGTGATGCGCTTGAAGCGGGAGTCCGTTTCCTCCGAGCAGGTGCGGATGCCGGGGATTTCCGCCAGCGCGTTGTGCACCAGGCGGCGCTGGTAGGCGTTCAGCTTCTCCATCTGCAGCGGCTTGCCCGTCTCCAGCACGCGCTCTGCGCGGGAACGCGCGCGGCGCAGCAGCTTCTCCTCCGCGCGTTCGCGGTAGTGGTCGCAATCCAGACGCACGCGCGGCGCATCCTCCCACTTGGCCTGCACCAGGCGGTTCACCAGGTACTGCAGGTCGTCCAGGCGGTCGCCTTCCTCGCCGATGAGGAAGCGGGCGTCCGGGCTCTCGATCATGATTTGCACGCTGTCCTCGTAGGGTTGGGCCTCGAGCTTGAATTCAAAGCCCAGCGGGGTGAGGATGGCGGTCGCTGCTTCGGTGGCCAGGGTGGCGAGTTTGTCGTTCATGGCTGGATTGGTCTAGGTTGATGAAAGGGAATCAGTCCCGGCTGCCCAGGATGCGCAGCAGGTACAGGAACAGGTTCAGGAAGTCCAGGTACAGGGAGAGGGCACCCATCACCGCGCCCTTGCGGCGGATTTCCTCGTCCTCGCAGTATAGGCCCTCCTGCAGGATCTTCTGCGTGTCGTACGCCGTGAAGAGGCAGAACACGATGACGCCGACGGCAGACACCGCCAGGTCGAACGTGCCGTTGCCCCAGAAGATGTTCACCACGCCCGCCACGATGAGCCCCAGCAGGGCCATGATGAGCATGCGCCCCATGCCCTGCAGGTTGCGCTTTGTGAAGTAGCCGTAGATGGACATGGCGCCGAACATGCCTGCGGAGCAGCCGAACGCCAGCCCCACGGAGTGCTGCGTGTACACCGCCAGCACCGGGCCCAGGATGAGACCCTCCACCGCGGAGAACAGCAGCAGCAGGAAGCCCAGCACCGTCGCCGGAAGCGCACGCGCCCCGAAACTCATCACCAGCACAATGCCCAGCCCGCCCAGCAGCAGCATCCACGGGTGCCCCGCCGCAAACATCATGGCGTCCTGGTTGTGCGTGGTCCAGGATGCCACGCCCGCTGTCACCAGCATGGTGACGGACATCCAGAGGTAAACCTTGTTCAGGTATGCCTTTGCCAGGGAAGCGTCCTGCTCCCCGAAAACTTCTCCTTGGGTGTAGATGGGATTTTCCATGCCCGCCATTCTAGCAAACCCTTGAATGAAGTCAAGTTTACCGTGTGGCAGCATGGCACGGAAAAAAATAGTCGCGGCCACCCTGAAATGCGCATTGTACATTTCCCGCGGGTTTTGCTATACTTGCCGTGCCGTGATGATTTCCTCCTGCAAGATGCGGAGGTGCGCTCCATCCCAAATCGCAAATCGTAAATTGTAAATTGTAAATCCCCATGAATCCTTCCCACCCCATAGAGACCAACGGGCGCCCGATCATCCTCATCGGGCTCATGGGGTGCGGCAAGACCACCATCGGCAAGCTCGTCAGCAAGCGCACGGGCATGCCCCTGCTGGATATGGATGCGCTCATCGAGGAACAGGTGGGCATGAAGATTTCGCAAATCTTCGCAGAGAGGGGCGAGGCGCACTTCCGCGCCCTGGAAACCGCGCTGCTGCGCTTCCTGGAGCAGCATCCCCAAACCCCGCCGCCCGTCATCTCCACCGGCGGCGGCGTGGTGACGCGCCCGGAGAACTGCGAGATCCTGCGCCGCCTCGGTTTCGTGGTGTGGCTCAACGTCTCCCCCTCGTCCCTGCTGCGCCGCAGCGTGCGCGCCGCCAACCGCCCGCTCCTGCAGACGGGCGACCCCGCCGCCACCCTCCGCCGCCTGTGGCATGAGCGCGCCCCCCTCTACAAGGCCACGGCCCACCGGATACTCAACACCTCCCGCGTGGAGGTGGGAGAGGTCTGCCGCCGCGTCTGCGATGCCGCGGAACGCTACTTCGCCGCCCGCTGACGCCGCCGCGCGGCCCGCGGAAACTACTGCGCCAAGAGTTTCAGGGCGTCCTGCAGCCCGCGGGTCACGCGTGCCATGTTTTCATAGTTGAGCGTGTCCGGGGTGTCGGTGGATTCGTGGTAGCGCTCGTTGCGCAGCATGGCGGTGTCTGTGACCATGATGCAGGGGATGCCGCGGGCGGCGTAGTTGCGGTGGTCGCTGAAGTACAGCACGCTGTCCTGCGCGAAGGGCACGTTGGCGCGCAGCGTGCGGATGCGCTTGGAGAGCCGGCCCGCCGTGCAGCGCGCCAGGGAGAGGGAGTCCATATCTCCCACCACGGCGATGAAATCGCCCTTGCCGGGCACCAGCAGGCGCTGCCCGGGGAAATGGCTCGGCTGGGAATCCTCGTCGTTGCTGTAGCAGCCCAGCATCTCCAGGCAAACCATGCCCAGCGCGTCCTGCACATCGCACGCCTGCGCGTGGTAGTGGCTGCCCATGCCTTCGGTGTCGAACCACGGTGGCTCCTCGCAGGCGTAGAACACCATCTCCACCGTGTGCCCGGGGTGCTGCGGCATGCGCTTGGCCAGCGCCAGCAGCACGGCCACCGCGCTCGCGTTGTCGTCCGCCCCGGGATTGGATTCCCCCTCGTCGTCCGGCTCGCAGGCATCGTAGTGAGCGCCGATGATGTACCTGCCGGGCAGCGTGCCCTTGCGCTCCGCGATGATGTTTCGGTAGGCGGTGCCGCCGTTGCGGAATTCCTGAAGGCGCACCCCGTAGCCCGCATCCTCCAGCGTGCGGGTGATGTAGGCCTCCGCCTGTTGCAGAGTATCCCCGTACCGAGGCGCGGCGCACAGCGTTTCCACGGATTCCCGCAGCTCCCGCACCAGTGCGGCATCCGCCGCCGCGGGCCGCTCCGGCGCATCGCACGTCACAAACACCGTGCATACCACGCACCAGAGCGCGGCAACCAGCGCAACCACGGCGCAGACGATGATGGCGGCGGCCTTTTTCATTCTCCCGTGAATACAATATGGGGCCGCAGTGCGTGCCTACTTCCTCTTCCGGCGTTCGCGGACCCCCTTGGCCAGGGTGTCCAGCATGGCGAGGGTGCCGTCCCAGTCGATGCAGCCGTCGGTGATGCTCACGCCGTACTTGAGGGGCTTCTGGCACTTCTGGTTGCCGGAGCAGAGGTGGCTCTCAATCATGACGGAGCCGATGCACCGGGAACCGGCGGCGAGCTGGCGCGCCACATCGGCGGCCACCTCCGGCTGTTCCTGCCACTTCTTGTGGCTGTTGCCGTGGGAGCAGTCGATCATGATGCGGCTGTCGATTCCCGCGCGCTGCTGGATGTTCCAGGCCTTGGCCACGAAATCCGCGCCGTAGTTGGGGCCCTGGGAGGACCCGCGCAGGATGATGTGGCAGCTGTCGTTCCCGGCGGTGGAGACAATGGCGGAGACGCCCTGCTTGGTGACGGAGAGGAAGCTGTGGGGATGGGCGGCGGAGATGATGCCGTCCACGGCGATCTGCATGTTGCCGGAGGTACCGTTCTTGAAGCCGATGGGCATGGAGAGGCCGCTGGCGAGCTCGCGGTGCACCTGGCTTTCCGTGGTGCGCGCGCCGATGGCGCCCCAGGACACCAAATCGCTGATGTACTGCGGGGTGATCACATCCAGGAACTCCGTGGCGGCGGGCACGCCCATTTCCGCCAGGCGCACCAACAGGCCGCGCGCGATGCGCAGCCCGCTGTTGATGTTGTACGTGCCGTCCATGTACGGGTCGTTGATGAGGCCCTTCCAACCTACGGTGGTGCGGGGCTTCTCAAAGTACACGCGCATGATGATGAGCAGGTCGTCCTCATACTTGCGGCGCACTTCCGCCAGCCGCTGCGCGTAGTCGATGGCCGCCACCGTGTCGTGGATGGAGCAGGGGCCCACCATCACCGCCAGGCGGTCGTCCTCACCCTTCAATATCCGCCGGAACGCCTCGCGCGCATCGAACACCAGCTTCTGCGCATCCTCCGATGCCGGGAAATCCTGCATCAGGATGGCCGGCGATATCAGCGGGCGGATGTCCGTGATGCGGACGTCGTCTGTAAGGAACGGGTTGTTCACTTCGCGCTCTTCCAGGAGTAGATGTTGTCCTCGATCTGCTCAAGGTATTCCTCGTCCACGGTGTTCTTCTTGTTTTTCTTGCCGCCCTTCTTGCCGCCCTTCTTGGAGGACTTCTTGGCCTTGGGCTGCGTGTTGTGGGCGGGGGCTATGCCCTCCATGTTCGGCCCCAGGCTGTACACCAGACACTTCTTGCCGCGCACGCGCGTCTTCTCGTCGAACGGGTCGAACGCGCCCTCGTCCGTCTCGTTGATGGTCACGTAGTACGGCTTGCCCCATGCATCGTAGTAGCCGATCTCATCGTCCTTCGCGTACAGGCCGTTGAGCTTCGAGGGCTGCTCGTCCGCGCGCAGGTACGTGTCGCGCGTGGTGTTGATGCGGTCGGCGTCGTCCCCCTCCCGGTTGGTCAGGATGGCAATCATCCGCGCGTCCTTGTCGTTCTCCGTCACCAGGTAGATCTGGTCGTTGTTGTCCGGCTGGGTGGCGCGGGTGTCGTAGGGCATCATCCCGTTGTAGTCCTGGGAGTAGCGCGTGCAGGCCTCCACCAGGTCCGTGCAGCCCTTCTTGGCAGCCGTCTTCTTGGCGTTCTCCTGAACGGACATGTAGACGGGGAAGGCAATGCCGGCGATGGTGGCCAGAATGGCTATGACCACAAGGAGCTCGATGAGCGTAAAGCCCTTGGCGGAACGGGGGGAGAAACGCGTTTTCATACGCGCGTATCCTAGCACAGGCGCCGCGGCGGCGCAAGCTGATTCTTTGGAGCCGGCGCGATTTTGTGCGGCATTTTGGCATACACGCTCAAATTTCGCTTGCAAGGGGCGGGCAACTTGGTAAAATGCGCGCGTACCTCCCCCATTTCAATGAAAACGATAGCCAAGATATTCGCGGCGCTCGCCGCCGCAGCAGCCCTGATAGCCGACCCCGCCACGGCCCAGCAGACGGATGCCGCAGCGCAGGAGAAGCCCGTGGTGGACAAGGAGCGCGTGCTCGTGGTCTACTACTCGTGGAGCGGCAACACCCGCAAGGCCGCGGAGTACATTGCGGAGCACACCGGCGGCACCCTGCTGGAGATTGCGCCCGCCAAGCCCTACCCCTCCGACTACAACGCATGCGTGAAGCAGGCCAAGGACGAGGTGCAGCAGGAGCAGACCCCCGCCATCAAGCCCGCCAGCATTGATTTGACCAAGTACGACCTCATCTTTGTGGGCACGCCCAACTGGTGGAGCTCCATTGCGCCGCCTGTCCGCACCTTCCTGACCAAGAACAACTTCACGGGCAAGAAGGTGGCGCTGTTCGTCACCCACGGCAGCGGCGGCATGGCCCGCTGCGAGAAGGATGCCGCGGAGCTGCTCTCCAAGGCCACCGCGCTGAAGGGCGGCGCCTTCCCCGGCGCCACCATCGGCGATTCCAAGCAATCCGTCACCGATTGGGTGGATTCCATCGTCACCATCCGCAAGTAACGGTCGCAAACAGGATTTTTCCCCAAAAGGCGCAGGTTCCCCTGCGCCTTTTCTGTCGCCCGCGCCTCAGCGCAACCCGCGCGCGGCCAGGAAGCGCTGCGCCGCCTTGCACCCGGCCTTGGCCGCCTTGCGGATGAGCCGCTTGGCGAGCGCCTGGTCCTGCGCCACGCCCTCGCCGTGCCAGTAGGCGCGCCCCAGGCTGAACAGAGAGTCCTCGTCCGCATCGTCATGCTCTGCCGCGCGCTTGTACCATTCAAACGCGGTCTTGAGGTTCTTTTTCACGCCCTTGCCCGTGCGGTAGAGGTCGCCCAGGCGGCGTTGCGCGTCCTCGCCGCCGAATTTGGCTGCGCGGCGGTAGTAGTACAGGGCCCTGGAGACGCTTTTCGGCACGTGGCGGCCAATTTCATACAATTCACCGAGCCGGAACAGGGCCACCTCCTGGTTCTGCCTGGCGGCCAGACGGTACAGCTCCAGCGCGCGCTTGATGTCCCTGCGCACGTGCTTGCCCCTTTGGTGGTACCGAGCCAGGTTGCACTGGGCGTTCGGCTCGCCCTGTTCCACGGCCTTGCGGCAAAGCTCCATGCCCTTGCGCACGTCTTTCTGCACCGCCTCGCCGTCAAGGTACATATTGGAAAGGTTGCAGCACGCTTGCTCTTGCCCCTGTGCCGCCGCCCGCTCGTACCAGAGTGCCGCCAGCTTCATGTTCTTGCGGGTGCCGCGTCCGTCCGCGTAGGAAAGCCCCATGGCAAACAGCGCGTTGGCCACGCCCCGCTTGGCCGCAGCCTTGTACAGCTCGAAGGCCTTGCGGTCATCCTGCGGCACGCCCAATCCCTTCCTGTACAGGTTTCCCAGGTTGTGCATGCCTTCCGGTTTGCCCTGCCCGGCGGCGCGGCTGTACCAGTAGGCTGCCTTGCTGTAGTCCTGTTGCACACCCTCGGCATCCTGATAACTGACACCCAGGTTGACTTGGGCTTCCGGGATGTCGGCCTTTGCGGCCATGCGCCACCACTTGGCCGCCTTGGCCATGTCTTTCTTCAAACCGCATTCCGCGTCCATGTACAGGTTGCCGAGGTGATATGCGGCCCGTGCATGCCCCATGTTGGCGGCGCGCCGGTAGCAGGCGGGCGCCTTGGCTTCATCTGCATCATAGTAATACAGCTTGCCTAGCTGGTAGTACGCCTCCGCGCATCCCTGCGCCCCGGCCAGCTTGAACAGGCGTTCCGCCTCATCGAGGTCGTACTCGTCCCAGGCGGCATGCGCCTGCTTCATCAGCTCGTCCGCCCCTGCGGGCTTTTTCTCTTTCCGATTCATCTCTAGATTGGGTAGACGCCCGCAGCATACTCTCCAAATCGTCAATCGTCAATCGTAAATTGTCAATTCATCTGGCTTCCGGCAAGTGTTCCCAGCTGGTGGTGTATGGCTGTGTGACGTATGCCTTGTTCCAGAAGGTGCGGTCGGAGTGGTTGGCGAAATGGACGTTGTGGCCCTGCTGCTGGAGGGAGTCCAGCACCTGCATGAGCGGGGAGGGCGCGGCGTCCGGGGCGTCGAAGGTGGGCTGCACGCTGTCCGCGGGTTGCAGGTTGGCGAGCATTACGCCCACCTTGCGGTAGGGGTAGCCGGGGCGGTAGATCTGTTTCAGCAGTTCGCCCGCGGCGTGGGAGAACACGCGCGTGTCGTCCGTGGGAGCGGGCAGGTTGCAGCCGGCCTCGTTGGCGTACAGGCTGCCGGCGTCCTCGAAGCGCGAGGTGCGCAGGATGACGTAGAGCGAGGATGCCATGAGACCCTCCGCGCGCAGGATGCGGCCCGCCTTCTCCACGAAGCGGCAGAGGGAATCCCGCAGCGGCTCCAGCTCCTTGATGCCCTCCTGCAGCGTGCGCGTCACCATCACCTGGGTGCGGTTTTCCTCCGCGCCCTCCACGGTGTCCAGGCAGGAGGTGCCGCGCAGCTCCAGCGCCAGGCGCTCTCCGTGCACGCCGAATGCGGCGCGCAGGCGCGCCAAGTCCGCGTGCGCCAGCTGGGCGGCGGTGATGATACCCATGCCCTTCATGCGCGGCGCCAGGCGGCGCCCCACGCCCCACACCTCGCCCACGGGCGTCCTCTCCAGCAGGGGCTGCCAGGCTTCCGGCGCGGTGAGGGCGAGCACGCCGCCGTGGCGCGCATCGTGCTTGGCGGTTTCGTTCGCCAGCTTGGCGAGCGTGCGCGTAGGCGCAATCCCGGTGCTGACGGTGAGACCGGTCCAGCGGAGGATGCGGCAGCGCACCTCCTTGCAGAGCGGCAGCCAGTCGTGGCCGTCGTCGGCAAAGCTGAAGGCCTCGTCGATGCTGTACTGCTCCACGTTCGGCAAGGATTCCTCCAGGATGGAGATCATGCGGGCGGAGAGGTCGCCGTAGAGGGCGAAGTTGGCGGAGCAGACCACGGCGCGTGCCTGCGCCAGGCGGTCGCGGCACTTGAAGTACGGCTCGCCCATCCGGATACCGGCGGCCTTGGCCTCCGGGCTGCGGGAGATCACGCAGCCGTCGTTGTTGGAAAGCACCACCAGCGGCCTGCGGCGCCAGTCCGGGCGGAACACCTGCTCGCAGCTGGCGAAAAAATTGTTGCAGTCGAAGAGGAGGTACATAGGGCAGGGGGGGTGAAGGTGGTTCAGCGCTTGCGGCGGCGCGCGGTGTTCTTGGGCTTGGGCGGCTTGGGCTTGGACTCCGTGGAATCGTGGTACACGAACACCGGCGTGCCTATCTCGCAGTCCTTGAACAGGTGCTGCGCCGTGGTGGAGCCCAGGCGGATGCAGCCGTGCGACGATGGATAGCCCATGAGCGGGCCCTGGTGCAGGCCCACGCCGTCCAGCGTGAGCCGCAGGAAGAAGGGCATCTTGGCATTGTTGTGCAGGTTGGACTTGTGGTCCTTGTCCTTCTCGATGATGCGGTAGTGGCCCTGCGGCGTGGGGGTGGATTTCTTGCCGCTGCACACGGAGAAGTTCAGCAGCTCCGTGGTGCCGTCCATGTAGAACCCGTGCTGGATGGCCAGGTTGATGCGGATGTGCCGGCCACGCTTGTCGATGCGCTCCAGCTGCTCCGCATGCTGCCGGTTGAAGGCCTTGGCGGCCTTGTAGCACTCCCAGCATTGCGTGTCCATGGCGGAGCGGCGCGCGCGGCGCATCAGGTAGCGCTGGTTCTCCGTGAGCGCGGAGCCCTCCGCCTTCTGTTCCGCCGTGGGCAGCAGGTCCTCCGGGTACAGGTAGCCCCTGCCGTTCTTGCGCGGGCGCGGCAGCTGCATGGCCGTCACCATCTGCGCGGGCGTGAGCTTCCAGGATTTCTGGATGGTGATTTCCACCGGCATGTAGCGGCGGTGGAACATGGCGTTCGACGGCTCGCGGAACACGATGGGATAGCCCTCCGCCGTGTACTCCGCCGCGGGTGCCTCCTCCACCTCCTCCGCCGTGTCGTCGTCCAGCATCACGGGTGCCGCTTCCTGCGCGCCGGCCCACGGCCCCGGCAAAACCGCCGCCGCAATCACGCACAGGATGTCCCGAACCCGCATCATTTCCTCACTCTTGCCAAATCAGAATCAATTTACGGCATCTCGGGGCATTGTGGCGAACGGACTCCGCGAACTCCTAGGAATCGAAGTTGAAGGTTCCCTGGGTGTTCTCCATCGGCGGCACGGGCGGGGTGTCCGCGGGCGGCGTTGCCGGTGCATCCTGCGGGGCAGGGGGATTCTGTGGTGTTTCCCCCGGTGCGGGTGCGGGCGCTTCCGGGTTCTCCGGCGCCGTTTCCGCGGGCGCGGCGGTGGGCATGATGCGCGCGATGCGCTCCACCGGGTTCTTGGTGACAATGTTGCCCATGACGGCGCGGCCCTTGACGCGCAGCTCCGCAAAGTCGAAGGTGACGGGTTTGCGCAGCCGCTTGAACTGGTTCTTGAGGTACACGTTCACGGCGATTCCGGCGCTGTCCTCCTCGGTCTTGTGCACGCTGAAGAAGAACACGCGGCTGCCCTTGGTGCCCTGGGTGAGGTCGTACTCCTTGTCGCGGGTGAAGCCGCCGATGTGGAAGCGCTTGGCGTAGGTCACGCCCTCCTTGCCGTCCCGGTAGATCATGTTGAACACCCAGTCCTCGCCGGGTCGCAGCACGCGGATATCCAGCAGCTTCTTGCCCACGTAGAACTTCTCCTGCACGCGGCGCACCATGAGCACACCCTGGTTGTCGATGGTCAGGATGTCGCTCATCTTGGAGCACTTCTCCACGGGCTCGCCCTTGCGCACGCCGTATCCGGCGAATCCGTCCTCGTCGATGTACAGGGTCTCGTTCTCCACGGAGGCCTCCGCGCGGGTGACGCTCTCGAACTCGCAGAGCTCGGTGCGGCGCGGCCACTGCTCGCCGTACTTCTTGCGCAGGCCCTCGAACCAGCGGATGGTGTAGCGCGTGAGCTGGTCCAGGTTCTTGCGGCATTGGGCAATGTCCCTCTCCAGCGCCACGATGCGCTTCTCCGCCTCGTGGATTTCGTACTTGGCTATCTTCTTGATCTTGATTTCCGTGAGCCGCACGATGTCGTCCTGCGTGACGGGGCGGATAAAATCCTTCACGAAGGGCTTGAGCTTCTTGTCGATCATGGCGAGTGACTGCTCCCAGCTCTCGCTCTTCTCCAGCTCCTTGTAGATGCGGTTCTCAATGAAGATTTTCTCCAGGCTCACCTGCATCCAGGATTCCTGCAGCTCGCCCAGCTGGACTTCCAGCTCGCGCCGCAGGGTCTCCTTCGTGTGGTCCACGTTGTGCTTCAGGATTTCGCTCACCCCCATGAACACGGGCTTGCGGTCCACAATGACCACCGCCTTGGGTGAGATGCTCACCTGGCACTCCGTGAACGCGTACAGCGCGTTGCAGGTCTTCTCCACGTCCTGCCCGGCGGGAAGGTGGATGAGGATGTCCGCCGTGGCGGCCGTGTTGTCCTCAATCTTGGCCACCTTGAGCTTGCCCTTCTCCATGGCGTTCTCGATGGACTGGATGATGGACTCCGTGGTGGTGCCGTAGGGGATTTCCGTGATGCGGATGAGCTTCTTGGTGGAGGTGTCCAGGCGGGCGCGGCAGCGCAGGCGGCTGCTGCCCGTGCCGTCGTTGTAGCCGGAGACGTCCAGCAGGCCGCCCGTGGGGAAATCCGGGTACAGCTCGAAATCCTCCTTGCGAAGGTAGTGGATGGCCGCGTCGATGAGCTCGTTGAAGTTGTGCGGCAGGATCAGGCAGTTCATGCCCACCGCAATGCCCAGCGCGCCCTGCGCCAGCAGCAGCGGGAACTTCACGGGAAGCGCCACGGGTTCCTTGTTGCGGCCGTCGTAGCTCAGCTTCCACTCCGTCACCTTCGGGCTGTACACCACCTCCTTGGCGAACTTGGAGAGGCGCGCCTCGATGTATCGCGGCGCCGCCGCGGAGTCGCCAGTCAGGATGTTGCCCCAGTTGCCCTGCGTGTCGATGAGGTAGCCCTTCTGCCCCAGCGTCACCAGCGCGCTGCCGATGGAGGCGTCGCCGTGCGGGTGGTATTTCATGGTGTCGCCCACCACGTTGGCCACCTTGTTGAAGCGTCCGTCGTCCATGCTGTCCATGGAGTGCAGGATGCGCCGCTGCACGGGCTTCAGACCGTCCACGATGTGAGGCACCGCGCGTTCCAATATCACGTACGATGCATATTCCAGGTAGTAGTTCCCGAACATCTGCTGTATCGTGCTCGGGTTCTGCTGCTTGTATACCGGTATCTTCTCCTCGCTCATGGGCCGCCGCATGATACCACACCCGCGCGCGAATTTCAAGCGCGCCCTTTTTACGCTGGACTCGCCTCCCGTGGCGTGATAGCATGCCGCCATGTCCGCCGCTTCTTTCTGCGCCTGGCTTCGCAGGCATGTTTCCCTTGCCGGGGTGCTGGCTTTGCTGCTGTCCCTTGCGGTGGGGGCTTGCGTGCGCCTTTGGTGGTTCATCCCCGATGATCCGCAGATGGGGGATTTGGTTGACTATTGTTGGCTGATGCGGCAGGTGCTGCCGGTGGTGGCGGTGCTTTTCTGCCTCTTCATGCTGCCGCCCTGGCGGATGAAGCGGCGCGGCCCCGTGGCCTGGCTGCGCCGCGCGGTGGCGTGTGCCGTGCTGGCCGCCGGAGCGGATATGAGCAATTCCAATTCATGTTCCTGCTGTGTAGGCTACTGCGAGTGGGCGGTGCTCCTGATGCCCCTTGCCGCCATTGCGGCGGTGGTGTGTGCCGCCATTGCCGTGGGCGCGTTCTTCGCCCCCTGGAGCAAGGATTAGCGCCAACGCCTTTCCCTTTGCCGGAATTTCTCCTGTTGAATTTTCCGAATTTCTCCTGTTGAGATTGTCGAATTTCTCTTGTTGAAATGACAGAATTTCTCACGATGAGATTGACATGACCCATATAACGCTCGGAGAGGAGCCACCCATGTTACCACCAATCATTGCACGCCAAACACGCCCTTTCCCAAATTTCATGGGAACACCTGTGAAGATGCCCTGCGCACGCATTCTCCGCTTGATTTGGCATGGAAAACTGGTAAAATCCACCGCAAGATATGTCAAGTACGTTCGGTTCGGTGTTCAGGGTCAGCACGTGGGGTGAATCCCACGGTGCCGGCATAGGCGTGGTGGTGGACGGCTGCCCCGCGCGCGTGGCGCTCACCCAGGCCATGGTCCAGAAGGAGCTGGACCGCCGCAAGCCCGGCCAGAGCGATATCACCACCCAGCGCAAGGAGCCCGACACCGTGGAAATCCTCAGCGGCGTGGTGGACGGCAAGACCCTCGGCACGCCCATCTCCATGATGGTGCGCAACGTGGACGCCCGCCCGGCGGCATACGACGAGATGGCGCACGCCTATCGCCCCTCCCATGCCGACTACTGCTACGACGCCAAGTACGGCATCCGCCCGCTCAGCGGCGGCGGCCGCGCCAGCGCGCGTGAGACCATCGGCCGCGTGGCCGCCGGAGCCGTGGCCAAGGCCGTGGTGCAGTCCCTCTACCCCAAGATGGATGTCATCGCCTGGGTGGAGAGCGTGCACGACCTGGTGTGCACCGTGCCGCCCCACCTGGTGGACCGCGAGGAAATCCGCGCCAACGACGCCCGCACGGCGGACCGCCACCTGGGCGTGCAGATGGCCATGGAGATACGCCGCGCGCGCAACGCCGGAGACACCCTCGGCGGCGTGGTGGCCTGCACCGTGCGCAACTGCCCCGTGGGCCTGGGCGACCCCGTGTTCGACAAGCTGGAGGCCACGCTGGCGCACGCCATGATGAGCATCCCCGCCTGCAAGGGCTTCGAGGTGGGCAGCGGGTTCCGCGCCCCCACCATGACCGGCTCCGAGCACAACGACATCTACTTCTACGACGGCAAGCGCGTGCGCACACGCACCAACAACAGCGGCGGCATCCAGGGCGGCATCTCCAACGGCGAGGACATCAACATGCGCATGGCCTTCAAGCCCACCGCCACCATCTCCGCCGCACAGAACACCATCAACGACCGCATGCAGGAAATCCTGCTGCGCGGCGGCGGCCGGCACGACCCCTGCGTGCTTCCCCGCGCCATCCCCATTGTGGAGGCCATGGCGTGGATTGTGCTCTGCGACCACATCCTGCGCCAGCGCAGCTGCCGCCTGTGATGCGCCGGCGGAAGGCTATTCCCCCTGCGCGCCCGCTCCGGTGGCGCGCAGGAAGTTGAAGTTGATGTACGCCAGGTAGCCGCCCAGCAGGACGTTGAACCACACGCCCTCCGCCAGGCTCCACACCGCAAAGGCCAGAGCCAGCACCAGGCCTATGCCGGAGGCCACGCGCTCGTTGTTGATGAGCGTGCCCAGCAGGCGCCCTCCGTCCAGCGGAAACATGGGCAGCAGGTTGAACACGCCCCATACAAAGGATATCGCCATGGCCAGGCCGTAGGCCGCCAGCTCGATTTCCGTCACGCCGGACGTGGCAAAGTCCCAGCGAAGGGAGTAGGGCAGGTCGTAGTCGATGAACGGCAGCCCGAACAGGTACAGCTGGTGCGCATCCGCAACATGCCCGATCCGCAGCCCCAGCACCACCGCCGCCACCATCCCCGGCAGCAGCGTGGCCAGCGGCCCCGCCAGAACCATCAGGAAATACTGCCACCCCTTCTCCGGCCGCTTCTCCTGGTAGGTGGCACCGCCCAGGCCCGCCATCACGATGACCGGCGTGCCCCCCGTGAACGCGCGCCCGGCCAGCGCGTGCCCCAGCTCATGCACAATCAGCGTCACCATGCCGATGACCACAAACAGCGCCAGGTCCCTCAAGTCGTTTGCGCTGCGCATGCCGAACCCGCCGCCCAGAATGGCCAGCAGCAGCCATGTGAACGGCGTGATGTAGATCGGTATGCCGAACAGACGGAATGCAATTGTGCCCTTGGGTGATCCCTCTGTGTCCATGCCTCCTCTTTAGCCCAATCTCCCTGCCTTGGCAATGAATTTCAAACAAAATGACAAAAAAGTTGGAAAAAAAGCTTGCATGGTCGGGCAAAGGGGAGTAATATCCGCCCGCACCCCGTTCAGGGGAGGCAATTCCGGCGTAGCTCAGCGGCAGAGCGGGTGACTGTTAATCACTAGGTCGTTGGTTCGATCCCAACCGCCGGAGCGCTAAAAAGCCCCATGCACCAAGCATGGGGCTTTCCGTTTTTACTATCCGCGCGGCTTTGCCGCGCCTAACCTTTAAATTGTAAATCGCCTGCCTCGGCGTAGCGCAGCGCGCGAAGACGGGTAAATTGTAGATTGTAAATTAGCGCACGCGGCGTCTTGCGGCGAGGGCCGCAAGCGCGAGCATGCCCAGGGCGCCGGTGGCGGGTTCCGGGACGGCGGGGGCCTGCCAGGAGGTGATGTTGGAGCCTACGGCGTAGAACTGGTCCAGCACGGCCTCGTTGAGGGGGTATTGCTTCACGCTGCCGGTGAGGGAATCGGACTCGAAGGTGATGTACTGCGAGCTCGGGTCGCCCCCCTTGAGCGAGCAGGTGAGCGACACCAGCCCCAGGGGCTGCCCGCCCGCCACGTCATCGGGGTCGGTGATCCAAATCCTGGAGAGGATGCCGGTATCCGGGTTCACCTCCGCGGCCCAGAGGGAGATGGCGTGGCCGTAGCGGGTGCCGCCGGGCAGGGTGCCGGCAATGCCCATGGCAATGCCGTATCCCTGGTCCAGCAGGTCGCACAGCACGGAGGTGTACACCCGCGGGTCCGTGAAATCGTACTGCAGCAACCCCATGATGGAGCTGAGCTTGTACTGCGGCTCGCCCTCCAGCAGGTCCGCGTAGTACCCGCCCTGGTCCTTCCCGTACTCGGTGAGGCTGGCGCGGATGGTGTTGTCGGAGAACTGGCCGTCGAAGTACCACTGCATGGCATCGGTGGGGTCGCCGCTGATGTTGTTGAAGGACTGCTTGAAGGTGTCCCACACGGCGGCCCCGGTGGGGGCTCCTGCGGTGGTGGTGAGCGCCTGGTTGCGGTCCTGCCACCAGGCAATGACGTTGGAAGCGGCGGCGGCCCAGCACATGTCCCTGTCGGTGGTGAAGGTCTTGTCGAAATCGTACCACCCGCCCTGCTGGCTCACGCCCTTGGCCCAGTGCACCTGCGTCTCCGCCGCGCCCGCCCAGGCCATCGCCCCGCACGCCACTGCCAGTATCATTGTAAGGGTTCTTTTCATATTTTCCCCATTCTACCGCACCATGTGCGTTTCATCAAGGAAAAAGGCTATTTGAATTCCCTTTCCGCGGCCTGGAGCGCCAGGTGGATGACGTCGTCCATGTCGTAGTATCGGTATTCCGCGAGGCGGCCTCCGAAGATGTGGCGGGGCTCCGCGTCCGCCAGCTCGCGGTATTGGGCGTAGAGGGCGGAGTTGCGGGCGTCGTTCACGGGGTAGTACGGCTCGTCGCCGCACTGCCATTCCTTGCTGAATTCGCGTGTGACGACGGTTTTCGGCTGTGTTCCGAACTCGAAGTGCTTGTGCTCGATGATGCGTGTCCAGGGCGTATCGCGGTCGGTGTAGTTGACGGCGGCGCGGCCCTGGAAATCCGGTTGGTCCAGCACCTCGGTCTCGAAGCGCAGGGAGCGGTACTCCAGCGTGCCCAGGCGGTAGCCGAAGAACGCATCGATGGGCCCGGTGTACACCACGCGCGGCGCCAGCGCGTCCCACGCGGCGCGGTCCGCCAGGTAGTCCTGCCCTAGGCGCACCTCGATGCCCTCCAGCATGCGCTGCACCATGGCGGTGTAGCCGCCCATGGGGATGCCCTGGTGGGGGTCGTTGAAGTAGTTGTCGTTGTATTCCAGGCGTACGGGGAGGCGCTTGATGATGAAGGGCGGCAGCTCCGTGCAGGGGCGTCCCCACTGCTTTTCCGTGTAGCCCTTGATGAGCTTCTCGTAGATTTCGGTGCCCACCAGGCTGATGGCCTGTTCCTCCAGGTTCTGCGGGTCGGCGGGGGCTTCGCTGCGCTGCTGCGCGATGCGCGCGGCGGCCTCCTCTGCGGTGGTCACGCCCCACATCTGCTCGAAGGTGTGCATGTTGAAGGGCAGGGAGTACATCTCGCCGCGGTAGTTGGCCAGCGGGCGGTACACAAAGTCGTTGAAGGTGGCGAAGCGGTGCACGTACTCCCAGACCTCGTCGATATGGGTGTGGAAGATGTGCGGACCGTAGCGGTGCACGTTGATACCCTCCACGGGCTCCGTGTACACGTTTCCGGCAATGTGGCTGCGCTTGTCGATGACCAGCACGCGCCTGCCCGCGGCGGTGGCGCGCTCTGCAAACACCGCGCCGAACAACCCCGCGCCCACTATGAGAAAATCATACTCCATCATTCACTTGAGTCAGTACCACCCCATCCAATCCATCAGCCAGGCGTCAATCTGCACGCCGTAGAACAGCCACACACCCGCCGCCAGGATCAGTGCCGGGCCGAACGGCATCGGCCTGCCGAACCCCACGCGCGACACCACCGCCAGCGCCAGCCCGATGAAGCTGCCCGCCACCAGCGAGAACAGCACGCCCTCCCAGCCCAGCAGCGCGCCGATGCCCAGGGCAATCCACGCATCCCCGCTGCCCATGGCCGCCTGCCGCGAGCGGTATCCGCCGCAGGTGCCGGAGAGGGATTCCACTCCCTCCAGTTCCACGCGCGCGCCGTCCTCCAGCACCGCGGTTTCCGCCGTGAAGGAAATCTCCCCGCCGCCGCGGCCGTCATCCAGCATGGCGCGGTGCAGCACCAGCGTGTTGGAGGGCTCCGCGAACACGCGGCTCCACAGCAGGGTTTCGCCGTTGGCGAACTCCAGAACAATGTCCTCCCCGTCCGCCGCCTGGTGGAGCTTCCACCCCTGCGGCTCGTCAAACTCTTTGCGGTGCCTTCCGAAGGCGATGGTGCCCGCCCAGCCCACCAGACGGAAGAACCCAAAGCCCGCCGCCGCGCCCAAAAGGCTCAGCATCAGCCCATGCTCCGGCACCAGCGCATCCCCCGCAAACCACGGCGAGAGCAGCGACACCAGCACACCTGCAACGGCCGCCACCACCATGAGCGAGGGCATCACCACCATCTGCTCCCAATCCATGCACAGCGTGGCCAGCATGGCCGCCACCCACACGCACAGCAGGGCCTGCGTGATGATGTCGTCCACCGAGAAATACCACGCCACCAGCCCGAAGAGCAGGGCGGTGGCCACCTCCACCAGCCAGTAGCGCACGGAGATGGGCGTGTTGCAGCACGCGCTGCGCCCGCGCAGCATCAGCCAGCTCAGGATGGGGATGTTCAGGTACCACGGGATGGGCTCCTTGCAGGTGGGGCAGAACGAGCGCGACGGCTCGTTCACGCCCAGCCCCCGCGGCAGGCGGTAGATCACCACGTTCAGAAACGACCCGATGCACGCCCCGAACATGGCGAAGAACACCGGGAACAGCCACGGTATCTCGCTTGCCACGTTCTGCGTGGCGTTGTACAGCATCTCCATCATGGCCCCTACTTCTTGCCCTTCTTGGCCTTCTTCTTGTCCATCCCGGCGTAGGGAACGGCCGGAAGCTTGGCCTCGTTCACCAGGTTGGGCTCAAAGTACACCTTCCAGCCGTAGCGAACCTTCACGGGCTTCTTCACGCCGGGCGCGGTGAGCTCCACGGTGTCGCCCTTCAGGGTGGCGGTGGCGTCCTCGAACTTGCCGTTGCTGCCGGCAATCTCAAACCCGGTGGGGGCGGAGCCGTTGGTGGTGGCGAGCCCCTTGGCGTGCTTGAAGGTGACCTTCAACGTGCTGCCTGCGGGCTTGGCGGAGGCCACTTGCGGGCCGCTGTACTCCACATCCTTGCCGTATATCTTGGCGGCGGCCACGTAGGCCAGGCGCTGGCCCACCTCGGTCTTGCGTGCGGGGTGCACATCGCTGTTGGTGGAGCCCAGGTCCACGGTGGTCACGGTGTAGACGCCGGGGATGTTCTCCTGTGACTGCTGCTGGACCTCGCGGAATTCCGGCCAGTAGGCGCGCAGCGGGGTCTTGTCGTTGATGCGGGGCAGCTGCACCTGGATCCACGGCATGTCCGGCTTCTTGAACTCCGCGCGCCAGCCGCCGATGAGGTCGGCCAGCAGCTCGTAGTTCTGCTTCATGTCCTGGATTTCCGCATCGGATTCGCCTTGGTACCAGATGACGCCCTTCACGGGGAAGTCCACCCAGTCCTGCACGCCGGTCTTGAAGAGGTAGCCGGGCCTGTACGGATGCGGCATGTTCAGGTCGCTCCCGATGTTCTTGCGTGCGCGGCCGCGCACCCAGTCGCTCATGTAGCGGCTGTCCAGCCACTTCTCGCTCATGCACTCGTGGTACTTCTTCTTGAGCACGCTCTCCGGAATCCACGCCATCATCTCCGAACCGCCCAGCGAGGCGTGCACAATGCCCACGGGCACGCCCAGCTGCTTCTGCAGCTCCTGCGCGAAGTACCAGGCCACGGCGGACATGCGGGGCGTGGTCTCCGGGGCACTCACGGCCCACTTGCCCACATACATGGCGTTGTTGTTGAGGGTTTCCTTCTCCTTGGCGCCGTAGCCGGCGTTGTTGGTGTGCACCTGCGGCTCCGCATGGAAGAAGCGGATATCCTTGTTGCCGGAGGCCGGGATGGCCGTGCCCTTGTCCGCCATCTCGTCCATGCGCCGCAGCATGTTGGACTGCCCGGAGGCGAACCAGACCTCGCCCACCACCACGTCCTGCAGCTCGGCGGTGTCGTCCCCCTGTCGCGCGGTGAGCGTCTCGCCGTTGGCGTTGGCCTTCATGGCGGGCAGCACGGCCTCCCAGCGCTTGCCGCTCTTCTTGGCCTTCACCGTGGCACTGCCGAAGGTGAGGGTGACATCCCCGCCGCCCGTGGCCTCCCCGCGCACGGGGATGGACTGCCCCTGCTGGAGCACCATGTGGTCGCCGAACGTGTGGTCGAAGCTCACCGCCGCCCAGCAGGCGGCGCTTCCCAGCAGCATGCATGCAAAAATGGCTGTTTTCATCGTGCATATCCTACCACGCGCGCGCATGCATGGCAAGGGCCCGAAACGCCCACGGAAGATTTTTTTGCAGAAAATGACGGATTGAGCTTGACAAAATCCGCCGGGGGGTGTAAATACTGCCCGCACAAGTTATGGCTAAAAAGAGCTGGATAGAGAGAAACAAGAAGAAGGCAGCTGTCGCGGCCCGCTATGCGGAGCTCCGCGCCAAGCTGAAGGCTGAAGGCGACTACGTGGGGCTGACGATGCTTCCGCGCAATGCTTCCCCGGTTCGCCAGGTGAACCGCTGCGAGCTGACGGGCCGCCGCCACGCTTTCCTGCGCCGCTTCCACCTTTCCCGTATCGCTTTCCGCGAACTCGCCAACGCCGGCATGATTCCCGGCGTCACGAAGTCGAGCTGGTAAGCCCGGGGCGGTAGAAGCTGCAACCAAAACCCTTTCCTGCGGGCTATTCTCCGAGTAGCCCGCACTTTTCGTCTTCCCGAACAAGCGCACACATGCCCATCTACGAATACATCTCCGAGCACCCGGAAGACCCGCAACGCTCCTGCGCGATGTGCCGCAAGGGCTTTGAGCTCATGCGCCCGGCGGACCGCGCGCCGCTCACGCACTGCATGTACTGCAAGAACCCCGTGCGCAAGAAAATCGGCAACGTGAACGTGCCGAAAATCACCGCCCCGCTCTCCATCACCGATGCCAAGAAGGCCGGGTTCACCGTGCTGCAGCGTCGCGACGAGGGCACCTTCGAGAAACTGTAACCCCCACCCATGAACCTGTTCCTGAGCGCGGAGGAAGCGGCGCAAGTCACCTGGAGCTTCCCCAGTCTGTCCTCCATCCTGCTGTTCGTCATCGGGATTGTGTTCTTCCTGTTCCTGAACGCCTTCTTTGTGGCGAACGAGTTTGCCAGCGCGCGCGTGCGAGAGAGCCAGCTGCTGGAGAACGAGAGCGACAGCAAGGGCCTGGCGCGCCGCCGCAAGACCGCCCTCCACATCGTGCGCCACCTGGATGCCTACCTCTCCGCAAACCAGGTCGGCATCACCATCGCCTCACTCGCCCTCGGCAACATGGGAGAGCCGTTCATCGAGGAGCTCATCGCCCCGCCGCTGGCCTACTTCTGCCACCTGGCGCCGCAGGCGGTGAGCTTCATCTCGTACGTCATCGCGTACTCGCTGTTCACGTTTGCGCACGTGGTGCTGGGCGAGCTGGTGCCCAAGAGCCTGGCCATCCGCAAGCCGCTGGAGGTGGCCATGCTCACCGCGCCGTGGATGAAGCGCTTCGCCAAGCTCACCAAGCCCATCGTCTACCTCTTCAACCACACCGCCAACTTCATCGCTCACCACCTCTTCGGCGTGGACCCCCACTACGTCCCCAACACCACGCACAGCGCAGAGGAAATCGCTCATATCGTGGAGGAGAGCGGGCGCAGCAACGAGGTCACCGAGACCGAGGCCGAAATCTCCAAGAACGCCCTGGAGCTCAACGACCGCTCCGTGCGCGACATCCTGGTGCCCCGCGGCAGCGTGGAGATGCTGGACATCAACGATGCCTTCCAGCACAACCTGGAGCTGGTGAGCAAGAGCCCGCACAGCCGTTTCCCGCTGGTGGACGGCCACCTGGACGCGCTGCAGGGCTGGCTGCATGTGAAGGACATGCTGAAGCTGGCCACCATGCCGGAGCCGGACCTGATGAAGGTGAAGCGCGAGCTCAAGGTGGTGCCGGAAACCATGAAGCTGGACACCCTGCTCAACTTCTTCTCCAAGGAGAAGACGCATTTTGCGCTGGTGGTGGACGAGTATGGCGATGCGCTGGGGCTGGTGTTCCTGGACGACGTGCTGGAGGAGATAGTGGGCGACGACATCCAGGACGAGTTCGAGGCGGACTCCGCGCGCGACTTCTTCCCGATTGCGCCCGGGCAGTACATCGCCAGCGGCGCGCTCGCACTCTTCGACCTTTCGGAATACCTGCCGGACATCGGCGAAATCGAGCCGGAATCCGGCGTCTCAACCCTCGGCGGCTACATCACGGACTGCCTCGGCCACCTTCCCGTGTGCGGGGAGAAACTGCGCATCAAAGACTACCTGGTCACCGTCACCGGAACAGACAAGCGCAAGGTCACCCAGGCCCACCTGGAGCTGCTCCCCCTGCCGGAGGACGCGGAGTGACCGCGCCCGCATGCGTGCCAAGCGCGCGGGCTTGACAAAACGCGCGGATGCTGGTATGTTCTGCGGCCGTGGACCCCAAGAAAATACCCGTGCTGACGCTGCCGACCTCCGACTACATTCAGATGGCGGGCATGAGCAACGCGCGGTTGGTGGGCGTGCTGCGCAGCGCCGTGCTCACGCCGGAGCGCATCGGGCGCTTTTCCCCGCGCCCGCCGGAGGAGCACGACGCCTACATGGTGCGCCACCGCTCGGATTGCATTGAAATCCACCTCTACAACGGCGGCGCGGAGGTTTTCCATGTCCGCTTCATCCAGGCGCAGGAATATTGACGCCGCGCGCCGCGGCTAATCCTCGAACGCCAGGGTGATGGATTCACCGTCCTGCGGGATGGTGGTGTCCGCGAAAATGCGGCAGGCGTAGTCCTTGAAATGCTTCGGATTGGGCATGGACGGGCTGAAATGCGTGAGCCACAGGCGTTTCACGCCGCCCGCGTCCGCCGCCAGCTGCGCGGCCTCCGCAAACAGCATGTGCCGGTTCTCCAGCGCCTTCAGCTGCATGTCCACATCCCCGTACATGCCCTCGCACACAAACAGGTCGGAATCCTTCGCCGCCGCAGATATCGCCGGTACGGGGCGCGTGTCTGTGCAGTAGGTCACCTTCAGGCCGGGGCGCGGCGGGCCCATCACCATGTCCGGCGTGTAGGTGGTGCCGTCCTGCTGGATGGTCTCGCCCTTCTGCAGTCGGCTCCAGAGGGGCAGGGGGATATTGCGCTCCCGCGCCGCCACGGGGTCGAACTTCCCCGCCCGCGCCAGGGAGAGGCTGTAGCCGTAGCAGGTCACGCCGTGCAGCACCTTGAAGGCGTGGATGCGGCAGTCCAGAAAATCCAGGTGTTCGTCCTGCCCGGTGAGCTCGGTGGTGGTGATCTCGAACGGCAGGTTGGGCGCAATCACGCGCAGCGCGTTCACCACCCGAGCCGTGCCCACCGGGCCCGCTATGCGCAGCTCCTCCGTGCGCCCCATGTTGCCCATGGTCAGCAGCAGCCCCGGCATCCCGCTCACGTGGTCCGCATGCAGGTGCGTGAGCAGCACCAGGTCCACGGGCTTCAGGCTCAGCCCCGCCTCCTGCGCCGCTATCTGCGTGCCCTCGCCGCAGTCGATGAGCACACCATGCCCCTGGTAGCGCACCATCAGCGAGGTGAGCCACCGGTTGGTCAGCGGCAGCGTGCCGCCCGTTCCCAATAGGCATATATCCAGCATTGCCGCGGAATTTTGCCATATCCCGGCCCCTTTTTCAAGCCCAATGTACAGGCGAGGAATATCGCCGGCTTCCACATTTCCCCTTGACCCCGCATGCGCGCGTGGTGTACAATACCGCTGAACGAGATGAGAATGCTTCTGCAAAAGATGATGTGCGGCGCGGCGGGGCTCCTGATGCTTGGGGCCGCGACGGCGCAGGCGGCGGAAGAGCATGCGGAGGGATTGACCACGGATGCGCCCGTGCTGTGGAACATCGACCTGCCGTTCTGGCCGGGGCACTCGCTGCCCATCAGCAACTCGCTGGTGATGTTCTGCCTGGCGGTGGTGGTGCTGACCATCCTGCTGCGCCTGGCCACGCGCAAGATGGAGCGCATTCCCGGCAAGCTGCAGAACTTTGTGGAATGGGTGTTCGAGAGCCTCTACAAATTCGTGGAGAGCCTGACCGGGCCGTACCTGGCCAAGAAATACTTCTGGTACTTCGCCAGCATCTTCCTGCTCATCCTGGTGAGCAACTACATGGGGCTCATCCCCGGCGTGGGCGAAATCACCTACGAGGGCAAGCCCCTGCTGCGCGGCGCGAACGCCGACCTGGGCGTCACCGTTTTCCTGGGCTTCTTCTACGCGCTGCTGTGGTTCATCTGGTGCATAGCGGAGCAGGGGCCGTGGCATTTCCTGAAGCACATCTTCGGCCCCAAGGGCGGCCTGGTGGGCGTGCTGAAGTACCTGCTCATGCCCATCTTCTTCTTTGTGGGCATCATTGAGCTCATCTCCATAGCGGTGCGCCCGGTGGCGCTGGCCGCGCGACTTTTCGGCAACATCTACGCCGGAGAGGCCATCATGGAGAAGATGGGCGAGATCAACTTCCTGGCGGTGATGCCGTTCATGGCGCTGGAAATCGTGGTGGCGTTCGTGCAGGCGCTGGTGTTCCTGATGCTCACGGCGCTGTTCCTCTCCACCCAGGTGGGTTCCGAGGAAGAGGAGGAGGAGAAACCACAAACCACCGCATAGGAATAATAGAAACCCTTCCCCCGGCGGATCATGACCACGTGAGGTCGGGGGTTTAGCAAAAGAGAAACAACAAAAATACATCATTATGATACCCGAACTCGCAATTGGAGCAGGTCTCGCAGCCGTCGGTGCCGGCATCGGCATCGGCCTCATCGGCCGCGGCGCCTCCGAGGCCGCAGGCCGCAACCCCGCCGCCTTCGGCAAGATCCTCGCCCTTTCCATCGTGCTGGCCGCGTTGGTGGAAGGTGTTGCCTTCGTGGCCATCTTCATGGGCACGAAGTAAAACCGCCCGCGTGCCGCCGCGGCTCCCCCGCCGCGGCACCGTCCCCTTTCCAAACCATTTCACCGCACCGTATCTCGCCATGCCATACATGCTCGCTTTCGACCTTCAGGAATTCGCCAACAAGTTCGGCCTGCACGCGGACGCCTTCATCGCGCACTTCATCGCCTTCGCCATTGTGGTGACGGTGGTGGTCTTCTTCGGCATCAAGCCCATCATGGCCCAGCTGGAGGAGCGCCGCAAGCGCATCGAGGAGGGCGAGGCCATGCACGCCCGCTCCGAAAAGGAGCTGGCCGACGTGAAGGCCACAGGCGAGCAAATCCTCACCGAGGCCCGCGACACCGGCAAGAAGGAGCTGGACGCCGCACGCCAGACCGCCGCACGCCTGCAGGCGGACCTCACCGCCAAGGCCACCGCGGAGGCGCAGACCGTGATTGACAACGCTCACAAGCAGGCCGCCATGGATGCCCAGCGCGAGAAGGAGGCCCTCAAGGGCGAGTTCGTGCGCCTGGTGGCCGCCGCCACCGCCCAGGTCACCGGCAAGGTCCTCACCGAGGAGGACCACCGCCGCATCAACGACGAAGCCATCAACAACCTTTAACCCCAGATGAAAATCAGCAAGGAAGTACAGGCCCAGGCTCGCCGCCTCATGCGCGCGTGCATCGGCGCGGACGGCCTGCCGGACGAGGCGGCCGTGCGCCGCGTGGCCGCCACGCTGCAGGAGCGCAAGCCCCGCAACTACGTGCCCCTGCTGGCCGCCTTCACGGAGCTGCTGCGCCTGGAGCAGGCGCGCCGCACCGCCACCGTCACCAGCGCCGTGCCCCTCACAGAGCAGCAGCAGGCCGCCATCAGGGCCCGCCTGGATGCCCGCCATGCCGGGCTGGAGTACGAGTGGAACACGGACCCCTCGCTGATTGCCGGGCTCACCGTCAAGGTGGGCGACAACGTGACGGACGCCTCCGTCAAATCCCGCATCGACCGCCTTTCCCGCATCTCCTGAACCTCCCACAACAAACCTTTCCCAAATCGAACGCGTATGAGCAACATCGTACAAGAACTTGAAGCGCAAATCCGCAACATCACCACGCAAGCCGCATCCGAAAACGTCGGCACCATCAAGGCCATCGGAGATGGCGTCGCCCGCATCGAGGGCCTCAGCAACGCCATGCTCAATGAGATGATCGAGTTCCCCGGCGGCGTCATGGGCCTCGCCATGAACCTGGAGGAGAACGAGGTGGGCGCCGTGCTCATCGGCAACGGGGCCGACCTGAAGGAGGGCGACACCTGCAAGACCACGGGGCGCCTGCTGCAGGTGCCCGTGGGCCCCGGCCTGCTGGGGCGCGTGGTGGACACGCTGGGCAACCCGCTGGACGGCAAGGGCCCGATTGAGGCCGCCGCGCACTACCCCGTGGAGAAGATTGCCTCCGGCATCATCTCCCGCCAGGGCGTGAACCAGCCCGTGCAGACCGGAATCCTGCCCATCGATGCCATGATTCCCATCGGCCGCGGCCAGCGCGAGCTCATCATCGGCGACCGCTCCACCGGCAAGACCGCCATCGCCATCGACACCATCATCTCCCAGGCCCGCCAGAACAAGCGCGGCGAGGAAAGCGGCGACGCCGCCTTCCGCCCGCTCTACAGCATCTACGTGGCCATCGGCCAGAAGCGCGCCAACGTCTCCCGCCTGGTGGCCAAGCTGGAGGAAAGCGGCGCCCTCCCGTACACCATCGTGGTGGTGGCCTCTGCATCCGATTCCGCCGCCATGCAGTACCTGGCTCCCTACGCCGGGTGCGCCATGGGCGAGTACTTCATGGACCAGGGCCAGGACGCCCTCATCGTGTACGACGACCTTTCCAAGCACGCCGTGGCCTACCGCCAGGTGTCGCTCATCCTGCGCCGCCCGTCCGGCCGCGAGGCCTACCCCGGCGACGTGTTCTACCTGCACAGCCGCCTGCTGGAGCGCGCCGCGCGCATCAACAGCGAGGGCGGCCGCAAGGGCGGCTCCCTCACCGCCCTGCCCATCATCGAGACCCAGGCCGGCGACGTTTCCGCGTACATCCCCACCAACGTCATCTCCATCACGGACGGCCAGATCTTCCTGGACACGGACCTGTTCTACCAGGGCGTGCGCCCGGCCATCAACGTGGGCATCTCCGTGAGCCGCGTGGGTTCCAGCGCGCAGACCAAGATCGTGAAGAAGCTCGCCGGCTCCGTGAAGCTGGACCTCGCACAGTTCGAGGAATTGCAGGCCTTCGCCCAGTTCGGGTCCGACCTGGACGCCGCCACCAAGGCCAAGCTGGAGCGCGGCCGCCGCATCGTGGAGCTCTTCAAGCAGGGCCAGTACGCGCCCAAGAGCCTCGCCACGGAGGCCGTCAACCTCTACGCCATCCAGCGCGGTTTCCTGGATGACGTGCCGGTGGACGACATCCGCAGCGTGCGCGACGCGCTGGAGGAGGACGCCTCTGTCAACGCGGCGGAGCTGCTGGCGGACATCGAGCGCGAGAAGGCGCTGACGGACGACATCGACGCCCGCCTGAAAGAATACATGACCGCGTTCAAGACGCGCATCAAGAAGTGACATGGCAAGCCTGAGAGACATCAAGCGGCGCATCCGCTCGGTTACCAACACCTCCAAGATAACGAAGGCCATGCAGATGGTGGCCTCCGCCAAGATGCGCCGCGCCCAGGAGCTCGCACTCCGCGGCCGCGAGTACATCGCCGCCATCGCAAACGTCTTCGAGCACCTGCAGGAAACAATCGCGGAAAGCTCATCCCCCCTCATGCAGAGGCGTGAGGCGGGCAGGGTGCTCGTGCTGGTGGTCAACACGGACCGCGGGCTCTGCGGCGGCCTGAACTCCAACCTCATGCGCGAGGTGCTGCTCAAGGCCCCCGCGGATGCGGACTACATCACCATCGGCGCCAAGCTCAACGCCCAAATCGCCAAGGCCGGGCGCAACCTGGTGGCCTCCTACTCGCTGGGCGACGACTTCACGGACTCCGACCTGAAGCCCGTGCTGGACCACGTGCGCGACTCCTTCACGGACGGCACGTACCGGGAGGTGATGGTGGCCTACCAGAGCTTCGTGAACATCATGGTGCAGAAGCCGCACGTGGAGTCGCTGCTGCCCATCACCAAGGAGGAGCTGCTGGCCGTGGCCGGGACGGACGACGTGCCGGATTCCGACAACGGCAACTTCATCCTGGAGCCGAATCCCGCGGAGCTGCTCAACTCCATCCTGCCCATCTATTTCAGCAACGCCATCACCCAGCTGGTGCTGGAGGGCAAGGCCTCCGAGCAGTGCGCCCGCATGGTGGCCATGAAGGCCGCCACCGAGAACGCCAAGACCCTCATCGGAGACCTTACGCTCGAATACAACAAGGCCCGCCAGGCCCAAATCACCAACGAACTTCTCGAAATCACCACCGCCATGAAGGCCATGGAATAACCCCCCACCATCCCCCCTCGCTATGAACACTGGTAAAATCGTTCAAATCATCGGCGCCGTCGTCGACGTCGACTTCTCCGGCGCGCAAATGCCCGCCATCTACAACGCTCTCACCGTCGCCTACGAGGTGGACGGCCAGCCCAAGAACCTCACCCTGGAGGTGGAGCAGCACCTCACCGACGGCTGGGCGCGCACCGTGGCCATGAGCTCCACGGACGGCCTGAAGCGCGGCATGGAAGTGGTGGACACCGGCGCCCCCATCTCCGTTCCCGTGGGGCCGAAGGTGCTGGGCCGCATCTTCAACGTGCTGGGCGAGACCGTGGACGAGAAGGGCCAGCTGGAGGATGTGAAGCGCTATCCCATCCACCGCGGCGCCCCCTCCCTGGAGGAGCAGGCCACCTCGTCTGAGGTGCTGGAGTCCGGCATCAAGGTGATTGACCTCATCTGCCCGTTCCTGAAGGGCGGCAAGGCCGGTTCCTTCGGCGGCGCAGGCGTGGGCAAGACCGTGCTCATCATGGAGCTCATCAACAACATCGCCAAGGCGCACTCCGGCCTCTCCGTGTTCGCCGGCGTGGGCGAGCGCACCCGCGAGGGCAACGACTTCTACAACGAGATGTCCGAATCCGGCGTCATCGACCAGGAGCATCCGGAGAACTCCAAGGTGGCACTCGTCTACGGCCAGATGAACGAGCCCCCGGGCGCACGTCTCCGCGTGGCCCTCTCCGCCCTCTCCATGTCGGAGTACTTCCGCGACGAGGAGAACCGCGACGTGCTGCTGTTCGTGGACAACATCTTCCGCTTCTCCCAGGCCGGTTCCGAGGTGTCCGCCCTGCTGGGCCGCACGCCTTCCGCCGTGGGCTACCAGCCCAACCTGGCGGAGGAAATGGCAGGCCTGCAGGAACGCATCACCTCCACACGCAAGGGCTCCATCACCTCCATGCAGGCCGTCTACGTGCCCGCCGACGACTTGACGGACCCCGCACCCGCCACCACATTCTCCCACCTGGACTCCACCGTGGTGCTGGAGCGCGCGCTCGCCGCTCAGGGCATCTACCCCGCCGTGGACCCGCTCGCCTCCACCTCCAAGGCCCTCACGCCGGAGCTGGTGGGCGAGGAGCACTACCGCGTGGCACGCGGCGTGCAGCAGACCCTCCAGCGCTACAAGGACCTCCAGGACATGATTGCCATTCTGGGCATGGACGAGCTCTCCGAGGCCGACAAGCTCACGGTGAGCCGCGCGCGCAAGATCCAGCGCTTCCTCTCCCAGCCCTTCGCCGTGGCGGAGGTCTTCACCGGCATCAAGGGCCAGTACGTCCCCGTGGCCGAGACCGTCCGCGGCTTCGCCGAAATCCTGGACGGCAAGTGGGACGCCGTCCCGGAAGGCAACTTCTACATGAAGGGCGGCATCGACACCGTGGAGAAAGCCTGACCTGAACCGCCATGCACCTCAAAATCATCACGCCGCTGAAAACCGCTCTGGATACCGAGGTCCTCGGCATCCAGCTGCCCGGCACAGAGGGTGAGATGGAAATCCTCCCCGGCCACGCCTCCCTCATCACCTCCGTCGCCAACGGCGAGCTCATCTACCGCGCCAAGGACGACGGCACCCGCAAGAGCCTCTTCGTGGGCGGCGGATTCCTCCAGGTCGAGACCGACCACATCCTCCTCGTCACCGACACCGCGCTGGAGGCGGCCGACATCAACACCGACACCGTGGAGGAGGCCATCGCGCGCGCCAAGGAGGCCATCAAGAACGCATCCTCCGTCATGTCGCGAGAGGAGCTCACCTTCCTGGAGGCCTCCATCTCCAAGCAGATGGCCATCCTCGACTTCCGCAAGAAGTACAGGCGCTAGGTCAATCTTGCCGGGAACTCCCTTTCAGCAGGCCCGCGCGGCGTTCGCCGCGCGGGCCTGCTGTTATGCGGTCGCTGAAAAAAACACACCTGCACCGGGAGGGTGCAGGTGTGAACAATAACAACCTGTGAAATCAAACAATGAAGAAAGGGGGGGATACGGGGAGGCTCAGGCCTTGGCGGCGCGGGCCTTCTTGATGATGGAGGCCACGGTCACGGACGGACGGGCACCGGTGGAAATCCACTTGTCGGCCTTCTCCACATCAATTTCGTAATTGACACCTTCAGCCATGGGGTTGTAGGTGCCGAGCTGCTCAATGAACGCGCCGTCGCGGCGGTCGCGGCTGTCGACCACGACGATCTTGTAGAAAGGACGGCCCTTGGAACCCTGGCGGTTGAGACGAATTGCTACCATAAGATGTATTTGATTAGGTTGTATTGATGCGCCCGGCGGCGCTGTGCCGCCAAGACGGGACAGGAAGATACCACCCGCGCGCCACAATGTCAAGCAAAAGGACGAGATTTTTTTGAGAAATGTGTGCGGAAGGGCGCAAATCAGTCCTCATGCACGCCGATGAAGGGGAGGTTGCGGTATTTTCCGGCGAAATCCATGCCGTAGCCCACCAGGAAGCCGCCGTGCGTGTGCAGCGCGGCGAAATCCGGCGCGAAACCGGCCTCCCGCCGCTCCGTCTTGTCCACCGCCACCGCGCAGCGCACCTCCGCGGCGCCCATGTCCGCCAGGCGTTGGCAGATGCGGCTCAGGGTGATGCCGGAATCCGCCAAGTCGTCCACCACGAGCACGCGGAGCCCCGCCACGCCGGGCGGCGGGGTGAGCCACTGCAGCTCGCCGCTGCTCTCCTTGCCCGCGCCGTAGGAGGACACGCGCATGGTCTCCAGGCGGAAGTTGGCGGGCAGCAGGCGCAGCAAATCCGCCGCGAACATCATCCCGCCGTCCAGCACCACCGGAACCAGAACCTCGTCCCGCGTGCCGAAGTGCGCCAGCACCTCCCGCGCCACGCGCTCCACGCCGCAGCGGATGTCCGCCGCGCCGAACAGCTCGCGAATGTGACCCTCTCCGTTCATGACAGCTTGCGGCGCGTTACCAGATACACTTTGTCGCCGTGGCGCAGCTTGGTGTCCACGGCTACCATGGCCACGGCCCCCTTGGGCGCGGTGGGCACCACGTGGGTGACGCCCTGCGCGTCGTCGCAGCGGACCTCCTGCACCTCCACGCGGACGATTCCGGTGGTGCAGCCGGTGATTTCAATCTTGTCGCCGGGGGAGAGGGGTTCCGCCTCCAGGCGGATTTCCGCCACCTTGGCCTTGGGGTACCAGCGGACCACGCGGCCGAGGTGGCGGCGCTGCTCCAGGGCCAGGCTGTTGGAGCAGCCGCTCCAGGTGTCCCACTCCTCACCCAGGTAGTAGCCGCCGTGCCAGAACTTGCGGTTGAACACCTGCAGCAGGCGCTCCTCCCACGCGGCTACCCTCTCCGGGCTCCACGTGCCGTCCGCGCATGACTTCATGGCCTCCTTGTACACCTGCGTGACGGTGGAGACGTAGGCCTCCGACCGCCCGCGGCCCTCCAGCTTGAAGACGGACACGCCCGCCTCCACCAGCTGGTCCACCACGCGGATGGTGCAGATGTCCTTGGGCGACATGATGTACTGGTTGTCCACGTCCATCTCGAACCCGGTCTCGGTGTCGGTGACGCGGTATTTGCGGCGGCAGAGCTGGAAGCACTGGCCGCGGTTGGCGCTGTGGTTGTAGGCGGCGAGGCTCATGCCGCACTTGCCGGAGATGCCGATGCAGAGGGCGCCGTGGGCGAAAATCTCGATGCGCACGGGCCTGCCGCCCGGCCCGCAGATGTTCTCCGCGCGGATGGTGTCGATGATGTGGCGGATCTGCGAGAGCTTCAATTCGCGTGCCAGCACCATCACATCCGCGTACTGCGCGAAAAACCGCACGGCCGACACGTTGCACACGTTCGCCTGAACGGACACGTGCACCTCCAGCCCCAGCTTGCGCGCGTGGGTGACGACCGCCATGTCCGCCGCTATCACGGCATCCACGCCCGCCGCCTTGGCGCGCTCCAGCAGGCTTTCCATGCCCGCCAGCTCCTCGTCGTACACAATGATGTTGCAGGTGAGGTACGCCTTGGCATGGCACGCGTGGCAGAGGCGCACCACCTTCGGCAGGTCGTCCTCCGTGAAGTTCACGGTGGAGCGCGCGCGCATGTTGTACATGCCCACGCCGAAGTACACGCTGTCCGCCCCGGCCCGCAGCGCCGCCGCCAGGGACTCGAACGACCCCGCCGGTGCCATGATTTCCAGCTCCTGCATCACCCCGCCATTCTATGCGCCGCGCCCCGCGGGGTCAAGCGCATTCGGCTCTCCCCCTCCGTATTTGCGATGCAGGGGAAAAACGCTCCCGAAGGCCTCGGCGTTTTATTTCGGCGTAGCTTCAGCGAAGACGGAAGTCCGTGGGGCGAAGGCGGAACGCCCTTCATAATTTCATTGGGCCGTGCCGCCCCGGCCGGGTTCCGTTGCGGCCTCGCGCAGCAGGCGCGCGGCTGCGCGGTAGTAGGCGATCATGGTGGCCTTCTGGCCCTTGGCGGTGGTGTCCGGGTGCGCCATCACATCGGCGACAGCGCGGGCGGAGATGTTGCGCTTGAGCATCAGCTCGTGCGCGGTCTTGTTGAGCAGCTTCTCGTTGAGCGCGGCGGCGGGTTCCGGGTACTTGGCGTCAATGTCGTTGAATTCCTGCCTGTGGGCGTCCACCACGGCCTTGGCTGACTCATCGGTGGCGTTTTCCTGGGCCTGCACCTCCTGCACGATGGCGTGCAGCACGGCGTGGCGTTCCGCCAGGTACGCGCGGTGGGCCTCCGGCAGCTTGTCCGTGGGCACGGTGGTGTTGGCGGCGGTGACCTCCGCGAGCATGCGCTTGATATCGCCCTCCGCGCCCTGCTCGAAGAGCTCCGCGGTCTTCTCCATGATGGCGGCGGTCACCAGCAGCACGTATGATTTCACCTCCGGTTGCAAATCCTCCGCCGATACCGCGGCGGGCGGGGCGGGGGGAGTGGATGCGGCTGGCTTGTCTTGGGCGCTGGTCGGCAGCATGGCCGCCGCAAGCAGCGGGAGAAGTGCGGAACGCATGGTCACGGTTGGTTTGATTCGGGATTGGGGGTGTATTCGGATTCGTTCTGCGGGTAGTTCGGCAGGGGCTCTTTCCAGCGGCCCTGCACATCCGCGGGCAAGGTGGCCAGGCAGGCCTGGACCTCTGCGGCAAAGGCGGCATCCGCCTTCGCGCGGCTCTGCACGCTCCACTTGGCGGCCATGGACACGACATCCATGCCATTCGGGGCTTTTGCCGCCTGTGCCCGCTGCTCATCGGTCACCATCCAGAGCTTGCGGGGCTTTTCCGGGGCGGCGGTGCGGGTGCCGCAGCGGATAAAAGAGCAGAGGATGTCTCGGCTGCGCGTGGCATCGTACGCGCCCCACGCCATATCCAGCGCCATGGCCTCCATGGGGGAGGACGACAGCTCTTCCAGCTTGGAGAAATCCGGCTTGGGAGAGTCGGGCTTGATGCGTGACCACGCCTCCAAGATGGGGTCGTGCTTCAGCCAGGTTGCGGCGGCCTTGTTGCTCTCCGGCGTGTCCGCCAGCCAGCAGCAGATGCAGATGTGCAGACGGAAGACCGACGAATAATCCGCGCCGCCCGCCTTCTCCAGCAGCTCGTTCAGGCGCGCGCTGTGCTGGCGGATCAGCTGGCTGCAGAACCCCATGCGGTACGTGGCGTTCTCATCGTCCAGGGACGCGAGCCCCAGGATGCGCGCGGCGTTCTCCAGCGTGGGCTGGGCGGCGTAGGAATCCAGCAGCTGCTGGTCGCGTTCCGCCGCGGACTCCTGCTGCGCGGGAGCCGCCGCCGGGGCAGGGGCCTCTTGCGCGGCGGTGATGCCGCACAGGCACAGGGAGAGTGCGAGGATGGCGCCTTTCATCAGTTGGTGGGGGGCGGGGGGATCTTCTTGCCGTTTAGCATGATTGGTGCGTCCTTGCCCTCTTGGATGCGGATGCGGGCGTTGGTGATCTGCTCGATGTACTTCTCCGGCGTCATGCCGGGGTTGTAGCTCAGGTTGCAGATTTTTGTGCCGTTGGGCTCCACCAGAGCACCCATCGGCATGCCCTTGTCGCAACCGTACTTGGGCAGCGGCGACGTGCTGCGGAACCCGATGAACAGCCCCTTGGCATTTTTGAGCTGGCGGGAGTTGAGGATGTTCTTGTCCAGAAGCTGGCACACGCCGCACGTGGCGGGGTTGGAGTACAGCACCCACACTGGCAGGTTGTACTTCTTGGCATCCTTGAAAGCCTTTTTCTCATCGTTGTACCACTTCACCTTCAGGCTTTCGGATTTCTTCTTGAGCTTCGCCGCCTTCAGCTCCGCTGGCGTGGGCTTGGCCTTGGCGGTGTCTTCCGCGGCGGGCGTGTCGTCTGTGGCGGGTGCATCCTCTTGGCCATACACGGGGCCGCCTAGCAGCAGCCCCAACAGTGCGAATGAAACAAACGGTTTATTCATTTGTCTTCATTCTTGCACCGGGGCCGCACCATGTCAAGCACATACGCGGGCCGGAAGAAAAATGTTCGCCGCATGCGGCGCGGTGTGGTACAGTATGCGCATGCAGAGAGACGTGCTGGAACAGAGCCTGGGCTACACCTTCACGGATGCCGCGTGGCTGGAGCAGGCGCTCACCCACCCCAGCGTGGACCAGAAGCGCAGCACCAACATTGCCTATGAGCGCCTGGAGTACCTGGGCGATGCCGTGCTGGAGCTGGTGGTGAGCCGCGAGCTGTTCACGCGCTTCCCGAAGGCGGACGAGGGGCAGCTCACCAAGATGCGCGCCGCGGTGGTGAGCCGCCAGCACCTGGCGGGGCTGTGCCGCAGTCTCGGCTGGGGCGCGCAGCTGGCCATGAGCCCGCAGCTGGAGAAGGGCGGCGGACGCAACACGCCCTCCGTGCTGGCCAACACCTTTGAAACCGTCATCGGCGCCGTGATGATGGATTCCGGATACCCGGCCGCGCGCAAGGTGTCCCTGGCATTGCTGAGCGACAGCCTGGACCGCGTGGAGAGCCTGACTGCCGTGAACTACAAGGGCGCGCTGCTGGAAACCCTGCAGGCCATCAACAACTGCGGCCCGGAGTACGCCGTGGAGGCCGTGGGAGAGGACCCCGGCCTGGGCCCGTTCCGCGCCAGCGTCACCTGGTGCGGAACCCTCCTGGGCACCGCGGAGGGCCCCAGCAAGCACAAGGCGGAGATGGCCGCCGCCCAAGATGCCATGCAGCACCGCCGCTGGGAGAAATAACCCCGTCCACCCGCCGCGCGCGGCGCGATTGCAAAAGCCCCATCCGGCAGAATGCCGCATGGGGCTTGAAAATTCCCGCGCGCAACGCGCGCCTCTATTTACAAATCGTCAATCGTAAATTGTCAATTGTAAATCATTCCTCGTCGTCTTTGGCGTCGAATTCCTCGGACTCGGTGTCGAAGTTCTCGTCCTCGTACTTCTTGAACTTCTTGACGCGCTGGGCGGCGGGCAGGGGGGCCAGCACCATGGTGACGGTGTTGCCTGCCAGCTTGGCGGGCTGGTCCACCTGACCCATGGTCTTCATGTCCTCCACCACCTTGGCCATCATCTCCAGGCCGAGCTCCTTGTGGGCGT